>SLQY01000104.1 GCA_007131235.1 Wenzhouxiangella sp.
CGATTCGATCCGACTGAACCAGCCGATAAAGCGGGTCAGCAGGTTGCGCGGCAGGCGGTTAGTCAGCCAGAAGTTCAGGGTCTCGCGCAGTTCCAGCTTCGGCTGAACTGACCGTTCGGGTCTTCCGGCATCGGTCATTAGGAAAAGCTACACAGGCTTGTCATTGGGCGCTGTTATACGGTCTGGCCATGACGAACTCACTACTATGGTTGTTTTTGGTGCCGTTGGCCCTTTGGCTGGTCTGGCGTATTCATGTTCGGCTGCGCCTGTCGCGGGCCAAGCACCCTTCGCTGGCCGGGCACGTACGCATGGCCAAACGCGTGGCCCGACTGATTCCGACTTACGAGTTCGACTCCGATCGCTTCTTTGCGGTCGACGGCGCGCCCGAGGGTGTCAGCGCTCGGCGTCGATCCGGCTTCGCGCAACTGGCCCGGCACTTCCGCACCACCCGGCCGCGTTCGATAGCGGCCATGGCTGATTTGTCGGAGCAAGTGCCGGATGTTGCCTTCATCGCCCGCTACCGGGTGCCGTTCCAGTTCAGTGGCCAGGTGCGAACCCAGCTCAAGCCCGGGGTGATGGTCGAGCGCAGCGCTGGAGTCAGGTTGACCGATATCGACGGCAACCAGTGGCTGGACCTGGGCGGGGCCTACGGAGTCAACGTCTTCGGCTACGACTTCTACAAGGAATGCCTGCGCCAGGCCGCGGCGACCGCAGGCGACCTGGGCCCGGTGCTGGGGCCCTATCACCCGGTGATTTCGGATGTCGTCGAACGCCTTCGCGTCATCTCGGGACACGAGCAGGTGTCGTTCCACATGTCCGGCACCGAGGCGGTGATGCAGGCGGTACGGATGGCGCGTTACCACACGGGTCGCTCGCACGTGGTGCGCTTCTGCGGCGCATACCATGGCTGGTGGGACGAGGTGCAGCCGGGCATCGGCAACCCCGGTCGAGTTGGCCAGGTCTACACCCTGGCCGAAATGAGCGAGGCAACGCTGGCGGTGCTGGCGACGCGCAAAGACATTGCCTGCGTGCTGGTCAATCCTATGCAGGCGCTGCACCCCAACAGCAATGCGCCGGGCGATGGCGCGCTGGTCGCCGCCGGCCGGCACACCGGCTTTGATCGCGCCGCCTATACCGACTGGCTCAAGCGTCTGCGAGAAGTATGCAGCGCTCGCGGCATTGTGCTGATTTTCGACGAGGTCTTTGTTGGCTTTCGCCTGGCCCAAGGTGGCGCCCAAGAGTGGCTTGGCGTCCAGGCCGATCTGGTCACCTATGGCAAGACCCTGGGCGGCGGCCTGCCGGTAGGCGTGGTCTGCGGGCCAGAACGGCTGATGCGCCGCTACCGTGAAGATCGACCGCTGGATATCTGCTTTGCACGCGGCACCTTCAATGCTCACCCCTGGGTGCTGGCCGCCATGCAGGCATTTCTTGAGCGCCTTGAACAGCCGGGAATCCAGGAGATCTATTCGAATCTGGATGACACCTGGGCGCGGCGCGCCGAGCGCCTGAACCAGGCCCTGAACGATGCTGAACTGCCGGTTGATGCAAGTCACCTGGGGTCGATCTTTACCCTGACCTACCGCAAGCCATCGCGGTACAACTGGATGTTTCAGTTCTATCTCAACGCCGAGGGACTGATGCTGCCCTGGGTGGGTACCGGGCGCCTCATCTTCAGCCTCAACTACAGCGAAGCCGAGTTTGATGAGGTGGTCGAACGCATCGTTCGGGCCGGGCGGCGCATGAATGCCGACGGCTGGTGGTGGCTCCCGGAGGGCGCCACCCAGCGCAGCGTCAGCCGTCAGGTGTTGCTCGAACTGATCAAAGCGCGATTTCAGCGCGCCTCGGCCTCCTCGCCTTCGACGGTCACAATCGGATCGTAAAGATTGCCGCGCAGCACATGGATCGGTGCCTTGTGGTAGAGCTTGATGTCGTGGAAAGGATCCGTGGCAATCTTGGTAAACCAGGCCAGTCCGGTCAGCAAGCCATCCTGGAAGAACAGTTGCAGGGTGCGGAAGATGATGGCGCCCAGGCCCAGGTAGATCCAGAGCAAAGACAGGTTGTGCAGGAATTCGTGCTGGCCCTGGTGCGGCTGAAACAGGCCGAAGGCGGTCGGCTGCCACAAAAGAAACAGTGGCGATATCGCCCACAGGCTGAGCAGTACCACTTTTCGATTCAGGTTGTAGCCAACCTTGATCGCCTCCTTGTGTTCGTGACTGACCTGATTTGCATCGTCGAAACCTTTGGGCTCGAAAAAGAAGTGTCCGACCTGGCGTGAGACCATGGCCAGGATCCAGGCGGTAAAAGCGGCTGCGATCGGAGAAACAAAGACCAGCATGTAAGTCATCAAGAAACAGCTGGCGCTGAACAGATGCAGTGACTGGTTGATGCGGCTGTGGTGATAGAAGCGGTGGTCATCCCAGCGCTGTTTTTGCAATTCCTGCCTGAAACCCATGAACAAGCTCTCCTGAGGTATTGAAGATTTGACCGGGACTTTCGCCCCATCCGGTTTTATAGGATGGTCATGTGTCCGGCCAATGACCGAAACGTTGCAGATTGGCGTTATTCCTGTTGCCATCAAATTGTGAAATTGTGGCCATAGACTCTGCTCTTTCCTGGGGTGCACTTGGTCTTCTGAATATCTGGATAAATATGTGGATTGCCATCCTGCTAGCTGCTGTGTTGTTGCTGTTCGAGCGCGTGACTTACGTTTTGGTATGGCGCATGCCGGAACGCTTTCGTCGCCTGGTGGCATCCGGTGTCGTACTTGGCCAACGCGAGCCAGTCGATGCGCTGCGCTCGTTGTTCGTGGGTTTCAAGATCATTCAGATCGGCGTGTTCCTGGGCTGGTGCTGGTACTTTGGTGAAGGCGGTATACCGATGCCGACCGGCGATGGCCTGGCCTTGCTTGCCGGTGCGATATTGCTGGTTGTTGGTCAGCTCCTGAACGTCAGTGTGTTCTGGCGCCTGGGCAAGGTCGGCGTGTTCTACGGCAATCGTCTCGGTCACGAAGTGCCCTGGGTAGCGGGTTTTCCGTTCTCCGTCGTGCCGCACCCGCAATACCTGGGCACACTGGTTTCAATCTGGGGGTTTTTCTTGATCATGCGCCATCCCTACCCGGATTGGCTGGTCTTGCCTTTGATCTCCACGCTGTACTACCTGATGGCCATGCGCTTGGAGCAGGCTGTCACGGATTCTTAAGCCTGGCGGCATTGGACTGACACAAGCACTGGCCATGATCGTGACCAAGTCACTGACGGTACCCCTTCATGACCACCGAAACGCCCTTCGCATTCAAGCGACACGTACGTTCGATCTGGATATCCGATGTGCACCTGGGCTATTCGGGCTGCAGCGCCGACCACCTGCTCGGCTTTCTCCGCCAGATGCGCTGCCAGAACCTGTTTCTGGTTGGCGACATCGTTGATTTCTGGTCCCTGAAGCGTCGTCGCTACTGGCCACAGAGTCATAACAACGTGGTGCGTTCCATCCTTGGCAAGGCCAAGCACGGCACACGGGTGGTGTTCGTGCCCGGCAACCATGACGAGGTGATGCGTGACTACGATGGCATGGCCCTGGGCGATGTCGAAATTCGAGACGAGCTGATCCACGAGACAGCCGATGGCCGCCGCCTGCTGATCCTGCACGGGGATCAGTTCGACAGCGCGGTGATGCACTCGCGCCTGATCGGTCTGATCGGTTGCAAGCTTTACGATGGTTTGCTGTGGGTGAATGGCTGGGTCAACTGGGTGCGGCGCAAGATGGGCCGAGATTACTGGTCACTGGCCGCTTTTCTCAAGCACCGGGTCAAGAACGCGGTCAACTACATCGAGAATTTCGAGCGGGCGGTGGCCCGGGAGGCAAAGGTACGCGATGTCGACGGGCTGGTCTGTGGCCACATCCACCGTCCAACCATCAGCACCATCGACAACAAGCTGTACCTGAACTGCGGCGACTGGGTGGAAAGTTGCACGGCCTTGCTCGAGCATCATGATGGCTCGATCGAACTGGTCCATTTTTCGGATCGGGCGGAGAGCCTGGAGGTGTTGAAGCCGGTGGTGGCGGAGCAGGCCGCTTGAAGGGCAGTATTTGCCCGCAAAGTGAGACTCTTTTGGACGGATTGCGGCTTATACAGGTGAGTCGCGTGGCGGTGATGATGCCGGACACGACCTGACTGACCGGTTGGTTAGTTCGGCAATTCAGGCTCCTCGGCTTCGGAAAACAGACCGAATGCATTAGGCTTGTTGCTTAATCATCTTGTTCTCACGCCTAAAAAGGGGGCTCATGTTTTTGCGACTTCTGATTTTGGTTTCCTTCGCGAGCCTGGCCGGTCTGGTTACGGCTGCCAACTCCATCACTTATCAGGGACAGCTGCAGGACGGCAGCGGCCCCTTCTCCGGCAGTGTTGACCTGGAGTTTCGCCTGTATGACGCGCCCACCGGCGGGACCCAGGTTGGGGATGTTCAAGCCCGGGACTCGGTCGAGGTTGTCAACGGTCTTTTCCAGGTGTCGCTGGACTTCGGCAACGACGCGTTCGCCGACGGCGAGCGTTTTCTGGACATTAGAGTCAACGGTCAGGTGTTGACGGCACGCCAGCGCATTGCGCCGGCACCGCTGGCACTGAGTGTGCTGAACCTGCCCGAAACCGACCCGGTCTGGTCACGAGTTGGTGATCAGGCCGTTTATCTGGACGGTAGTGTCGGTATCGGCACGACCAGTCCGGAGGATACCTTGCACGTGGCCGGCATCGTCCGAGCCGGTGAGGGTTTGCGCCTGCCCGATGGAGCGCTGGTAACTGAACTCCCTGAGTTGATCGGACCCGAGGGGCCTCAAGGCCCGCAAGGTGATCCGGGCTCACAGGGGGAGCCTGGACCTCAGGGTGAGTCTGGACCTCAGGGTGAGCCTGGACCTCAGGGTGAGCCGGGGCCGCAAGGCGAGCCCGGGCCCCAAGGGGAGCCTGGGCCACAGGGTGAGCCTGGACCTCAGGGTGAGCCAGGGCCCCAAGGCGAGCCAGGGCCGCAGGGTGAGTCTGGACCTCAGGGTGAGCCGGGGCCGCAAGGCGAGCCCGGACCGCAGGGACCGGCGGGACAGGACGGGGATACCGGTCCGGTTGGACCACCAGGGCCGGCCGGTGCAATCGATCGATCCGCG
>SLQY01000299.1 GCA_007131235.1 Wenzhouxiangella sp.
AAGCTACTCCATCGGGGGCACCGTCTCCGGTCTTGCTTCCGGTAACGAGATCGTGCTGCAGAACAATGGCAGTGACAACCTGACAGTCAGCGCTGACGGTGGGTTTACCTTTGCCACCGCCCTCGACGACGGCGAAAGCTACGCCGTCAGCGTGCTGACCCAGCCGACCAGCCCCAACCAGGTCTGTACGATCGCCAATGGCAGCGCAGAGCTGGCAGGTGCCAACGTGACCAACATCGCGGTGACCTGCTCCACCGAGACCTACACCATCGGCGGCACCGTCTCCGGTCTTGCTTCCGGTAACGAGATCGTGCTGCAGAACAACGGTGGTGACGACCTGTTGGTCAGCGCCAATGGCGCATTCAACTTCACGACAGCCATAGATGACGGGGAGAGTTACTCAGTCAGCGTCGCCAGCATTGACGGCAGCACCCTGCAAAGCTGCGCGGTGGCAAACGGCGAAGGAACGCTTGGGGGTGGCGATGTGGATGATGTGGCAGTGACCTGCACTACGCTGGCAGACGAGCTGTTCGGAGACCGTTTCGAAACTGCGCCCTGATTAAGAAACTCACTCATTGCAATGGTGCCCGGCCGCTCCGGCCGGGCCTTGCTGACACGGCGCCCGAACGCGGGCGATCGGATCCTGGTCGAGGTGGCCGCGAGGTCTGGGGTATGCTTTCGGGCAGTTTCTCATTCCTTGGTCACACTTACCTTATGTTGAAGACGCGTTTTCTGGTCGGCACGCTGGCACTGACTCTATCTTCCCTCGTTTTTGGGGCCACACCAGATCTCCGCCAGATCATGGCCGATCCCGGCTGGATCGGACCGCCCGTGGAGGCCGCCTGGTGGCAGCTGGATGGTTCTGCGCTGCTGTACCGGGTGCGTCGCGACGAGTCTGAACTTCGGGACCTGTATCGGCTTGACCTGGCCGATGGCTCGGCCAGGCGGTTGGAGTTTGCCGACCAGTCCGAGATTGACGGTCCCGACCCGGTGTTTCACCCGGCCACCGGTCGCGTTGTTTTCGTGCGCGATGGCAATCTGTTCCTGCGCCTGCCCAGCGAGACACGGCTGCGCCAGCTCACGCGCAGCCCGGAGAGTGACGCCCAGCCTGCGTTCAGCCCGGATGGCCAGCGCCTGGTCTTCAGGCGCGGTGCGCAGTGGTGGCAGCATGAGATCGCGACCGGGCTATCGTGGCCGGCCGCCAACCTGATTTTCGAGAAGGATCCCGACGAGGCGCCCGACGACAGTCTGGCCCAGATGCAGCTGCGCCTGTTTTCAAGCCTGCGGGCCGACGCGGAGCGCGAGCGCATGACCCGCGAGGCCCAGCGCGAAGCCGCGCGCGCCGATGCCAGTCGGGCGGCAGCTCCCTGGTACCTGGGTGATGCCATGGAACCGGTCAACTCCAGCCTCTCGCCGGATGGTCGCTGGCTGCTGCTGGCCGTCAGGCCGGCTCGGCACGATGGCGGCCGCCGCGGGCAGATGCCCCATTACGTGACCGTCGACGGCTATGTCGACATCGAAGGGGTACGCACCCGGGTCGGTCGCAATGAGCCGGCACCGCAATCATTGTGGCTGCTCGACCTGCTCGAGCGCGAAAAGTCCGAGATCGAGCTCGATGGCCTGCCCGGGATCCAGCAGGACCCGCTGGCGGAATACAAGGCGGCGCAGGATATCGACCCCCTGCCCGAGGGGCAGAATCGCGCCGCCACCATCCTCGGCCTGCAGTGGCATCCGGAGGCCGATCAGGCTGCGATCATGGTTCGGTCCGTCGACAACAAGGACCGCTGGATTGCCACGCTGGAGCCGACCTCGGCCGAGCTGAAGCCGCGTCACCGCCTGACCGACGAGGCCTGGATCAACTGGTCTTTCAACGAGTTCGGCTGGCTGCCGGGTTCGAATACGCTGTGGTTTTTGTCCGAGGAAAGCGGCTACAGCCACTTCTACACGGTCGATACCGATCGCGGCCGGGTGCGTGCCCATACCGAGGGTGGCTTCGAGGTGATGAACCCGGCCGTGCAGGCTGATGGCCGCACGGTCTATCTGCTGTCCAACCGCAGCCACCCGACTGAATACGACCTCTACCGGCTCGACCTGCGACGCGATCGCCTGTCCCGCCTGACCGAACACCGCGGCATCGAGTCATTTGCCGTTCTGCCGGGACAGGAACGCATCCTGGTGCGCTTCTCCGAACCCTACCTGCCGGCCCAGGTCGGCCTGGTCGACCGCAACGGCGGTGACATCCAGCGCCTGACCGACACCCGCAGCGAAGCCTTTCGGGAACTCGATTGGCAAGCGCCGCAGATTGTCGGCATCGAGTCCAGCGACGGTGCCGGTCCAATCTGGTCCAAGTTTTACCCGGCCCGCGGCGAACGCGCCGAGGGCGGCCAACCGGTGGTGCTGTTCGTCCACGGTGCCGGCTACCTGCAAAATACCCATCTGCGTTACCCGCAGTATTTCCGCGAGCAAATGTTCCATAACCTGCTTACCGAACGCGGCTACCACGTGCTTGACATGGACTTTCGCGCCAGCCGCGGTTACGGCCGGGACTGGCGCACGGCCATTTACCGCCAGATGGGCACACCCGAGCTCCAGGACTTGATCGACGGGGTCGAATGGCTGGTCAGCGAGCACGGCGCCGACCCTTCTCGGGTTGGAGTGTACGGCGGCTCCTACGGCGGTTTCATGGCCTTCATGGCCCTGTTCAACGCGCCCGAGGTGTTCCAGGCCGGTGCGGCGCTGCGGCCGGTCACCGACTGGGCCCACTACAATCACCCCTACACGTCGAATATCCTCAATACCCCCGAGATCGATCCGGAAGCCTACCTGCGCTCCTCGCCGATCGAGTTTGCCGAGGGCCTGCAGGGCCACCTGCTGATCACCCACGGCATGCTGGACGACAATGTCTTCTACCAGGACGTGGTTCGGCTGGCCCAGCGCTTGATCGACCTGGAAAAGGAGCACTGGGAGCTGGCATCCTATCCACTGGAGCGACACGGATTCACGCGTCCGTCAAGTTGGCTGGACCAGTATCGGCGTATCCTCAACCTGTTTGAAACCCATATCGGAGGAAATCAACCATGAATGTGTTCATCACGGGCAACAGCAGCGGGCTGGGTCTGGGACTGACCGAGGCGCTGATGGACCGCGATGCAATCGTCTGGGGCATGAGTCGCAGGGGCTGCGCGCTCAAGCCGAAATATGACGATGTCCTGCGCGACCGCCAGCAGGATCTGGGCAAGCTCAACACCATTGAAGAAGGCCTGGATCGACTGCTGTCGGACTGCCTGCGCCTGGACCTGGTCGTGCTCAACGCCGGCATCCTGGGGCGCATCCAGGAGATTGCCCATACCGACGTGCATGACCTCGAGCACATGATGCGGGTCAATGTCTGGGCCAACAAGGTGATCCTGGACTGGCTGATCGAGCGCCAGATTCCGGTCAGCCAGGTGGTCGCCATTTCTTCCGGTGCCGCGGTGAACATGAACTATGGCTGGGGGGGCTACTCGCTGTCGAAGGCCGCACTCAACAATCTCATTCGGCTCTATGCTCCCGAAATGCCCGATACCCACTTGACGGCATTCGCCCCGGGCCTGGTCGATACCGGCATGCAGGACTACCTGTGCGAGGAGGTCGACAGCGAAGACTTTCCGTCGATGCAGAAACTCAAGGATGCGCGTGGCACCAAGGACATGCCGAAGCCGCGCGAGGCCGCGGATCGCATCCTCGATTTGCTGGACTCCCTGCGTAGCAATTTCGAATCGGGTGCCTTCGTCGATATCCGCAGCATGTAGCACGACGAGCCCGGTGGCGGCCATGGCGGTCGCGCTGTGGCTGCTGGTCGGGTGTGCCGCCCTGCCCTCGCCTGATCGGGGTCCGGAATCCATTGCCCAAGAGCTGGAACGGGCGCTGGAACGGGCTGAGCGTGGTGGATTCGCCGGCCAGTTGCTGGTCATGCATGGGCAGGAAGTGCTTCTCATGCGCGGTTACGGTCGTCGCCGGGCAGGTCAGCCCGAACCGCTGGATGAAACAGCAGTGATGCCGCTGGCTTCGCTGACCAAGCCGTTCACGGCCAGCGCCGTGCTTGCCCTGGCCGCTGAAGGCCGGCTTGGCCTGGACGAACCCATCGGTCGGCACCTGCCGGGACTGGCCGAGCACTGGGCCAACATTCCCATCGAGCACTTTCTGACCCACACCGCCGGATTGCCGGCCGAAATTGTCAATCGCGCCTGGCCCGGCCAGCCGCGCTTCGAGCCGGTTCAGCGCGATGCCTTCCTCAGGCGTCTCGACCATTTCCAGCCGGACCACCTGCCCGGCGAGCGCTTCAACTACTCGAATGTTGGCTACAACCTGCTTGCCGTGCTGATCGAAACCCTGGCCGAGGAGTCGTGGGAGGAATTTCTCACCGGCAGCCTGCTGGCCACGGCCGGCGTAAGCGAGATCGGCCTGATGCGACCGGCCTGGAACCCGGATCGATTGGTCTCTGGGCGTCATGGCCCGAACAGCTCAGGCCACTGGCTGGATCAGCCCATGCTGGACGACGGTGCCGGCTGGCACCTGCGCGGCGCTGGTGACCTGCTGGCAACGCCGGCCGGCATGGCCTCGTGGTGGCGTGCCGTGCGCCGCGAGATCTGGTTGTCACAGCCATGGCTGGCAATCTGGCTGACCGCACAGGTCGATGAGCCCGACGGCAGCCAATATGGCTACGGCTGGCATTTTCGCGATTCTCCGATGGGGCCGGTGCTTGGGCACACCGGGCAGGCGTTGGACTTCACTTCAGTACTGGCCTGGTACCGGGAGATGGATTTGATGGTTTACATTAATTCGGGGGATGGGCGGTTTCGGGCTGATTGGTTTTTGGGGGAATGAGGGGGGAAGGGTTTGCGGTTTACGGTTTACGGTTTGCGGTTTACGGTTTGCGGTTCACGGTTTAAGGTTTGCGGTTTAAGGTTTGCGGTTTAAGGTTTAAGGTTTGCGGTTTGCGGTTTGCGGTTTGCGGTTTGCGGTTTGCGGTTTGCGGTTTGCGGGTTGCGGGTTGCGGGTTGCGGGTTGCGGGTTGCGGGTTGCGGGTTGCGGGTTGCGGG
>SLQY01000030.1 GCA_007131235.1 Wenzhouxiangella sp.
AAGCCACAGTGAATGCTTTCGACGCCAACTTTGCCAACGGCGACAGCCTGGTCAATGACCCCCAGATTCGCATGATCGAGCATGCGCGCCAGTGGCGACCGGACCGACTGCGCACCTGCAAGCCGGCACCGCTGAGAAAGAAAGGTGCCGGACCCTTTATCGCCATTCGCATGCAGCTGATCACCCGCAAGAGCCTGGGCGGCTTGCGTACCGATCTCGACAGCCGGGTTCTTGATGGTGCAGGCCAGCCGGTGCCAGGTTTGTACTGCGTCGGGGAGGCTGCCGGCTTCGGCGGCGGAGGATGCAACGGCAAGCGATCGCTGGAAGGGACTTTCCTGCCCGGCTGCATTCTGACTGGTCGCGCCGCCGCGCGCGCCTTGGCCAACGGCGGATGAAGGAGTGGCCATGATTCGTCCTTGCCCGGCAACGCCAGCCGATTACCGCAATCTGGCCCGGCGCCAACTACCGCGTTTTCTGTTTGACTATGTCGACGGTGGGGCTGGTGCCGAGCAATCCCTGCGCCAGAATGAACGGGCTTGGAGCGAAGTCGTGCTGCGCCAGCGAGTCATGATCGATGTCACCGGCATCGAGACCGATACCGCCCTGGCCGGGCAGGACTACGCCATGCCGCTGGCCCTGGCGCCCATTGGCCTGGGCGGCATGATGGCCCGTCGCGGCGAGGTCCAGGCCGTGCGCGCGGCACAAGCCCAGGTGATCCCGTTCACCCTGTCCACGGTGGGCTTGTGTGGGCTCGATGAACTGGCGGCTACCGGCGCGCCATTCTGGTTCCAGCTCTACATGCTTCGAGACCGAGAAATCGTCGAGGCGCTGTTGCAGCGAGCCTGGTCGGCTGGCTGCCGAACCCTGCTCTTTACCGTTGATCTGCCCATGCCCGGCTCACGTCATCGTGATACCCGAAATGGACTGGCTGTGCCCGGACTCAGGCCGAGGCTGTTGAAGATCGCCCAGCTTTCGGCCAGGCCGGGCTGGTTGTGGAATGTCGCCCTGCGCGGCGGGCCGTTGAGCCTGGGTAGCATGACCGAGCATGTCGCGGCAGCCAGCGACCCGGATGCCTTTCGACGCTGGGTGGATGAACAGTTCGATCCAGGCGTGACCTGGGTGGATATTGCCTGGCTGCGTGAGCGCTGGCCGGGCAGGCTGTTGCTCAAGGGTATCCTCGATGCAGAAGACGCCAGGCAGGCCGTCGATGCCGGTGTCGACGGCATCGTGGTATCCAATCATGGCGGTCGCCAGCTCGACGGCGTCAGCGCCACGGCGACGGTGTTGCCGGCCATCGTCGAGGCGGTGGGCGATCGTATCGAAGTGCTGGTCGACGGCGGCATCCGTTCCGGCATCGACCTGTTCCGGGCCCTGGCCCTGGGCGCCGACGGCGCGCTGATAGGTCGGCCCTGGGTGTGGGCGCTGGCGGCGGGTGGGCAGTCTGCTCTTGCCCGTATGCTGGCCAGTTTCCGCGACGAGTTGCGCATTGCCATGGCGCTGACCGGCGTGACCCGGGTGGCCGATATCGGTCGGCATTGCCTGTATCCATCAACCAAGGAAGGGAATTGACCATGCCCAATGGCGCCCAAGCCCTGATGAAGACGCTGGCCGATGCCGGGATCGAGGTTTGCTTCAGCAATCCCGGCACCAGCGAAATGCACTTTGTCGCCGCCCTGGACGACGAGCCACGCATGCGCGCCGTGCTCGCACTGTTCGAAGGCGTGGCTACCGGTGCGGCCGACGGCTATGCGCGCATGGCCGACAAGCCGGCCGCTGTGCTCCTGCATCTGGGCTGTGGCCTGGGCAACGGCCTGGCCAACTTGCACAATGCGCGCAAGGGCAAGGTGCCGGTGGTCAACATCGTCGGTGATCACGCGACCTATCACATGGCCCTGGATGCCCAGCTGCAGTCCGACATTGAAACCGTGGCCCGCAACGTCTCGCCGGGATTCGTGCGCACTTCCATGCGCACCGAGGATTTGTGCAAGGACGCCGTCGAGGCCATCCAGGTGGCCCGTGGCCGGCCGGGACAGGTAGCGACGCTGATCCTGCCGGCCGATGTGTCCTGGGGTGAGGGCGGCGTGGCCGCCGCCCCGCCGCCCTTGCCGGCGCCTCCCGCGGCCGATGATGGCACGGTCTCGGCCATCGCCGATGCCATCCGGTCCGGCGGCAAGACGGCCTTGCTGCTCGGTGGACAGGCCCTGCGGGAGCCGGCGCTGGTGCTGGCAGCCCGCCTTGCCGCCCAGTGTGGGGTGAAAGTGTTTTCCGAGGTCTTTCCGACCCGGCTGGAGCGTGGCGCGGGCCGGCCGCCGGTCGAACGGATTGCCTACCTGGCCGAGTTGGCCAGCTTGCAGCTGTCGCCGTTTGATCACCTGGTGCTGGTCGACGCCAAGTCGCCGGTCTCGTTTTTTGCCTACCCCGGCAAGGCCAGCGAGCTGGTACCCGACGGCTGCCAGGTGCACACCCTGAGTACGCCGGCGCAGAACGCCGTGGCCAGCCTGGCCAGGCTGGTTGGCGCCCTCGATGCCGACCAGGCCGAGGCCGCCCTGCAGCCGGCGCAGCGGCCGGGTCGCCCGCGCGGTCGCCTGAGCGCCGAAAAGATCTGCAAGGCGATCGGGCACCTGTTGCCGGACGATGCCATCATTGTCGACGAGGCCAATACGTCCGGCCTGATGCTGCCGGTCATGACCGCCGGCGCGCCGGCCCATGACCTGATTACCCTGACTGGCGGAGCCATCGGCCAGAGTCTGCCGAACGCCGTTGGTGCGGCCATTGCCTGCCCGGACCGGCCGGTGCTGGCCCTGGTCGGCGATGGCTCGGCCATGTACACCATCCAGGCGCTGTGGACCATGGCGCGGGAAAACCTGGACGTCACCGTGGTGGTATTCGGGAACGCCGCCTATTCCATCCTGAATGTCGAGTTGGAACGGGTAGGGGCCCAGAACGATGTTGGCCCCAAGGCCCGATCACAGCTGGACCTGACCGGCCCGAACCTGGACTTCGCCCGCCTCGCCCAGGGCATGGGAGTGCATGGCGTTCGCGTCGACACCGCCGAAGACTTCTGCAAGGCGCTGGAATACGCGTTCGCCCATCCCGGGCCGCACCTGATTGATGCCGCCATCCCGGAATCTTTGAACCGCACCAAGCGCCGCATCCTGCCCTGGCTGTTACGTTCCCTGCCCAGCCTGCCGGCTCCGCTGGCCCGTGCGCTGAAGAAAAAACTCGCGCCTTAGAATTCGCGCCCGGTTTTGTTCCTGAACAGGCCCGGCAAGCATAGTTGGCAACGAAAATTCGTTAGGCTTGAAGCAGGGAAGCAGCCAGGCAGCTGAAAGGACTCCCAATCGAGTCTTTCCTTGCCGGCCTGGCTGCTTTGCAAGCTGAAAGATTTGGATCAGCGGTCTTCGACCAGCGTCTGAATTGCCGGCGGCAGCTCGAAGAGTTCGGGGTCGGGTGTTTCGAGATTGAACTCCTTGAGCGTCAATATCTGCTCTTGTCCCATGGTCTGGACCCGGGTAACGGTGGCGACGAGGAAACCATGCATCTCCTTGTGCTCGCTCATCAGGGTCAGGCTTTCCATCTCTCCCATCGGCGAAGTTTCCACGCTCTCGGTGGCAATCAGCAAGCCCGTCTCTACCGCGTAGCAATCATGCGTCTGCCGGCCCGAGCGCCACTCCAGCCTGACCCGGTAGCAGTCCTGGTCAAGAAACTCACTGATGCCAACGGTTTCTGCCGATACCACGAATTCCGGGTCGCGCATCACCGCAGCAGGCTCGGAGCTTTCGGCCAGCGCAGCGAACTCCTCACCTTCGATCAGGCGAGGTCCCATGAATGGATCGATCGACCAGGCCAGGTCAGGGCTGTAACCGGTCTTGATGGCACCGATACCGGGCAGTTCGATCATGATGATGCGCTCGGAGGGCGACCGGCTGGCCACCACCAGCGGACCGGTGATGCCGGCGGCTGGCATGGCGAACTCGCCCTCGATCACTCCTTCGGACTGGGCCATGATGGCTTCTCTGCCACCGATGGCTTCGATGTTGCGTTCGATAAGAGCGCGTCCATCAGGCAGCTCCTGGTCATTGGCAGTCTCTGCCAGGGCCGGGTTCATGCTGATGGCCAGCATGCCAAGGCCAGCGATTTTCATAGCGTTTGTAAACATCATCTTGCTCCATTGTGTGGGTTGGTTGTGAACCGGTAAGTTTCGAGTCACTGCACTTGTTCGGCAATCCAGCCAAGACTTGCACGCAGCGCCGGTGGCGGACGATCGTCCAGGTTTTCAGGCGTCAGTTCGATCGGGTGGTCTGGCTTTACGCCGACTCCTTCGATACGACGGTCCAGGCTGTCCCGATAGTCGGCAAAGGCATACATCAGGAAATCGCCGCTGGCCAGCGGCAACATTTGAGCCGGCAGTGCCATTCCAGCGGAGCGCTGGCCAAATACGCGCGCCCGCTCGGTTGCCTGCATGCCTGCGGCAAACATCTCCGACGTGCTGCCGCTGATGCCGTCAACCAGGATGGCGACCGGGCCGGAATAGGGGTTCAAGCGGGTACCGTCCAGATCAACCTGGCGTGGCATGACGCGAAAGTCGAGCTGACCGTCCCGGCGCAACAGGCTGCCCAGAACAGCCGGTTGATCGAACAGGTCGGCGGCCAGCATGACCATGGTGGGCAGGACGCCGCCTGGATTTCCGCGCAGATCCAGGACCAGGCCAACGCAGCTGAAAATCTGTTCCCGGCGTTGGCGAAATTCCTCGATCAGCACCGGCACCCAGCTCGAGAACGTAACAACGCTGACGCAGCCGCGTGGCGTTTCGACCTGCTCGAGCGAGAATTCGAAGGTCATCGGCGGCAGGTTGCCGATCTGCACGGCAGCGTGCTCCAGCGGTGCGCCGCTGAGGTCAAGCTGACGTTGCACACCCTGGTTGTCGAGGAAAGTCAGTGCGATTTCACGGTCTGGCCTCGGGAAGCGCAAGTTGGCATCCAGGCCAAGATCCAGCAAGGTCGCGCTGCGACGGCGATCTCCCTCGTCTGCCACCCCGGAAATTTCCTTCACCGCCGGATCGAGTTCGAAATCGTCAACCG
>SLQY01000038.1 GCA_007131235.1 Wenzhouxiangella sp.
GACCGCCTCGGCCACGGCCAGCAGGTCATGTGGATGGATGAATCCGATCACGTCGGCCAGGCGCGGGAAGGTATCCGGTTCGCCATGGCTGCAACCCATGCCGCCGCCGGCACTGACGTTGAAACCCAGCAGGCGGTCGCCCTCGGCCACGGCGATGAAGCCCAGGTCCTGGGAAAAGATGTCGACGTCGTTGACCGGCGGCACGGCAATGGCTGCCTTGAACTTGCGCGGCAGGTAGGTGGGGCCGTAGATCGGCTCTTCCTCCGGCGCCTCGTCCGTGTCGATCTTCTCGCCGTCGATCCAGATCTCGCGCCAGGCGCGGGTGGCCGGCAGCAAGTGTTCGCTCAGACGTCGCGCCCAGGCCAGCGTTTCTTCGTGGACCGGGCCGGCCTCGGGTTGCACGTGGCACATGACGTTGCGGTTGACGTCACCGCAGGCGGCGATGGAATCCATGAGCACGGCATCGAGCCTGCGGATCAAGGTCCGGAGGTCTTCCTTGGCTACGCCGTGGAATTGCACCGCCTGGCGGGTGGTCAGCCGGATCGTGCCGTTGGCGATGGTTTCGGCTACCTCGTCAAGCGCGGCCCACTGCGCCGGCGTGATGTATCCGCCGGGAATGCGCACCCTTAGCATGAACTGGTAGAGCGGCTCCAGCCGCGCCTCGCGCCGTACCTGGCGCTGGTCGCGGTCATCCTGCTGGTACAGGCCGTGGAACTTGGTCAGCACGGTGTCGGAGTCAGCGATGCTGCCCGTGGCCGGGTCGGCCAGGCCTTCGTGCAGCGTGCCGCGCAGGCCGCGGCTGTCGCGCTTGATCTTTTCGACGTCCAGGTTCGACATCAGTACACATCCTTCTGGTAGCGGTGGTCGACTTTCATGGCGGCGAGGCATTCCGCGGCCTGTTCCGGACTCTTAGCGCCGTGTTCGGCGACGATATCGACTAATGCCTGGTGCACGTCGGCAGCCATGCCGTGGCCGTTGCCGCAGACATAGACGTGCGCCCCGTCTTCAAGCCAGGCGTGGACAGCTCGGCCCTGCTCGCGCAAGCGGTGCTGTACGTAGACCTTGTCGGCCTGGTCGCGCGAGAAGGCCACTGAAAGGTGGCCCAGCGCACCGGAGCGCTGGTGGCGCTGCCATTCGAGCTGGTAGAGGAAATCGGTGCGCCGATGCTGCTCGCCAAAAAACAGCCAGCTCGGCCCGGTTGCACCCTGTGCCTGGCGATGCTCGACGAAAGCCCGGAAAGGCGCCACGCCGGTGCCGGGACCGATCATGATGATCGGTCGCTTGCCGTCGACAGGCAGGCGGAAGCGGTCGTTGGTCTCGATGTAGATCGGCAATCGATCGCCGGGGCGGGCGCGTTCGAGCAACTGTCCTGATGCCACGCCCAGGCGTCGACCCTCGTCGGCACCGATGTGTTCCAGTTTCACCGTCAGCGCGATTTCATCGTCTGCGGTCAGGGGACTGGAGGCGATGGAGTAGAGCCGGGGCGCGATCCGGCGCAAGCTCCCGGCCAGGGCCTGGGCGTCGATGCGGGCGGGAAACTCGGTGATGATGTCGATGACCTGGCGCTGGTGACTCCAGGCCTGGAAGGCGTCGCGGTCGGCGAGCAGGTCGGTCAGTTGGCGCGACTCGCTGAGCCCGGCCCAGGTTTCGACAAAGGGCCGCACCACCTGGGTCAGCTCGGCGTGCCGGGTCAGCCATTGCCTCAGCGCCAGGCGCTGTCCGTCGCGCTGGACTTCGGCATCCATGTCGGCGCCAACCAGCTCGACGATGCGTTCGACCAGGCGCGGATCGTTTTCCGGCCAAAGCCCCAGTGAGTCACCTGGCTGCCAGACCAGACCGCTGCCTTCCAGCGACAGCTCGACATGGGCGACCTGCTTGTTCGAGGGCGCAACGGTCAGCGGCGAGACCTCCAGTAGTTCGGCGCTAAACGGGTTGCGGCGGTCATGATGGTGAATGCCAGCCGATGCAGCTGGCACCGCCCGATTGCCAACCACCTGCAGGCGGGGTTCACCGCTGCGGGGCTCTACCAGGGGCGCTATTGTCTCAACTACTTTTTCGCGCCAGGGGTCTTCCAGGGTCTCGAAATCGACATCGCAGTCGACCCGATCGAGCAGGCGCGTGGCACCCAGACCGGCCAGGCGTTCGTCGAGTTCGCGTCCAGTCTGGCAGAAGTCCGGGTAGGAAGAATCACCCAGTGCAAAAACGACGTACTTGAGCTCGCCCAGGGCCGGGGCGCGATCGGACTGGATGAACTTGTAAAAGGCCTCGGCGGCTTCGGGCGGGTCGCCCTCGCCGTGAGTGCTGATCACCAGGACCAGCACTTGCGTCTTGCCGATCCGTCGCGGCTGCACCTCGTCGAGCCCGGCCAGGTCGACCGTCCAACCACGCTCTCGCGCCTTTTCGGCCAGGCGCTGCGCTACACCACGGCTATTGCCGGTTTCGGTGCCGTACCAGATGGTCAGGGTCTCGGCCGCTACCGGCTTGGTTCCTGGCCTGGCAACGGCCTCGACTGCCGCGTTCGCCGGTGCGCCGGCCGCGGCCAGGCCCGCCATGTAGCCGGAGGCCCACAACAACTGTTCGCTGGTCAGGGATTCACGCAGGTGACTGAGCTGGCGCTCGATGTCCTGTTGCTGTGCCGGTGCCAGTGTCATGGCGACGTCCTGCAGATGATGTCAATGGACCGCAAAGGCTAGTCATCGCCAGGCGTCTTGGGAACGACTTGCTGGTTATACCCTTATTACTTCCTGGTGGAGACCGACCCCGGCCGATATAACCAAACTGCATGACCGGGTAGCGAGGAAGTATTTCCGCTCGCGCAAACCGCTGGCTAGCCTGTGACCATGACAACGTCAACTGACTTTTCCTCACCGAGCCCATCCACATCGAGCTGGTTTCCCGTCTTCCTTGACCTGCAGGGACGGCGGGTGCTGGTGCTCGGTGGCAACGAGGTGGCGCTGCGCAAGATCCGGCGCCTGCTGGCGGCTGGTGCCGTCATCGATCTGGTTGCCGACACGTTGCACCCCGAAATCGCCGAACTGGATGACGGGAACCGGCTCCGCTGGCTGGGCGCGACGATCAGCAATGACCAGCTTCCGGGACATGCCCTGATCGTAATCGCTCAGGCTGATGCCTTCACCCGCGATCGCATGCGCGCGTGGGGAGAACGTCAGGGCGTTCCGGTCAACGTGGTCGATCGCCTGGCCGAGAGTTCGGCTATCGTCCCGGCCGTGGTCGATCGTTCACCATTGATGATTGCCATCGGCTCGGGCGGCCAGGCCCCGGAGCTGGCGCGCATGATCCGAAGTCGCATTGAACGGCTGTTGCCGCCAAGCATCGGCCGACTGGCCGCGATGGCCGGCAGCCTGGCCGGCCGTATTCGTCACCGCATTCCAGACCTGGCCCGTCGGCGCCGCTTTCTCGACTGGGTGTTCAATGGCAGCCCGGCTGACGAGATCGCGGCCGGACGCGAGCAGGCTTCACAGAAGTTGATCGAACAGGCCCTGGAGCGTGACGACTGGTCCGGACCAGGACGGGTCAGCCTGGTCGGTGCCGGGCCGGGCGAGCCCGAACTGCTCACCCTGCGCGCGCTATCGCGTCTGCAGGCTGCCGATGTGATCGTGCACGACGGCCTGGTCGATGCCCGCATCCTTGACTACGCCCGGCGCGACGCGGAACTGTTTGATGTGGCCAAGCGTCCCGGCACCGGTGGTGTGGGACAGGGTGGCATTCACGCCATACTCCTCGAGCATGCCCGGGCCGGCGCGCGGGTTGTGCGACTGAAAGGCGGCGACCCGATGGTTTTCGGCCGCGGTGGCGAGGAACTGGCCTTCCTGCGCGCCCATGGCATCGACTATGAGGTCGTGCCCGGCGTGACCGCGGCATCGGCCTGTGCAGCTTATGCCGGGCTGCCGCTGACCCAGCGCGGCATGGCCCAATCGGTGCGCCTGGTCACGGCCCACTGCGCGCGATCCATCGACCGGCTTGACTGGGCAGCGTTGGCCGCCGATCACCAGACCCTGGCCTTCTACATGTCGGTCGGCCAGCTCGAACACATCGAAACGAAGCTGATCAAGCAGGGCCGTTCGCCACAAACGCCCATAGCTCTGGTGGAGAACGGTACGCGTCCCGACCAGCGCGTGGTGGTTGGAAAGCTGCAAGACCTGGCCACGCTGGCTCGCTGCCATGGAATCAGTTCGCCAGCCATGCTGTTTATCGGCGAGGTCGCCGTCCTGGCCCGGGAACTGGGCTGGTACGGCGATGCCTTATTGTCAGGGGTTGACCATACAGACCGTGCGGTTGCCGCCGCCGGCTGAAAACCGAAGCGCTTTCTATGCTGGGTGGGTTATTCCCCGTGTACTGTGTCAATGACGGAGAACGCTCGCCTCCGCAGTTATTCCTCTGATCAAGCAGTAAAAATCCTCCATCGAGCAACCCCAGGGGCTGACAAAAGCCAAATCACCCACCGTGCCTTCCCCCACATTGAAGCCATCATTGTCCAGCACACGCACGCTGATCGGTGGGCTGATCGGCTCGTCGATCACCCACGGGGTGGGCTGTTGCTCAAGACTGGCGCTGCGTGCGCGACAACTACGCCGGACTGAAGTGGGAAATCAAGCGCGAGGATCGCAACGGCGGAGATGCCGGTGCTGGTTCTGGAGAGCCTCGGTCCGCACTATCTGATGGAGCGAGCCGTTCCATAGCGTGCCACTGCTCAATTCCGGTATTCTTGAGGTGCGGACTCCACTGTCGTCAGTGACGACGCTATCCGGAAAATTCCATGCTGTATCTTGCCGCCGTACTGCTGTTTCTGCTCGGACTGGCCCATTCGTTGCTTGGCGAGCGCTATATCCTGGTGCGCCTGTTCCGGCGCGATAATCTTCCCCGGCTGTTCGGCAGCCCAGAGTTTACGGTACGCACACTGCGATTTGCCTGGCACATCACCACGGTGGCCTGGTGGGGTTTGGCGGCGTTGCTGGTCGCCATTGCCCAGGACGGTTTCGGACCGCCCGAAACGGGCGCGACTGTGGCCCGGATTATCGGCTGGACGGCGATCATTTCGGGTCTGTTGCCCTTA
>SLQY01000229.1 GCA_007131235.1 Wenzhouxiangella sp.
CCATCGGGCATCAGCACATTCAGCGCCCTGAACACCGAAGTGTGCAATTCCGGCAGGCGGCGCGCCAGATCCCTGGCGGGTGGATGCAGATTGCGGACTCTGGTCAGCATGTCGAACCCAAGGCGTTGAAGTGTCAATATTCGGAGTGCAGACAGGCTTGAGGCACTTTGGTTCCGGGCAACAGCACTCATTGCCTCACCCGGACCACAACACCCAAACCTGGTCGGCACTACCGGCCAGCCCGTCAGAATACTTCGCGTTGCAACCCTAATTCAAGCAAAATCCGACTGGCCAGCTCTTCAACGGATGAATCGGTGGTCGACAACCACGGCACTTTTTCCACCCGCATCATCGATTCAGCGGCCTCGACTTCGTAGCGGCACTGCTTGATCGAGGCATAGCGACTACTCGGGCGTCGATGCTCGCGAATCTGGGCCAGGCGTTCCGGATCGATGGTCAAACCGAACAACTTGTGGCGATGCGAACGCAGAAAGGCCGGCAGACGAGGTTGCTCGAGATCTTCCTCGGTCAGCGGATAATTGGCCGCCTTGACCCCATAGTGCAAGGCCATGTACAGACAGGTTGGCGTTTTTCCAGAGCGCGAAACCCCGATCAGCACCACGTCGGCCTGGTCAAGCTTCTTGCTGATGCCGTCGTCATGCGTAAGCGCATAGTTGGTCGCTTCCATGCGATCTTCGTAGGCATGGGTGTTGCCCATGCCATGGGCCTGCCCGACGCGCGGCGAACGATCCACGCCAAGAATCCGCTCCAGCGGTTCCATAAACGTGGAAAACATGTCGAAGACATGACCGTTGCAGGCGAACAGCTCCTGGCCGATATCACTATCGACAATGGTGCTGAACACCAGGGGCTGCTGAGCATCAGCTTCAGCGGCACGGTTGATCAACGAGACAGCATCCCGGGCTTTCTCATGCGTATCAACAAACGGCAGCCTGATCTGGCGAAAATCTACGCAAGAAAATTGGGTCAGCAGGCTGTGGCCGAAGGTTTCCGCGGTAATCGCGGTGCCATCGGAAACAAAGAAGGCGGTTCTGCGCATGGGCTGTCTTTTCGATCCCTCGGAGTGGGTACAATACCTCGTTTCAATCACAGGCAACGGGCATCAACAGTGACCGAGTATATCCTCTGGCTCGAAGAGCTTGGCATGAAGGACCTGGAAAAGGTGGGTGGGAAGAATGCTTCGCTGGGCGAAATGATTGCTCATCTCAGTCACCTTGGTGTCAGCGTACCTGGCGGGTTCGCCACCACCGCCGACGCTTACCGCGAATTTCTCGACCAGTCCGGCCTGGCCAAGAGAATCCAGGATACCCTGGTCGATCTCGATGCCGAGGACACGCGTGCGCTGGCCGCGACTGGGCGAGAGATTCGGCAGTGGATCATGGAAACGCCGCTCCAGGCCGACCTGGAACAGGCCGTCCGCCAGGCCTGGGAGAAACTGCAGGCACGCCACGGCGACGACCTGGCGGTAGCGGTTCGTTCGTCGGCAACCGCCGAGGATCTGCCGGATGCATCGTTTGCCGGGCAGCAGGAAACCTTTCTCAACGTGCGCGGCATCGATGAGGTCGTGGTCAAGATCCACGAGGTTTTCGCCAGCCTGTATAACGATCGTGCCATTGCCTACCGCGTCCACCACGGCTTTGACCACCACGACGTCGCCCTGTCGGCGGGGATCCAGCTCATGGTCAGGGCCGGCACGGGTGCCGCCGGGGTCATGTTTACCCTCGACACCGAGTCCGGCTACCGCAACGTGGTATTCCTGACCTCCAGTTACGGGCTTGGCGAAAGCGTCGTCCAGGGCGCGGTCAACCCGGATGAGTTCTATCTTTTCAA
Organism: Wenzhouxiangella sp.; assembly: GCA_007131235.1. Taxonomy (GTDB): domain Bacteria; phylum Pseudomonadota; class Gammaproteobacteria; order Xanthomonadales; family Wenzhouxiangellaceae; genus Wenzhouxiangella. The sequence goes on from SLQY01000229.1 coordinate 1,852, forward strand.
GCCCAACCTGGAAGCCGACCGGCCAGCCATTCTGCGACGCTCGCTTGGCAGCAAGGCCACGCGCATGATTTACGGCGACGACGGCGGCGTGAACACCGAAGACACCCCGGACAGCGAGCGCTCCAGGTTCTCGATCAGCGACGAGGACGCCACTGCCCTGGCCAAAATGGCGCTGACGATCGAAAAACACTACGGTCGCCCGATGGATATCGAGTGGGGCAAGGATGGCCATTCCGGCGAATTGTTCATCCTTCAGGCCCGACCGGAAACGGTCAAGAGTCGGTCCGGGCAGGCCATGGAACGCTTCAAGCTGGAAGAGACCGGAGAAGTGCTGGCCGAAGGCAGGGCCATTGGCCAGCGCATCGGCCAGGGTGTGGCCCGGGTCATCGACAACCTGGATCAGATGCACGACATCGGCGCCGGTGATGTTCTGATCACGGACATGACCGACCCGGACTGGGAGCCGATCATGAAGCGCGCTTCGGCAATCGTGACCAATCGGGGTGGCCGCACTTGCCATGCGGCCATCATTGCCCGTGAGCTCGGCATACCGGCCGTGGTCGGCTGTGGCGACGCCACCGCCCGCGTGCCCAACGGCGAGACCGTCACCGTGGCCTGCTCGGAGGGTGATACCGGTCGAATCTATCGCGGCGAACTGCCGTTCAGCGTGGCCGAGGATACCCTCGACGACATGCCTGAAGCGCCCCTGAAGATCATGATGAACGTGGCCAATGCCGACCGGGCCTTCGACTTCGCCCAGATTCCCAACCACGGCATTGGTCTGGCCAGGCTTGAGTTCATCATCAACCGCATGATCGGCATCCATCCCCGGGCCCTGCTGGAATATGACCGCCAGAGCGACGATGTTCGTGCCGAGATCGATCGCCGCATTGCCGGCTACGACGACCCGGTCAGCTTCTATGTCGACAAGCTGGCCGAAGGCATCGCCACCATCGCTGCACCTTTTGGCCCCAACCCGGTCATCGTGCGACTTTCAGACTTCAAGAGCAACGAATATGCCAACCTGATTGGCGGTGAGCAGTACGAGCCGGACGAAGAAAACCCGATGATTGGCTGGCGCGGTGCTTCTCGTTACGTCGACGACAAGTTCAAGGCAGCTTTCGAACTGGAGTGCAAGGCGCTGAAAAAAGTTCGAGAAGACATGGGTCTTGATCATGTCTGGGCGATGGTGCCCTTTGTGCGCACCGTCGGGGAAGCGCGCGAAGTGGTGACGGTCATGGAGCAGTTCGGCCTCAAGCGGGGCGAGAACGGCCTAAAGGTCATCATGATGTGCGAGCTGCCCTCCAACGCTCTGCTGGCCAAGGAATTCCTGGAGCATTTCGACGGTTTCTCGATAGGCTCCAACGACATGACCCAGCTGACCCTGGGCCTGGACCGTGACTCAGCCCTGGTTGCACACCGATTCGACGAACGGGATGCGGCCGTCAAGGCGCTGCTGAGCATGGCGATCAAGACCTGCCGTGAGCAAGGCAAGTACATCGGCATCTGCGGCCAGGGTCCATCGGACTACCCGGATCTGGCACAGTGGCTGATGGACCAGGGCATCGAGAGCATGTCGCTGAACCCGGACACCGTGGTCGCCACCTGGCGACGCCTCGCCGCCGCTCACGGGTGAAGCCTGCAGGCCGGAATCAGGTTTCGATTCCGGCCAGGGGCCCCATGTGCCGGCGGTAATAGCGGAGTTCGTCGATCGAGTCCCTGATATCCTGCAGGGCCTGGTGACTGGAATCCTTGACCAGACCGTCGGCAATCGCCGGTGCCCAGCGCCGGGCCAGTTCCTTGATCGTGCTGACATCGAGATTGCGGTAGTGGAAAAAACGTTCCAGCTCGGGCATCCAGCGGGCCAGGAACCGGCGGTCCTGGCAGATCGAGTTTCCGCAAATGGGCGAGACGCCGTCCGGGACGTAGGCGGCGAGGAACTGAAGCGTGCGACGTTCGGCCTCAGCCATGGTCACCGTGCTGTTCAGACAGCGCTCGATCAATCCGGACTCGCCGTGGGTGCGGGTATTCCATTCATCCATCGCTTCCAGTCGCGCCGGCGCGGTCGCGACCGCAATCACCGGGCCCTGGGCAAGCTCATCGAGCTGTTCGTTGGTCACGACGGTGGCGATTTCTATGATCGTGTCCTGGTCAGGTTCCAGGCCGGTCATTTCAAGGTCGATCCAGACCAGGTTACTGGCGTTGATCATTCAGGCATTTCCGATGGCCGCAAGCGCGCACTATACCAAGACTGCCAGGCCAGGTAGATGAGCAGCAACGCACTGGTCATCGAGGCTCACTCCAACCGCGGTGCGGCGCGCCTGGGCTCCGGCGAAATCTGTGCCTTCCATTTTCCGCGCCGCCTCGAGCGACCGCTGCCCGGTGACCGGATAGTGCTCGACGACAAGGGCTCGCTGCTTGCCGTTCAGCCCCGCCTGAACGAATTCGGACGCGGCGACCCGCGCGGGCGCTTCAAGGCGATTGCCGCCAATCTCGATCGCGCCTTGATCGTGATCGCAGCCGAGCCGGCACCCAGCCCTGACCTGGTGCACCGCTACGTCGCCGCAGCGCTGATCCAGGGAATCAAGCCGGTCATCGTGGTCAACAAGTCTGATCTGCCCTGCCCCGAACAACCGCCATTTTCAGACCTTGCAGATCTGGCTGCCCTCGATATTCCCATCTATCGTTGCCGCTGCCGACCCGAACCACAACTGGACAGCCTGGCCCAGGAAATCAGCACCGGAACCAGTCTCCTGGCAGGCCAGTCCGGGGTTGGCAAGACCTCGCTGCTCAATGCCCTGGTGCCGGACCTGGCCCGGCAAACGGGGCAACTTTCAAGGGTCACCGGCAAGGGCACGCACACCACCACCAGCGCCACCCTGCACCAGCTTCCTGGCGGTGCCTGGCTGGTCGACACGCCTGGCGTGTGGGAATATGGCTTGTGGGTGATGCCCAGCGCTGAACTGGCGCGGGGTTTTCCGGAGTTTGCAAGGCTTGATCAACGTTGCCGCTTCCGAGACTGCCGACACCTGACCGAACCGAACTGCGCGGTCCGTGCTGCCAGCGAGTCAGGCCAGATCCCGGTCGGTCGCTACCACGCCTGGACCCGCCTCCTCCGCGAACAGCAACGCCTCGGAAGCTGAAATCGAACCCGCTGAAATTGAGCGACGCGAAAAACCTTGGAACCACCGAAAACACCGAACTCACCGAATTCAAACAC
>SLQY01000258.1 GCA_007131235.1 Wenzhouxiangella sp.
CCATCGCCAAAGCGCCCGCGCTCGACCCAGTTGACCGCCGGCATGAAACGAATACCCTGATCGATCAGCCAGTCATGCACGTCTGGCCGGGAGCGCTCCACGTAACGCTCAGCCCAGGCCAGCGACCAGCGATCGTTGCTGTCCAGTTCCCCGAATCGCAGCCAGTCAGACAGGGCCACGGCTGGACAATCCGGGATCTTCATGCGCCGCTGCAGCGGCGTACCGACCAGGGCCATGCCGCCAAACGCCCACCGCGCCAGCCCGCCAAAGCGCTCGCGACTGTCACGATCGATCAAGACCACCGAAAGTCCGGCCCGCAGCGACTCCAAAGCCGTCACCATGCCGGCCAGGCCGCCGCCAATCACCAGGACATCCGATTCCAAACGCGTGCTCACGAAGCCAGGCTTCCCTGCATTGCATCGAGACTCAATACTAACCCGGTTGACGCCAGCTCGACCGCCACGATCAGACACTTGTTCCAATCGACTCCCGGTCAAAAGGACCAGTGGATGCGACGCGGCTTAATCCTCGAAACGGTCGAAGAACAGCAGGTCTGATTCGCCTGTATTGAGCAGGACCGGGATTTCAATCATGGCCACGCGTGGATCGTCGATGGTCAGGCACAACGTGGCCTGGTAGAGCGTGTCAGCGACCAGGCCAGAGGCGTCGAAACCGATCGTGATGGTTTGCGAAGCGCCGGCTGCCACACTGCCTGCATCCGGGCTGATCGAAGTGATCCAGCTGACGCTGGACGGCGCATCGCAGCCAGGGGGCAGCGGCGTCTTGTGCAGGGTAATGGCCACATCGCTCCAGTTCATCACCGCCTCGATGTCGTCATGGTCACCGGAGAACCAGAACCGCCACAGCGCATCGTCCTGGGCTGGCTGGCTTGCCATCGCATCGGGAAATGCAGTGCTGTAGGAGCCGTCGGTCGAGGCACCGGCGAAAGACCATTGCCGACCGCCAATGCCAAACCACAATTGCCGACCATCCGGAGGCTGCACAACCATGGTCAGATCAGAAGCCATGACACCGTCATCCAGCGCAACTTCACCCTGGAAGCTGATACCGACCACTTCGCCTCGGGTCTGGAACCCACCGAGTCGTTGATGGGTTTGCCAGCGTCGTTGGCCCTCGTCGTCAAGTCCCGACACGGTCAAGTCCGGGAAATACAGCACTTCATCCAGCGCCGGCAGGAACGAGTCCGAGCCGCCGGTCAGACCAATGTCGCTATCCTGAACCAGGTAGCTGAACGAACCGTCTCCCTGGTTTAGCAGGTTGAACTGCACCGTTCCGCTCATATTGGTCGCAGACTCGATCTGTACCTGCCCGGGACTGACCGCGGGCTCGGGCATGGGCTCGTCATCGGGCTGCTCGAAATCGCGCACGATGGGGCCGATCAGGCGGGCAACTTCGGCATTGTCGCGCTGCCCGGCAATGCCGGTGTCCATGCCGTTGAACTTGATATCCGGGTTGGAAAAATGGGGCTGACGCGGACAGCCGCCCGAGCACGGATTGCTATACGACATGACAGTGCGGAATTCGCCGCTCACGTAATGGCCGAATGCGAAGGGGTGGGAAGCGTTGCCAGGAGGAGCTCCGTTCTCAGGATTATGCTCCATGCCAAGATTGTGACCATACTCATGGGCCAGGGTCAGGTTTCCTACCGCGCAGCCCACGGACGTGGCCTGGTAGCCGAAATCGTAGAAATCATTCTCGGGATTGCGCTGCACGTAGGCGCAGCCACAATAATTGCCCATCGTGATCAAGGCCACCAGGTCGGCCTGGTGTTCGGTGCGTAGATTCTGCAACTCCGTGTTGTTTCGGGCGGCAACCAGATCTCCTTCAGACCCGGAGCAATCGTCACTTTCCTGCGCATCGACCTCGGCGAAGTGAACAGTGCGGAAAGCCAGGTCTACTTCACTGTTGCCAAAGCTCAGGTTGGTCAGGTCCACGCCCAGTTGCAGAAAGGCCTGGGCCTGGTCGTGCCCGCCCAGAAAGTCTGTCGACGCTGGCGTGTAGGCAATCAGTGTATCGATGCGAACGGTGTCAGGGCCATAGTCATTCGAGACCTGCCGGACAGGCCTTTCGGCCCGACTTGGCTGCGGCCGGCTTGCGGGATAACGAAAGTCTCGATTCGGCACCTTGACACCCGAGCATTCGGGAAAACGCTGGTCATCCAGCGCGATCAAGACCGTCCCATGCTCGGCCGATGGCCTGATTTCCCAGGACTGCCCTGGGCCAAATACCTTGCCAGCCAGCCAACCGCGGCGAACGGTCAGGACCACCTGGGTGCCATCTGCGGGAATCCGACCGATCCAGGTCTGATCATCCGGCGCTCTGAACAAGACCCGCTCGCGCTCGGCCCACTGCAAGGTACGACCGGGAAGCGCAATCGGCAAGGCATCGATTTCCCCGGCAAGAAGGTCAGTATCAAAACGGATCTGCCAGGCATCGGTCGCAGCCACCGACAGCTCATTGCCACGTTCCAGCAACGGTGCCTCGATCTGCCAGGCGGCGTGGCTGACGGGGGCAAGCAACACGAGCCCAAGCATTGCTTTCACTGTTGTCCCCATCACTACGGTCCCTCTAAGCGTTATCAGGCGATTAAACTCAATAACGCATTCGTTCGCCGAAAGGCGACAATCGACGAATCGCAGGGCCAGATGGGGAGCGGCTCTCCGGGGCGTGTCATCAAGGCTACATGCTGGAAACTGACCGCATTCGACTGCGCCGTGCCCGACCTCAGGTAATGACGGTGACCGGACTGCGCGCGTGGCGAATGACCTTGTCGCTGACGCTTCCCAGCATCAGGGATTTCATCCGCGACAACCCGCGCCGGCCAAGGACCACCATGATGGTCTGATCGTCTTCGGTGTAGCGAATGATCTCTTCGGCCGGATCGCCAATCGAGGTCTCCTGTTCGACTCGTTCGACCATGTCCGAGCCCAGCGCCTCGCGGGTTTCGTCGAAGGCGCGCTGGGCGGCAGCCTGGGCGGCCTGATCAATGTCCGCTCGAGACATGCCGGCCATGCCGATAATTTCCACCGATGCGGCCGGGAACACGTAGAACAGGCGCACGCCCACATCCATGGCCGCGGCCATTTCCATGGCAAATCGAGCCGCCCGGATCGAGTTCACCGAGCCGTCCACCGGAACCAGAATTTCCTTGATATTCTCTGTCATACGCTCCTCCTGCAGGTTTGGCCAGGAGCGATCTCGCTCCAACGCCTTCAAATCTCCAGCTATATTCTAGTGTGAATGACCGGTTGTTTATTGATCCAGGCCAAACCCGTCCAGTAATTCTTCCAGACCCTGTTCGTCCAGGACGGGCACGTTCAGCGTTTCGGCCTTGTCATACTTGGAACCGGGGTCGCTGCCGGCAATCAGCGCCGTGGTCTTTTTCGATACGCTTGACGAAACCTTGGCACCCAGCGCTTCCAGCGCGGCCTTGGCCTGTGATCGCGTGCGACGCTCCAGGGCCCCGGTCAGCACGTAGACCTTGCCCGAAAGGGGTAAGTCGTCGGCCGTTCTCACCGCCTCGTGCCGGTAGGCGACTCCCGCATCCAGCAAAGCCTGGATCACCTCACGATTATGGGCTTCGTCGAAAAAATTGCGTACGTGTTCGGCCACGATGGGGCCGACATCAGGCACGGCCAGCAGCTCGTCGATCGTGGCATCGGCGAGGCTTTCCAGCGATCCGAAATGACGGGCCAGGCTGGCCGCCGTCACCTCGCCAACCTCGCGGATTCCCAGCGCAAACAGCAGTCGCGCCAGGCTGGGGGTCTTGCTTGCTTCCAGCGCCTGAACCAGATTGGATGCCGACTTCTCGGCCATTCGCTCAAGACCAGCCAGCGCGCTGACATCGAGCTGGTAAAGATCGGCCGGACTGTGGACGAGGTCTCGTTCGACCAGCTGCTGAATCAGGCGCGTCCCCAGACCGTCGATATCCATGGCTGCACGGCCGGCGAAGTGCTCCAGCGCGCGCATTCGCTGGGCCGGGCAAACCAGGCCGCCGGTGCAGCGGGCCACGGCCTCGCCTTCGACCTGCTCTACCGCCGAGCCGCAGGCGGGGCACTGCCCGGGCATCTCCCAGGGCTGGCTATCAGCTGGACGCTGGTCAATCACGACGCGCACCACTTCGGGAATCACGTCTCCGGCGCGCCGAACGACGACCTGGTCGCCCGGGCGCAAGTCCTTGCGCCGGATCTCGTCGAGGTTGTGCAGCGTGGCGTTGGTCACCGTTACGCCACCCACAAACACCGGCTCCAGGCGCGCCACCGGCGTCAGTGCACCGGTCCTGCCAACCTGGACCTCGATATCGAGCAGGCGCGTGATCTCCTCCTGGGCCGGAAACTTGTGGGCCAGGGCCCAGCGTGGCGCGCGACTGACGAAGCCCATTTCGCGCTGCTGATCAAGATCATTGACCTTGTAGACCACCCCGTCAATGTCGTAATCGAGCCGGTCGCGCTCGCCCAGCAAGCGTGCGTGATAGGCCAGCAAACCCTCGACACCGCTAAGCTCTTCGACCTGGTTGCTGACCGGAAAACCCAGTTCGCGCAACGCCTGGAGAATGTCGCCGTGGCGCTGCGGCAGTCCATCAACCGTGGCTGCACCATAGCAGTAAAAATTCAACGGACGCCGGGCGGTCACATCCGGGTCAAGCTGGCGCAGGCTGCCCGCGGCCGCGTTACGCGGATTGACGAAGGTCTTGTCGCCAGCCTCGAGCAGGCCTTGATTGAGACGCGCGAATCCGGACCGGGTCATGAATATTTCACCCCGAACTTCAAGCACTTCCGGATAGCTTTCGCCACGCAGCTTCAACGGAATGGCGCGAATGGTTCGAACATTGGAGGTGACATCCTCGCCGCTCCGACCGTCACCGCGCGTGGCCCCCAGCACCAGTTCGCCACCCTCGTAGCGCAAGGCGATGGCGACGCCGTCAAGCTTGGGCTCGGCGGTGTATTCGATCTGTTCCAGATCAAGCTGCTCGCGAATGCGACGATCGAACTCGCGCACGTCCTGCGCCTCGAAGGCATTGGCCAGGGACAGCATCGGCACCCGGTGAGCCACAGTCGGGAATCCGGCAGCCGGGGCCGCACCAACGCGCTGGGTCGGCGAATCAGCGGCAACAAGCTCGGGGTGATCGTGTTCAAGCTGGACCAGTTCTGCCAGCAGGCGGTCGTACTCCGCATCTGGAACGGAAGGATCATCGAGCACGTAGTAGCGGTAGTTATGCTCGTCGAGTTCGCGCCTGAGCCAGTCGACGCGCGCCAGCCGTGCCGGGTCTGTCATGGCGCTAGCCGGCGCGTCCGAGGCCGTGCTGGCGATCGTAATCGCGCATGTCTTCGCGCATCTGGGCAATCCGCTGCCGGGTCACCAGGCAACGATTGTCATCAAGCACTTCGGCCTCGAGCAGCTCGGCCATGCGCCGAGCCGTTGCCAGCATTGCATCCCAGGCATCCAGGGCGCTGACCGGGGCCGGTAACGTGGTGAAGAAAGTCACCCCGGGGGTATCAAAAACATTCCAGCTGCTCGGATCGAAATGACCGGGTGCGGTCAGGTTGGCCATGCTGAAAACCGGGTCGCTGGCACCCTCGTGCAGGCGATGAAAAATATTCATTTCACCGAAGTTCAATCCGGCCTTGGTTGCAGCATCATGCAACTCGGTTCCCTTGATGCGCCTGCCCTCTTTGCGCTGCACGTAGAGGGTGACAATCTTGTCGGGGTTGGCCTGGCGGCGACGCTCCGCGACCCTGGCATCGCGGTCATCATCGCCAAGTTCACTTTCTGCGGCCACCAGGCGAGCCGATGCCAGTCCGGCGGCCAGGTTGGATGGCGAAGCTGGCGTCTCGGGCCGGGCAACCGCTTCTGTGTCGGCAGATTCGGAGCGACCGGCATCGCCAAGATGCGGTTCGCGCCGGCCCGACAGCCAGCGGGCGTGGTTGCGCTGGCTCTGCCCGGCCGGCTTGTGCAGCAGGACAATGGCGGCCAGCACGATCAGGCCAAGCACGATCAGAATCAGGCGCAGGTTATCCACGTCGTTTCACTGGAGTTGAATCACTGCTTCAAAGTGTAACTGACCAACGCCACGGGTGCGGAGGCCACAGGCAAAGTGAGGCTCATCCGTCGGCCAGGGCCACGGCCTTGTCCAGGTCCACGGTAACCAGGCGGGATACGCCCGGCTCGCGCATGGTCACGCCCAGCATCTGGTGGGTAACCTCCATGGTGACCTTGTTGTGGGTAACGATCAGGAACTGGACCTGCTCCGACATTTCGCGAACCATCTCGGAAAAACGCCCCACGTTGGCGTCATCCAGCGGCGCATCAACCTCGTCGAGCAGGCAGAACGGAGCCGGATTGAGATTGAAGATGGAGAAGACGAAAGACACGGCGGTCAGCGCCTTTTCGCCACCAGACATCAGGTGAATGCGGGCAATCCGCTTGCCCGGCGGCCTGGCCATGATGGCCACGCCCGCGGAAAGCCAGTCATCACCGACCATCTCCAGATGACCGTGACCGCCACCGAACAGGCGCGGAAACAGCACTTCCATGTTCTTGTTGACCTTCTCGAACGTCTCGCGGAATTTGGTCCGCGACTCCCGATCGATGCGCTCGATGGCTTTCTCCAGCGTCGCCAATGCCTCTTCCAGGTCCTCGTGCTGACGGTCCAGGTAGGCCTTGCGCTCAGCCTCGGTCTCGGCTTCCTCGATGGCAGCCAGGTTGACCGGCTCGAGCCGTCGAATCTTTTCTTCCAATTTCTCCAGCTCGCGCTGGTGACGCTCGGTTTCAGCCCCTTCGGGCAATGCTTCCAGCAGTTCCTGCAGGCTGGCTTTCAGCTCCTCGACGCGCGCGGCCAGGCTATCGGACTTCAGCTCGGTTTCCTTCAGGGCAAGCTGCCGGGTGGACTGCTCGGTACGAATCTCGTCGGCCTCGGCGGCGGCTCGCTGGCGGTTTGTGTCCTGCTCCCGCCAGTGCGCTTCAAGCTGCTCCACGCGCGCTCTCGCCTCTCGCAGACGACCCTCGATCTCGAGGCGCTTGTCGAGCAAACCATCGCGCTGTGCCTGCTGCGCCTTGACCGGACCGTCGCCCTCGGCCAGGGCTTGCGACAGCTCGAGGTATCGGCCCTGCAGCTGACCAACCTGGCTGTCCATGCGCGCGATTGACTGGCGCAGTGATTCCAGCCCGGCCTTGCTTGACTCAAGTTTCAGCGACAGGGATTCACGCGCTTCGCGCGCCTCGCGCTGCTCGCGGCGGGAGCGCTCGCGCGCTTCATCCAGGCGGGCCTTCTCGGCGCGCAGGGGCTCCCTGCCCGCCTCGGCCTTTTCCATGGCCGAAAGCGCCTCTTGCATCTCGCCGCGGGCCTGAGCCACGGCCTGGGTATCTTCCTGTTGACGTTGCTCAAGCTCGGCAGATTCCTCGGCCGCCGCCTTGCGCTGCCGCGCAATGCTGTCAAGCCGGCTGTTGATGCCAGTCAACTGGCCCTGTACCTGCGCTCTTTCACGCTGCAGTTCATTGACCGCCGCCTGTTCCCCACGCGCCTGCTGCTCGGCTTCGGTCAGCGCCGCGCGCGCCTCACCGAGTTGCTGCTCGATGGCGCTGATGGCGGTGGAATCAGCCGCTATCTTTTCATCCAGCTCGCGAATCTCCTGCTCCCGCTTGAGCAGCCCACCTTCGCCGGCCTGGGATGGCGGCTGACGCAGCCAGCCACGACCCAGCCACAAACCGTCCGGAAGAGCCACCGATTCACCGGGTGCCAGCTCGCTCAACAACGCACGGGCCTGGGCCATGCTGTCAACCCGGCGCACCCGCCCCAGCAGCTCACCCAGGGCGCCGGCACCGCTGACAACTTCGGCCAGGGTGCCGCCGGGGCCAGCGTCGCGGCGACTGTCTGCCACGGCCAAGCCTGACTCGGGCAAGGTCTCGGACAACAGCGCGTCGCTATCATCGACTTGAACCGCCTTCAGCCAGCCGGCCAGCACGGTTTCCACGGCCGGCAACCAGCGCGAGTCGCTGACTTCAATCTGTTCCAGGACGCGCCGCTTGGCATCAATGCCGCGCGCGGCCATCCACTTACCGAGCTTGTCGTCATCGTCGCGCTTGCGATTGAGTACACGCAGTGACTCGAGCCTGCCCTTGCGCTCATGCCGCCGCGCCCGGGCTTGCTCGAGTTCATTACGCAAGCTTTCGATGTTGCCGCGCCTGGTTTCAATGGTCTCAGCCAGGCTCTCGACTCGTTCGCGTGCCTCTTCGAGCTGTTTGTCTGCCGCAGCCAGGGCTGACTCGGCCTGTTCCTTTTCAGCGGCCAGACCATTGCTGACCTGCTCACCTGACTGGGCTGCCAGCGCCTTCAGGCGGGCAGCAGCGCGATTCATTCGGTCATCCAGGTGCTCGATGCGCTGGCGCAGCAGATCCGCGCGTCCACGCGCCTGTCCGGCCTGATTCTGATGATCCTGCCATTGCTGCTGCCATTTCCCGAGTGCCGATTCGGCCGCTTCCAGGGCGGCACTGGCAGCAGCTTCGGATTCCTTCGCCTGGTCCAGTCGCGGTGACAGTTCAGCGACCAGCTCCGAGGTTTCCTTGACCTGCGCCTTGTCGAGGACAAGATGTTGCTTCAATTCGTTGAGTTGCGATTCGGTTTCGGCATGCTCGGCCTGGCGACGCTGGCGGAGCTCGCGCTGGTGCTCGATGGCTTGCTCGAGACGAGCGATTTCTCCGGCCACCTCGTACAGCTCGCCCTGGATGCGGGCAGCCAGTTCACCGGCCTGGTGCTGATCCTGGCGCAGGTTTTCCAACTCCTTTTCGGCCGCACGCTGCCTGGACAGCGCCTCCTGGAGGCGATTCTCAACCGCTTTCAGGGCTTTGCCCTGGTCTTCAGCCTGCTGCTTGAGCTCGCGCCAGCGCAGCGCCAGCAGGCGTGCTTCGTCCTGGCGATAGCGCTGCTTGAGCTCGCGGTAGCGCTCGGCCGCGCGCGCCTGGCGCCGCAGCTTGTCCAGCTGCTTGCTGACCTCCTCGCGCAAATCACGCAGGCGCTCGAGGTTTTCGCGCGTATGGCGGATACGGTTCTCGGTCTCGCGCCGGCGTTCCTTGTAGCGTGATATGCCGGCCGCTTCTTCGAGGAATGCACGCAGCTCCTCTGGCCTGGCCTCGACAATCTGCGAGATCATGCCCTGCTCGATGATCGCGTAACTGCGCGGACCAAGACCGGTACCGAGAAAGAGATCGGTGATGTCCTTGCGACGGCAGCGAGTGCCGTTCAGAAAATAGGCGGATTGACCATCCCGGCTGACCTGACGCTTGACCGAAATTTCGTTGTAGGCGGCATACTCACCGCCGGCGCGACCATCGGAGTTGTCGAAAACCAGTTCGACGGTGGCTGTGGCAACCGGTTTGCGCGCGCTGGATCCGGAAAAGATCACATCGCTCATCGATTCGCCACGCAGCTGCCGGGCAGAGCTTTCCCCCATCACCCAGCGAACCGCGTCAATGATGTTGGATTTGCCGCAGCCATTGGGACCGACAATGCCCATCAGGTTGGACGGGAACTTGACGGTCGTGGGCTCGACGAAGGATTTGAAGCCCGACAGTTTTATTGCGGTCAGTCGCATTGACGTCTTTACCAGCTCGTTTTTGTTTTAATCTTGCGGCTTAGAACCGTGCAACCACCAAGGAGTTGAACATGCCCAGCCAGCCCAGCCGGGATCTGGAAGTTTTCCCCAACCCGCAACCAGCGCGGGATTATACCATTCGCATCCGGATTCCCGAGTTTACCTGTCTGTGCCCCAAGACCGGTCAACCGGACTTTGCCGAGCTGACGCTGGAGTATGTGGCGGACAAGCTTTGCGTGGAACTGAAGGCCTTGAAGAACTACGTCTGGAGCTTCCGGGACGAAGGCGCTTTCCACGAAGCCGTGACCAATCGAATACTTGGCGATCTGGTCAATGCCGTCCAGCCCCGCTTCATGCGCCTGACCGCCGACTTCAACGTCCGGGGCGGCATCTATACCGCCGTGGTCGCCGAGCACCGCGCGCCCGACTGGCAGCCTCCCGTGCCGGTCAATCTACCCTGAAACCTGTCTGGGAATAACAAGCTCCCGGCCCGATCCGCAGCGCTTCACTCCACCTCCTCGAGCGGCAGCATCGGTGTAATCTCCGCCTCCTGGTAAAGATCTTCCACCAGCGCCTCCAGGCGCTGGCGGACCAGGTGGCGGGCGATTCCTTCGCGCACATCGTCCAGCGCCGGCACATCGGCCGGCCGCGTATCGACCACCCGCAGCACGCGCCAGCCGCCCGGGGTCTGCAAGGGCACACCGACCAAGTCTCCCGCCTCGGCGGACCGCAGCAAGGCCGCGACATCTTCCGGCACCTGCCCGGCATCGATCCATACCGGCGCATCGACCTGGCCGCCCTCGGCGCGCGTGGCTTCGGCCACTGCCGTGAAGCTTTCCAGGCCTTCGTCCATGCGAGCCAGCATGGTCAGGGCCTCTGATTGCGTGGCATAGACCAGCGATTCGATCTGGTACTGGCGTCCACCGGCGCGCTCCACCTGGGCCTGGTAGATGACTTCGATCTCCTGGTCGGTCGGGGGATGGTCGTGATAGACCTTGTCGAAATATCGTAGCTGCAAGGTTTCGAGGTCGCGAATGATGCGCCGGGCCCGCACCTGCGGCTCGCGATCCAGGTTTTCGGCGCGAGCGGCATTGGCAACTGCCTGCAGCCGGATCAGCTCGTCGAGCAGTTCCCGCATGCCATCGTGGTCGTCTTCGGCGACGCCGCGCGAGGCCATCATGAACTCCAGCATCGGCAAAGTGACGGGTTGGCCATCGACCAGCACCAGGATGACATCATCGGTATCGATCAGGCCCTGGTCATCGGGACCGGAACCACAGGCCACAAGACCGAAAACAAGGATCAGGTAAAACGGGAAACTACATTTCATTGCTTGACAAGGCCTCGATGGTCAATGCGTGGATGTCGGACTGCATAAGCTCGCCCAGGGCCGCGTAGATGCGGCGGTGCCGGGCCAGGCGGGGCAGACCGTGAAAAACGTCGGAAACGATTCGAACTCGGAAATGACCACGACCATCGCGCGCGCCCGGATGGCCCACGTGCAGGTGCGATTCGTCGACTACATCCAGCTGGCTGGGCGCCAATCCGGCCTGCAGGCGCTCTCGAATCACGGCCACCCGTTCAGCGCTCATGGCAAAACTGCCTTGAACGGGCGCACGTCGGCATCCAGCCAGGCACCGGCGTGGATGTAGGGGTCGCCATCGGCCCAGGCCCGAGCCGCGTCCAGGCTGTCGAACTCGGCGACGACCAGGGAACCTGAAAAACCGGCCGGCCCTGGATCCTCGGCATCGATGCGTGGCAGCGGGCCGGCCAGGATCAGCCGCCCTTCTTCGTTCAAGGCAACCAGGCGCGCGAGATGTGCCTCGCGAGCCACCTGCCGCCGCGGCAGGCTGTCCTCGGCATCGCGGCCGACAATCATGTAAAGCATGGAAAGGGTTCCGGATCGATTGAACATCCTATTGTACTCAGGGCAGCAAGCGGCTCGCAGCCATCATGGCAATGAACATTTCCGCTACACTGCCTGACCTATGGCAGATACCACCGAAATCCGCATCGCCCAGGCAGAAATGCCCTTTGCCGTTGTGCAGGGGCAGCCCTTGCTCAAGCTGCCGGACGATTTGTATATTCCGCCCGATGCGCTGGAGGTTTTTCTCGAGGCTTTCGAAGGGCCGCTTGATCTGCTGCTCTATCTCATTCGGCGCCAGAACCTGGACATCCTGGATATCCCGATTGCCGAGATCACCCGCCAGTACACCGGGTATATAGAAATGATGGCCGGGATGAGACTGGAGCTGGCTGCAGAGTACCTGGTGATGGCCGCGATCCTGGCTGAAATCAAGTCGCGGATGTTGTTGCCCAGGCCTCAAGCAGAGGAAGAAGATGAGCTTGATCCGCGGGCAGACCTGATCCGTCGGCTACAGGAATACGAGCGCTTCAGACAGGCCGCCGAAGATCTTGACGAGCTGCCGAGAATGGAACGTGACCTCGCGGTCGCCTCGGCTGCGGTGGAGGAGCACGGTCGCGTCCAGCTGCCGCCGGATGTCGATTTGCGTGAAGTACTGCTGGCGTTGCGCGATGTGATGGCTAGAGCCGAGATTTTCGCCCATCACCATGTCCAGGCCGAGCCGCTATCGGTGCGCGAGCGGATGTCGCGAATCACCGACCTGGTATCACGCAACCAGTTCGTGGAATTCGGCGATTGCTTCGATCTGGCCGAGGGCCGCATCGGCGCCGTGGTTACTTTCCTGGCCTTGCTGGAACTGCTGCGCGAACACCTCATCGACCTGGTTCAGCAGGAGCTGTTCGGATCGATTTACCTGCGCAGCCCCTCCCAGACGCAGGCCGGATGACTGCACTACCGTCCATGAACACAAGCACGGAACAAGAACCCATGGATATCGAATACCTGAAAAAGGTCGTCGAAGGCGCGCTGTTGGCGGCCGGCGCCCCGCTGAGTCTCAACCAGCTCAACGCGCTATTCCCCGATGAAGAAAAGCCCGGCCACGGCCCGCTCAAGGAAGCCCTGGCAGCACTGGATGGAGAGCTGGTCGGACGCGCCGTGGAGTTGACCGAGGTCGGCAGTGGCTATCGTCTGCAGATCCGCACCCAGTTAATGCCGGTGATCTCGCAGCTGTGGACCGAGAAGCCGCCACGATACTCGCGCGCGTTGCTGGAAACCCTGGCCATCATCGCCTATCGCCAGCCCATCACCCGCGGCGAGATCGAGCAAATACGCGGCGTTTCCCTGAGCGCCAATATCCTGCGCACGCTGCAGGAAAGAGAATGGATCAAGACGGTCGGCCATCGTGATGTGCCAGGCAGACCCGAGCTGTTGGGCACTACCCGTGCCTTTCTCGACTATTTCAACCTCAAGAACCTGGACGAATTGCCGACCTTGGCCGAGATCAAGGATATCGACAACCTCGAGCCGGAACTGGAGCTGACCCACCCGTCACCGCCGGGCAAGGACGACGAGCCAGCCGGCGCGGAAACCCGGGGCGACAACCCGGCCGAACCGGAGGAGAAGGATGATGGACCGCAGGAAAAAGAAGACGAGTCGTCAAACGGACAAGCAACAGAGTCGGACCAGCCGGAAGACTCCGACCACGCGCAAGGGTCCGACCACCCGGACGAGTCGGACGAGTCGGACAGGCCGAACAAGGCCGACTGAGGCTGCAGCGGAAGCCAGCTTCGACGGCAGCGAGCGCCTGCAAAAAGTGTTGGCGGCCGCAGGCCTCGGCTCCCGGCGAGCGCTGGAGAAGCGAATCGAGGCAGGCGAGATTGAACTCAATGGCAAGCCGGCCACGATCGGGGCGACTGTTCGCAGCGGCGATCGAGTCACCATGGATGGCCGTGGCTGGGAAGTCGTGGCCAGTGAAGCCGACCACCGAACCCTGATCTATCACAAGCCCGAGGGCGAGGTCACTACGCGCAGTGATCCGGAAGGCCGCAAGACCGTGTTTGATCGCCTGCCTCGCCTGCGCGGCCAGCGCTGGATTGCGATCGGCCGCCTCGACATCAACACCGCCGGCCTGCTATTGCTGACCACCGATGGCGAATTGGCCAACCGGATGATGCATCCGTCTGGACAGATCGACCGGGAGTACCTTTGCCGGATCCGTGGTGCCGTCAGCGAGGAACAGATCGCGCGGCTGCTCAAGGGCGTTGACCTGGACGACGGGCCGGCCTGCTTCAGCGATGTTGTGCCCGGCGAAGTGACCGGGGGCCATGCCTGGTTCACGGTTGCAATCATGGAGGGCCGCAACCGAGAAGTCAGACGGCTATGGGAGGCCGTCGGTGCCCAGGTAGCGCGTCTGAAGCGCGTCCGTTTCGGCCCGGTGTTCCTGCCAGCCCGTGTCCGCAGTGGCCGCTATGAGGAAATCGCCCCGGCCGATCACCGCATCTTGCGCGAAGACGTCGGACTTGACGCCCAGGCCCGGGAGTTGAACCTGGTTCCGGCCCAGCGCGGTCAATCTTCCCGATCTTCGTCCAGCCACCGGTAAAGGGTCCGACGACCTACCCCGAGCAAGGCAGCGGCCCTGCGCTTGTTGCCATCGACCCGCTCGAGCACGTAGCGCATGTAGCGTTGGCGCAGCTCTTCCAGGCTGGGCAGCAGGTCACCGTCGAGCAGGTCGGCAGGGATACCGTCGCCGGAGCCGGTCGATACCATGACAGGGCTGGCTGAGCCTGGCCTGGCGATGCGGTCCGGCAAATGAGCCGGAAGAATCTCTTCTCCGTCACAAAACGTTACCGCCCGCTCCATGGCATTTCTCAGCTCACGCACGTTGCCCGGCCAGCCATAGGCATGCATGACTGACTGGGCCTTGGTGGACAGGCGCCGGGCCGGACGCGAGCGGGCGGCCGCAAAGCGACCAAGAAAGCTCATCGCCAACAGGTCAAGATCCTCGCCCCGCGCTCGCAAAGGGGGCACCTCCAGCTGAAACGCCTCCAGCCGGTAGTAAAGATCCTCCCGAAAGTCCCCCTCCCTTACCTTCTGAGCCAGGTCGACATTGGTTGCTGCCACCAGGCGAACATCAACCGAATGTTCCCGATCAGCGCCTACTGGCCTGATCTGGCCGTCTTGCAGCGCGCGCAGAAGCTTGGCCTGGAGCGCGACGGGCATTTCGCCGATTTCATCGAGGAACAGCGTGCCGCCATCAGCTTCCCGGAACAGGCCAGGTCGGGCTTTGTCGGCCCCGGAAAAGGCACCGGCGGCATGACCGAAAAACTCACTCTCAAGCAAATCGGCCGGGACACCGGCGCAGTTGACGGCAAGGAAGCGATTCTGCTCACGTGCGCTTTCGGCGTGGATGGCGCGGGCGACCAGGTCCTTGCCCGTGCCCGACTCGCCGGTCACCAGGACCGGACCATCGGCCCGGGCGATCTGCCGAATGCGGTCAAACAATACCCTCATCGGGCGCGAACTGCCTTCCAGGCCATGAAAGGAGTCGCTGCCCAGCGTCGACTGAAAGCGCTCAACCTGGTGCAGCAGACGGCGATTGGCCAGTAGCCGATCGACACTGAGCAGAAAGTGATCCATGTCGAGCGGCTTGGTCAGGAAGTTGTCGGCACCGGCCTTGAGCGCTGCCACTGCCCGATCGACGCTGCCGAACGCGCTGATCATAAGAACCGATGGTGGCGCATGCCGGGCCTGAACCTGTTCGAGCAAGCCCAGGCCATCCATGCCCGGCAACTGGAGATCACTGACCAGTACATCAGGCTCGAAGCCGCTGATCGAGGCCAGCGCATCTTCGGCGCAGGCAAAAGCCCTGGCCTCGTAGCCCTCGGTCTGCAGTTCCTCGACCAGGAGCTCGGCCAGGCTGTTATCGTCTTCGACGACCATGATGCGTTGGCTTGCCGACATCAGTGGGCCCGAAAGACCAGCGCAAAGCGTCCACCGCCCAGCGTCTCGCTGCGCCCAACCTCGATCTCGGCGTCGTGCTCGTTGGCTACCGTGCGAACGATGGCCAGGCCCAGGCCGGTACCCTGCCCATCGGCACGCGAACTCTGGAAGGGTTCGAAAATCCGCTCGCGCATGTCGTCCGGTACGCCCGGTCCGTCATCCTCGATGCTCACACGCAGCTGTGAACCGCCGGCTTCGACCATGACCTGAACCCGGGACCTGGCTGCCTGGATGGCATTGCGCATCAGGTTGATCAGAGCATGCTCCAGGCGTATCTCGAAACCCGATACGGTCAGCGCAGACGGGACGCCTGGCATCTGGCAGCTGATCCCGCGAGCTTCAGCCTGGGGCAGGATGCTGCCGTGCACTTTCTGCAGCAGGCGCTGCACGGAGATGGCCTGTTTTTCCCGCTGATCGCTGCGGACAAACTCCATCAGCTGGCGAATCAGCTGACGGGTGCGATCCACCTGGCGACGCATCCGCTCGAGACGCCGCTTGCCATCCTCGTCGAAATGGTCATCCTGGAGCAGCCGCCTGGCATCACCATCAATCACGGTCAACGGTGCGCCCAGCTCGTGGGCCACGCCGGAAGAAAAGCGGCCCAGCGCGGCCAGGCTCTCCTGCTGGCGCATGCGCTCCGACATCTCCTGGCGTTCGCGGCGCTGGCGATCAAGCTCGCGCTGCATGCCCTCGATCGCATCCAGCATATTGTTCAGACCTCGCCCCAGGGCGCTCAACTCACGTGGACCGGCCAGACGGGCTCGATGACCACGCTCACCACCCTCAACCCTGGCCATGCTGTCCAGCAGACGCTCGACCGGCTGAACGATGGCCAGCCGATGCCCGAGCAACAGAATCGTGAACATCAGGAACAGTACTCCGGTCCATAGCCACCAGCCACGTTGACGAATGACCCCAAGCCGCTGGGCGATCTCGCTTTCCTGGCGCACGACCTGGAGCAATCCTGCAATCTGGCCCGCGGTGGATGTCAGCGGCACAAAGTAGGAATAGACCGGCTCCCCGGCCAACTCGGCATAGCGACCCAGCTCTTCACCCAGCGCGGCCACTTGCACGGCCTCGGCCTGCTCTTGCCAGCCCGGACTGATTTCTCCCGCTACGGTCAGACGCCGGCCCTCGGCATCAAACACGGTGGCTCCATAGATCCGATCAATGTCGAACACGGCGGCCAGTGACTGCTCTATCCGACCGCGATCGTTGTCCCTGAGCGCCTGCTGGACTGGTTCACGCAGGGCACGCGCCACCAGTTCGATCTCCTTTTCCAATCTATGCTCAAGGAGGTTCTCGGCGCTTTGAAAAGTCAGCCACAGCACGATGGTGGCCAGGATGGCCAGGGGCATGAAGATCTGGGCGATGAGGTGCACTCGTAGACTGTTCATGGACGGCTCTGGCAGGCTTGCACTAAGGACACATGCGCCATTATGACACATTCTGATGACAGCCCAGCAATACAAGATCACTTAACTGGCTGATTTTCAAGCCCGTCAATAAATGGCATCGATCTTGCATTTAGCAGGGCGCACATTCAAACTCACACCAGGAGTGTTCAATGAAAATTCGTACCTCAATCTTGCTCGCTATTGTCGCTGCCGCGCTGATGCTGGCCGCCCCACTGGCCGCCCAGGACTACCAGATGGAGCAGCAAGCAGCTCCAACTGAGGTCAGCGAGCAGCAGCTCAAGCAGTTTGCCCAGGCCCAGGTCCAGATCTCCGAGATTCAGCAGGACTTCTCTGCCCGGTTGCAGGAGGTCGAGGATGCCGAGCGGGCCCACGAGCTGCAGGTTCAGGCCAATGAGGAAATGACCGAAGCGGTCGAGGAAGCCGGACTGGATGTTCAGTCTTTCAACGAGATCGCCATGGCCATCCAGAACAATCCCGAGCTGCAGCAACGACTCACTGCCATGTTCCACGAGCAGCAGTAAGCTTTTACCAGTGAGGACAGGCCGCTACCACGGGTGACGGCCATTAAAGCCACAAACCGGAAACCGGGCGTCTAGCGATGCCCGGTTTTTTTTTGGCCTGTATTGAAAGCGGCACCGAAAAGCGGCTCGCTGCAGGCACCTTGGCTGGAAGGTCGGCAGCGAGCGACCTTACTTTCCCGGACCGTAGATGGTCTGGCCGCTACGCGCGTACTGATCGAGCACGGATGCAGCCTGGGCCCGCTTCAATCCCGTGGTCACGCTGATGCCG
>SLQY01000160.1 GCA_007131235.1 Wenzhouxiangella sp.
ATTCGCAAACAAGACGAAATTGCTGCCTATCGCAGCTGGCTGTCCTTGCTTCCGCGCCGGTTGTAGCCGGCTGATCGGTTGGCTTTCGTATCCTGCTCGCTTTGACAGGCGACGCACATTCGCACACCAGGTATCGCCTGGCGGCGTGCCTCCGGGATTGCTTCGCCGCATTCCTCGCAGTCGCGCCGGCTGCTACCCTTGGGCAGACCGGCGCGGGCGCGCTCTACCGCCGCTTCGACGGTGCTGTCGATCTGATCCTGAACCGCGCCATCGCGTGCCCATCCACCTGCCATGTTCAACTCCTGCCGCATTGCTTGCGGGTCGATGTGATTTTCCATTATCGCACGCAGGTACCTTCGGTTCGCCCGTCCGGGCATTCTGGTAGGATCAATCCAATTCGCTGAAAAGAAAAAGAAACCACCGAAAACACCGAAGGCACCGAAAGTTTGAAAAGGCGCTATTCGGTGCTTTCGGTGTCTTCGGTGGTTTCCCTGTTTTTCTTCCACAAACCTCGAGAGCAAAAGCTGTGAAAAATGTTCGTTGTTATTGGGTGGCCTTTGTCGCCGGGATGTTGCTGCTGGGCTCATCGGTCCAAGCTGAGCTGCGCCTGCTGCCGAGCCCGGCGGGGGCAGGGAGCCTGGCGCCGACCTGGACGGAGTTGGCCGACGGGCGGGCGGTGCTGAGCTGGCTGGAAAGGCTTGCCGAGGGGCATGCGTTTCGCTTTGCCGTATTTGACGGCGAGCATTTCGGAACCGTCGGCGAGATCGCCCGGGGCGAGCACTGGTTTGCCAACTGGGCCGACATGCCGGGATTGTTCGAACTGGACAACGGTGCCTGGCTGGCGCACTGGCTGGTCAAGTCGGGGCCGGCGACCTATGCCTACGATGTCGTGATGGCCGTTTCGACGGATCGGGGACAGACCTGGTCCCAGCCCTTCAGTCCGCATGATGACGGCACGCAGACCGAGCATGGCTTTGTCAGCTATTTCCGGGCCGATGACGAGCGGGCCGGCGTGGTCTGGCTGGATGGTCGCGAGACGGCTGGTGGCGGCCATGATGGCCACGCCGACGGCCATCATCATCACGCTGCCGGCGACATGACGCTGCGCGCGGCCGTGATCGACTCTGCCGGCCAGGTGTCTGAGCCCGCCTTGCTGGATGAGCGGGTCTGCGATTGCTGCCAGACCGCATCGGCCATGACCGAGGCTGGTCCCGTTGTGGTCTATCGCGGACGAAGTGCCGGGGAGATTCGGGATATTCGGATCGTCCGCAGGCTGGAGAACGGCTGGACAGACCCGGTCAAGGTGCATGAGGATGGCTGGCGCATCCAGGCCTGTCCGGTCAACGGGCCTGCGCTGATTGCGCGAGACTCTGAATTGGTTGCGGCGTGGTTTACCTTGGGCGCCGACGGTGAGCCCCGGGTAGAGCTGGCTCGTTCGCGGGATGCCGGCGCCAGTTTCAGCCATCTCGCCACGCTGGGACATGGCCAGGCGCTGGGTCGGGTTGATCTGACCTGGTGGCAGGACGGCTTTCTGGTCTCGTGGCTGGACCAGGTGGACGGCGCGGCGCGGCTGCACCTGGTGCATTTTAACTCGGATGGTGAGCTGCTGCTGGAGCGTGAACTGGCGGCGCTGGATGCCGGGCGCGTCAGTGGATTTCCGCGGCTGCTTGGCCTGGGTGATCAGCAACTGCTGGTGGCCTGGACGGGGTCAGGTTCTGCCGGAACCCAGGTCAGCGTAGCGCGTGTTGCCGGCTCCGAGTGATCGCGGCTGCGATTGCTCGGTGTTGATGGAAACACTTCGCGCCTGCCTGACAGAGTCGGGGTAAGATGCAGGCGTGTCGGTGCAGGGAGCCCGAGCACAGCAAGGGCAGACGCGGTTGGTGCCAGGTGCCCGACGAACGTCTGCGCCGTGGCTTGGTTAGAGAAAAAAGCAACGTGGTCCGTCAGTCTGAATCTGAAGACATTACACGCTTGCTCGAAGAAATTCGGCGTTCGCCGGAACAATTCGAGCGCCTCGTGCCGTTGATGTATGACGATCTCAAACGCATTGGTCACAACCAGCGCGCCGCCGCCGGATACATCGCCGGGCCAACGCTGCAGACCACGGCCCTGGTTAACGAAGCCTTCCTCAAACTGCAGGGCCGCGTCAATGAGGGCATCGAGAACCGGCTGCATTTCAAACGACTCATGGCCAAGGTCATGCGGCAGCTGATCGTTGACTATGCCCGGCGTCAGGCAGCAGCCAAGCGTGGCGGTCCGATGGTCGACGAAGAATGGTCCGAGCAGATGGGCGCGGTCGAAGAAGACTTCGACTTCACCTTGAGTCTTGAGGACAGCCTGGTCCGAATGGAAGCCGAGCAGCCGCGCCGTGCTGAGGTCATGGTGGCCAACGTTTTTCTCGGCTGCTCTGCAATCGAAATCGCCGAGATGCTGGAGATGTCGGAGCGTACCGTGCGGCGCGAGCTGCAGAAGGGCAGGGCCTGGTTGATGGTCGAACTGGCCGATGCGCGTTGAACAGCGACCAAGGCTGACCGCGGCCAGGCGGCGCATTCTTGATGAGCTGATGGATCAGTTTCTCGATCTGGATAGCGCCGAGCGCGCTGTCCGGCTCGATCAGTTCAGGCAGCGCTATCCGCGATTGCACGTGTGGCTGGACCGTCTGCTGGCCCAGGCTGCCGCACCGACCGAGTTCTTCGGCAGTGCCGTGGCCCGCACGGCCGATCGCGCCCTGGGGCTGGCCGATGAGCTGCCCGTCCTGAAACCAGGCGAACGGCTCGGCCCTTGGCGCATCATTGACCGGGCTGGCCAGGGCGGCATGGGCATTGTGTACCGGGCCGAGCGCGCCGACGGAGCCTTCGACATGGACGTGGCGATCAAGCTGATCGCCTCGCGCCTGTCCGGTGTAGCCGATCGCCTGGTTTTGGAGCGTCAGCTACTGGCCCGGCTGAATCATTCCGGCATTTCGAGGCTGATCGACGGTGGCGTGACCGACCAGGGCCAGGCCTACCTGGTGATGGAATGGGTGCCGGGCGAGGACTTGTCCGAGCAGCAGCGGCCCGAGCTTGACCCGATCGGCATCTTCCTCCAGATTGCCGATGCCTTGACCCACGCCCATCAGCGCATGGTCGTGCACGGTGATATCAAGCCTGGCAATGTTCGAATCACACCGGAAGGGCAGGCCCGTTTGCTGGACTTTGGCGTGGCCCGACTGCTGGCCGAAGAAAGTGACGAGCAGGATCTCTCCCTGCGCGCGCTGACCCCGGCATTTGCCGCACCCGAGCTGCTGGCCGGGCAGCCGGCGACCGCCCAGTCCGATGTCTGGGCCATGGGCGCCTTGCTTAACTGGCTGCTGACCGGCCGGCGACCGGCAGGCGATGGCACGGCGCCGATCACTGATGTGATTGTTCACGATAAGCACAAGGATCGCAGCCCGGACCTGGCCGCCGTCATTGCTACCGCCTGTGCTGCCGACCCTTCCGAGCGCTATGCATCGGTTGCCGCGCTGGCCGAGGAAGTGCGCTGCATTCGTGATCATCATCCGATTCGTGCTCGTCCTGTCGGGCCCTTGCGCCGGCTGCGCATGTGGTCGCGACGCAACCCGGTCGGTGCGGCGCTGGCGCTCGTACTCACCGTGGGTGCAGTGAGCGGTGCTGCCGCGCTCGCCTGGCAGGCGGAAATCGTGCGCGCTGAGCGTGATCTGGCCCGGTTCGAGAACACCCGCTGGGAGACCATGCGCGATCAGCTGGTGACGCTGTTTCGGGATGTCGCTGAAGATGCCGACGACCGTGAGCTCGGTGCCCGCCAGCTCCTGGACGGTTCGGTCGATCGACTGGATGAGTTGCTGGCTGGTGATGAGCGCGGTCGCGCGTACATCGAAAGCATGCTGGGTTCGTTGTATGTTGCCCTGCAGGATTATCAGAGCGCTGCCGGCGTGTTGCGTCGCTTCGTTGCTGCCGATGATGGCAGTACGCCGTTGATGCTGCGCAGCGGTGCCTATGCCAACCTGGCCCTGGCCGAAGTCTATCTGGGTGCCCCGGAAGCGGCACTGGAACTGATTGACCAGGCACTGGCCATGGTCGAGGGGCAGGCCGGTGACTACCGTCGGCGCCAGTCCGAGCTGCACGTCATCCGCGGCAGTGCCCTGCGCGCCCGGGGAGAGTGGTCGGCATCGATTGAGACGCTGGAGCGAGGCGTGGCCCTGGCGATGGCTGTCAATAGCGAGCCGAACCGGCCCCTGGCCATGGCGTTGAACAACCTCGGCGTGACCCTGAACAACGCGGGCCGAATTGACGAAGCGCGCACCGTCTTTGAATCCTCGTTGAACCACTGGCGCGCCATGAACCTGGCAGATTCCAGCGATGCGTTGACCGTGGTCAGCAACCTGGCCACGATCTACCATCAGCAAGGCGATCTCGATCTGGCCGAGCGCGCTTACGCCGAGGCCATAGCGGTCCGACAGCAGCGCTTTGGCGAGTCGGCAGCACTGGCGGCGGTCATGAACAACCATGGCCAGGTTCTGATCATTCGCCACCGCCTGGGACAGGCCAGGAACCAGCTCGAGCAGGCCCGCGACATGATGGCCCGGTTCAACGGCCAGAACAGCCCGCACTACGCGCTGATGCTGCGCTCGCTGAGCATGCTGGCCCTGACCGAAGGCAACATCGACGAAGCCATGGCCCACATTGACCAGGCCGAAGCCATTTTGCTGGCCACGGTGGGCCCCGATCACCTGTTTTCCGCTATCGTCGTCAGCCAGCGCGCCGCAGCCCTGGCCCAGCGTGAGCCAGCCGCGTCGGTCACACTGTTTCGTCAGTTGGTTGAGCAGTTGAGCGCGCTGGGTCGTTCCGCCGAAACGCACCTGGCTACCGCGCTATGCGAAAAGGCCGTCATACAGATCGAACTTGATGATCTGCTTGCAGCCCGGTCGTCGGCCGAGCGCTGCCGGCAGATACGCCAAGCGCGTCTGCCTGAAGGCAGCTGGGAAATCACCAAGGCCGAAGCGCTGATCGCCATCGCCGAAACAGGTCCTGGCGTTCCGGATGCCGATGATC
>SLQY01000152.1 GCA_007131235.1 Wenzhouxiangella sp.
AATACGCCCACCGCGTAGCCGGCAGCCAGGGCCACGCCGGATAGTAGCGCCTGCATGAGAAACGGGCGCGGCACCAGGCTGGGTGACAGCGAGGTCGCGAAAAACAGCGTTCCAACCAGCAGACCAGTTGTAGAAAGCGTCTCGCGGAAGCGATGCAGATGTTCGATGGCCATGGCCATAGTCTCGCACGAGTGCCGCCCCAAGCTGAAGTCGGGCGATTATCCTGTACCTGGGAGCTTCTGAATATTTCTGCGCGGGCGCGACGGTGCCTATGCAGGTACTATTAACGCGGCAATCAAATAGATGGCCGCGGTAATGCCCGGCCGGAACGGCCGGAACCTATGAGCGAAGGCCTACACGGACATGCACCGCAAATGCTGTGCAATGAATACCGTAGGTATTTCGATGCCGGGTTAATAGTAATGGTCAGTTCAGGGCGCAAGTACCAGAACCTTGAACTGGCTGGGGACCAGGGTGGCACCGGGCGCGTTGCTGAGATTGCCCAGTGCCACGCTGGTCAGTCGGGTAGTGGGCAGGCCGCCAACCAGCGCGGTGAAGGCGCCGGTCAGATTGGACTGGGGGCCCATCACCATGCCGGAGGCAACACCTAGCGAGACGCCGGCTGTGTCGCCCATGGTCATGGGCGCGATTGTTCCCATGTTGTGGGCTGGCATGCCGGCGTAGAGCACGTTGAGAACGTTCGGTACCGACAGCATGCTCATCGACAAATTCGGGTAGGGGATCGGTGCGACGCCGGACGGGGCCGGGGTCAGGCAAACATCGGGAAAGCCTATTGACAGGCCGGACATCTGGGTTTTGGCAAACATGGTTCTATTTATCCTAACCAACATGAATTTGTTTGCCGTCGATCTTGGCCAGGTGGCGCGCGCCGGCGATCAGATTTTCGGCTGTCATGCTCAAGTCACTCTCGGCCCGGCGGTCGATGCGACCGGCGCTGAGTTGATCCAGTTGATCTACATGGCGCAAATTGATGCGGCAGTGCTGGGAGACATGGTCGATCAGGCTCTCAAGTGCGCGGCCAATGTAGCTGGTCGAACCGATGCGGGCATCGAGTCTGTCGGCAACCCATTCAAGCTTGCCGGTCATGGCTTCGAAGAGCCGGCTCTTGAGGCGCACAGTGTCGCTTTCGAGTGCAACTTCATAGTCGCAGGTCAGGGCAATACGACCACCTGATTTCAGTTGCATATCGTCGGTGGTTTCGATAACGGCTGGTTTGCCCGGCTCGCGTGCCAGGACACAAAGAATCCAGGCTTCAATATCGTTGCTGGCTGCCAGCACTTGGTCACCTGGGCACGGGGTGAGCAGACAGCCGGCGGCTCGACGTGCCGGGATTAGCTGAGCATCGACTTTCACTAGCCAACCGCAATCGGTTTGCTGCTGCACGATCGCGAAATGCTGCTTGATCGGGCCTGGCTGATGTTCGGTGGTAGCAAGATGGTGTACAGGCATGAAACTGAACTCCTGGTTCTCAGGGCGAGCGGGATGCAGCTTGCCAGCGTTCCGCCCGGAGTCGTTCCGGGTCAGTACGCAGGGTGCGGCTGCGGTCAGGTATGTTGGCCTGGGAGTCGTGCACAGCGTGCAGGTTGCAGCGTTCGAGTTCACTGCCTTGCAGGTCAGCTCCGGACAGATCGGCATTGGAAAAGTCGGCATGATTCAGGCGCATGTTGACTAGCCGGGCATTGCGACAGTCGGCGCGCTGCCATTGGCTCATGCTGGCTCGTGCGCCGGTAAAGTCAGCACCTCCGGCCTTGCACTCGGTGAGCAAGGCCTGGTCCAGTATCGCGCACTGCAATCTGGCGCGCTCGAGGTTGGCACCTATGAACAGCGCGTTGGCAGCATCTGCTCCGTCCAGTCGGGCATCTTGCAGACAGGCGTTCTGGAAATTACATTGGCTTAGTCGCGCTCCGGTCAGGTCAACGCCGGTCAGGTCGGCACCGGTGAACTGGGTCTGACTGAGGTCCAGCCCGGCCAGCTTGAGGCCGGCAAGGTTGGCCTCGATGAGCGTGCCCAACTGGATACTTGTCTCCCCGAAAATGGCCGTGCGCAGGTCGCAGCGATAGAGAACTGGCCGCAGCAGCACGGTCGCGGAGAAGTCAGCTCGGATCAGCTCATTTTCTAGAAAAGAGGTCAGTTCGATATGGGCCTCGCCGAAGCGACAATCGGTAAGCTTGCAGCGAACGATGCTGGTTTGTTTCAGACTGCTCCCGGAAAAGTCGACCCAGTCGAAGCTGCTTTCCACTAGCTGGCTACGGGCCCAGTTTGAACCCCGTGCCTTGACCCCTTCCAGATGACAGTCTTGCCAGGTGCTGTCGTTGCAGCGAGCCCTGGCCAGTAAGGCTTGCTCAAAACGACACTCAATGAAAATGCTCTCACGCAGGTCAGCCCCGGTCAGTTCGGCACCGCTGAAGTCGACCTTCTGGAAAGTGCCGCCGGCCAGGACCCTGCCGCGAAGATCGACCCCGGTCAAGTCGAGCTTGCGCACCATTTCCCCGTCGCGCACCATTTTCTCCACGGTTTCGACGGCTGACCGAGAGCTCATGACGGTGTAGTCTTTGGCGGGAATTTCAGCGGGTAGATGTTGACCCGTGCTGTGTAGGCGTCATCGAACCGAGTCTGTCGGCTGATGTGAGCTCGGCCTATCTGCAGTCGGTACAGATTCGCACCGCTGAAATCGGCACCACGCAGATCAGCTCGCTCCAGCGATCCCTGCATCAGGTTGATCTGGGCGAGATCGGCCTCACGCAGGTCAGCCCCGCTCAAGCGGCAATCACTGGCCAGCGTTCTCGCCAGGCTTGCGCCCTGGCCCTTGATGCCACTCAGGTCTGCCTGCTCGAGTATGGCTCCGGTCATATTCGCTCCAGCCAGATTGAGCCCACGAAGGTTGGATTCGGCCAGGTTGGCGTGTGAAAAATCAGCCCCCGAAAAGTCAGACTCCGAAAAATCTCCTACGCCAACTACCCGCAGGTTCCGAAGCTGCGCCTGTTGAAAGACTGTCGAACGACCGGTGCAGGACAGCAGGACAGCCTTTTCGAGGCTGGCGGAAGAAAAATCACAGCCTGACAGATCGATTTCGATAAACACCGCCTGGTCAAGGATCGCACTGGAAAAGTCGACCTCCTCAAGGATGGTCTTCAGAAAAACGAGCTGCGGGGCCTGGACATGTCGCAGGCTGGTGCGGGTTAGCGTGGCCTCGCGGATGTCGGCCTCGTTCAGAGTCGCTCCATCGAGCGTCGCCTCCAGCAGACTGGCACCCGTCAGCGTCGCCTGATCTAGATTGGTTTCGCTGAGATCGGCCTTGTCCAGGCGCGCTTTCCCGAGACTGGATGCGCGAAGGCTGGCCCCGTGGAGTCGCGCCAGACGCAAATCACAATGCGCCAATACGGCCTCGTCAAGGTTGGCTCCACGCAAGTCGGCCTCACGCAGATCCGAACCAGTCAGAAAAATCCCGGCAAGGTCCTGGTTGCTCAGGTCAATGCCGCGCAGATCCAGGCCGGTAAAGTCCTTGGCTGCCAGCGACTGGCCGGACTTGATCATATCCAGCAGCCGGTCTTTGTCACCTTCGCTGCCTTTGGCCGCTGGCGGCGCTTGCAGGTGGGCGCTTTGCCTATACAGTTTGTTCTGGCCTTTTTCAGCAAAGCGGTAGGACTCCAACGCTTCGGCCGATAGCAATGAGTCTTCCAGCTCCCGGGTATCGACACCGAGCAGGGACATTTCCTTCAGTCCGGCGCGAATTTCGCGTTCCCGGTCTGCTGCACTGAAATCAGGGGGCTTGGCGGCAGCTTGCAATTCGGTACCGAACTCATCTTTGAACCGGGCTTCGCTCTCCTGCTGTTGCTTTTCCAGGCGCTCGCGCGCTTGACTCAGAGTTCGGCTTTTCTCTTCGATGAATTCAGGCAGTTCTGCAAGCTTCAAGGATTTGATCTTTTCCAGCTCGTTCTGCGAACTCTCGAATCCTTCGGACAAAGGGTCGCTTGTCAGATTTTGGCCGGCCAATTCGTCTTTCAGCTTTTCTTGCTCCCGGTCCAGTCGCGCCATCATGTGGGCTCGTCGAATCTGGCCGGGTCCGTCCATGTAGTCGCCAACACTTGTGCCGGCGCTGGAGTCGACTGAGGAAGGCAGCAAGACCTGGTCATTCAGAGCTTCATAGGCCGCACGCTCGCGATCCTGGCGCAGCTCGGACACACCCAGGTAGTGCGCCAGCTCGCGCGGTGCCCACAAATCCTCGGCGGCGATCAGAATTTCATTCACGTCGGTAGCGTCGGGCTCGGAGACTGTGATCGAAGTCTGGAAAACCAGTACAGCCCGTTCCTGTTCGGGAAAGAACCAGACTGTAGTGAGCTCGCACACGGACTCGAACGGCTGGGGGGCATCGCCTTGACGAATCAGGCAGCGCGCCATGATGCCAGGCAGTTGGCCGGTCAAGCGACCGCGCTGCGGGTGCAGATTGAGCAGTTGGTAGCTTTCGTCGCCGCGAAATGAGCGAGGCTGGTGCTGGTCGGCATCGCCGACATTGAAGTAGCGCCAGTCAATATCGCTGGCAAAGCCCGGGAACTGCTGCTTGAGCCAGGCCTGGTCGTAGGTGCCGGCCCATTGCATGCGCTGTGGCCAGAGCCGGTCGATTGGCCCCATACCGGCAGGTTGGGGCCGCTGGTCTCTTAATCTCAGCAGGCGGTCAGGGTGCTCGACATTGGGCAGAATGAATCGCTTCTTTCCCCCTGCGTCTACCAGCGGCTCGATGCCGCGTCCCAGCGGGTTAGGTTCGAAGCCAGGCCCGCCGAAACTGGTGGTCCAGTCCAGCACCATGGACTCGAAAGGCTGCGGCTCGCTGATCCGATCGCCGTCAAAGTAGCGATCGCCGAACACGTACAACGTCTTTACGATTTCGCCCAACTTGACTTCAACGCGGCATTTGCTGGCATCGATCTCCGGTCGCGGCCAGGCATTGCCGATGACCAGAACCTCCCCGCCGCGCTTGGGTACAGCTTCATCGAGCACCGTGTCAGCGGGTAAGTGTGAGGCAACGAACGGCC
>SLQY01000133.1 GCA_007131235.1 Wenzhouxiangella sp.
ACTGTTAATCACTAGGTCGTTGGTTCGAATCCGACCCGGGGAGCCAGAAAAATCAAGGCCTTGCGACTGTTTCGACGGCGCAAGGCCTTTTCTTTTTCGGCTCTGGGTACCAATCCCGATGATCAGGCAACTGCCCACCGGTCAGCGATACACCAGCATCGGTGACAACCTCCCGGCCGACGCCAATCCGAACCGCCTGATGCACAACGACCACCGGCTTCAACTCAAGCTCGCCGAGTTCGGCGGTTGGCCAGGCTTTCATTGCCCCGGCCTTACCCCATCGTCAGAACGCGGCGCGAATACCGCCGGGAGGTGGAGACTCGGCCCAGGTCTGCGGGCAGCGGCCGGCCAGTTCGACGGGGCCTGAAATGGCGTGGCGGTGGAATCGGTGGTTGCCGGGGATCATGGTCGCCGCCGAGACCATTTCGGTGACCGCAGTGAAGCTGCCGTCGGGCTGAACGTGCAGCATGGGCAGGCCCTCACCGCTGCGGTTGCGGTCGTTGGGGCCGCCCTGAAACGAAGAATTGGCCATGCCTTCGTCGTCGAAGACGATGATATCCAGGCTGGCCCGATCCATGCCACGGTAGCGGTAGAAACGCAGATCCCGGCGGGCCTCTTCCTCCCCAACCACGCGGCGATAGCCGGACAACTGAATCCGCCAACCATTGGCCATGGTGCCTTCACTGCTGAACTGGGCATTGAACAGTCGTGAGGCCATGATGGACGGAACCTCGCTGGCTTGGTCGATCACCCCAGGACCATGGCACTCCACTTCAAGCAGCATGGTTTCGCCGTTGGCCACCAGGGTGGCGGTGCCCGGCTCGGGAATGGTCAACTCATGCAGATCTACCCAGCCATCTTCAGCGCTCATGGGAATGATCCGATCCGATGCCTCTTCCGCCTGGCTGGCAGCCTGCTCCCGCGCGTCACCGGTCGCCGGCTCAGGTTCGGCCGGATCGCTGCCGCAGGCTACCAGCATCACTGCCAGCAAGAGCAAACCTAATGTATTCATTCTCATTTTCAGCAATCCTCAGCAAGTTGACAGGAAACGGTCTCGGTCAGGTCAGTTGGAAAGGCACCTGCCGATCAAGCTCATACGCTTTTACGAAATTATCGCCGCAAAATGGACAAGCACGGCTGCGCAAACCGATTTGCATACCCGCGGATTCTTTGGCAACGACCAGAACCTTTCTCGAGCGGCATGCGACCGGGCACGGGATAACGCACTGCCGTTACGGCAGTACGGTCGAGGAAATTACGGTAAAGATATTGCTAATGCGAATCACTCTCATTATACTTCCGGACCAATCGTTTCCTCAGCTCAAGAATGCTACCCATGCAAACTGCTCTTCTTAAGAAATCACCGCTTTTTCTTGCCATCTCTGCGGCATTGCTGCTCGCATCCGGCCAGCCACTGGCGTCGGATGACACCGCTGACCAAAACGCCGAAGAGCTGCCGCTCTCGGAGTCGCTGGCCTTGTCGATAGACCTGCCCCGAATTCGCGTTGTGGCCCCGACCGCGCAAAATCTTTCACTGACCCCGGGTGCCGTTTATTCCGTGACCCAGGAAGACATCGAGGAAGTGCAGCCGCGCTCGACCGAGGATATTCTGCGTCGGGTGCCCGGCATTTACATCAAGCGCGAGGAAGACAGTGCCGTGGTCACCAATATCGGTGTGCGCGGTCTGCCGGCCGGCGACTACAAGACCCTGGTACTGGAAGATGGTGTTCCGGTTCAATTCGGCATCTTCGTCGGCAACTCGCGCTATTACAATCCGCGCGTCCAACGCATGGAAGGCGCCGAGGTGTTGAAGGGGGCGTCTTCCCTGCGCTTTGGCCCGAACAATATCGGCGGAGTCATCAACTTTCTGACCCGGATGCCCGAAGACGGGGTGGCCGTCACCGGCCAGCTTGGCTCATGGAACACCCGCGAGGCCATGCTGGATATCGGCGGCACCTCGGCCTCGCGAGAGGCCCGCTTTGGCGTGATCGCCACCCATGCCAAGAGCGACGGCTGGAACGACAAGGCTTGGGACATGACCGATATCATGGTCAGGGCTGGCAGCGCGATTGGTGACGCACAGTTTATCGGCGTCAAATTTTCCTACTATGAGAATGATGCCAATATTTCCTACCGTGGCTTCTTTCCGGACGCGTTCGACGCTGGCGCAAATTTCAATCCGGCACCGGATGACTTTTTCCTCACCGACCGGCTTGCTTTCGACGTCAACCATGCATGGGACATCAATCGCAACCTGAGCCTGCAGACGGTGTTTTTCTGGAGTGAAACCAGCCGGGACTACTGGCGCTTTCTGATTGACGGTGCGACCACGAACGCCGATGGATTGACCGTATGGAACTACACCGACACCGTCCAGGGAAACAATCGAACCGCTGAACGCTACGGCTTCGACACACGTCTGGTCGTGACTCATTCGCTGTTTGGCCTGGACAACGAGGCGCAGTTTGGCCTGCGCTATTTCGAAGAGGAAATGTTGGACCAGACCGTGCGCGCTGATCGCGCCACGCCCCGGAATCCGAGCGGACCCTTGTTGAGAAACCGTCTCGACTCGGCTGACAGCCTGGCCCTGTTCGCGCAGAATC
Source organism: Wenzhouxiangella sp. (assembly GCA_007131235.1). GTDB lineage: Bacteria > Pseudomonadota > Gammaproteobacteria > Xanthomonadales > Wenzhouxiangellaceae > Wenzhouxiangella. The sequence continues at coordinate 2,604 of SLQY01000133.1, forward strand.
GCTTTGTCATCAATGATGCCTTGTCGTTGACGGCCGGCCTGCGTGTCGAGAGCTACGAGCAAAAACGCAACGACCTGCGCCGGGCATCCGATCCGGTGCAAACGTTCAGCAACACCGAGTGGTTGCCCGGCATCGGCGCGACTTACCAGTTCAACCCCGCCGTGCAATTTTACGCAAGCGCATACGTTGCCTTTGCCCCGCCGCTGGTGGGTAGCGTAGTAGGTTCGGCTGACGTACCGACCGAGGCCGAGAAGTCAGTTAATTTCGACCTGGGGCTGCGCGGTGGCAGGGACTCATTCAGCTACGAGTTCACCGCCTTCCAGATGGACTTTTCCAACCAAGTCGACCCCGGCATATCCAACATTCGGGCACCCAACGAGGGCAGCGCATTGATCCAGGGTGCCGAAGCTTCCCTGGCGTACAACTTTGATAACGGCTTCAGCCTGAACGGCAACGTCACCTGGATTCCGACCGCTGAGTTCGGTGAGGACCGTCCCGGTGACGCCGTGGAGGGCAATCGCCTGCCCTATTCGCCCGAATGGGCAGCCAACCTGACGGTGAGCTACCGCATCGGCGGCTTGCGGACGGCAGTGATGCTGAATTACACCGATGAGGTGTTTGGTGACGGGATGAACCGCACGCAAATCGATCCGCTGAGCAACATGGGCGGATTGATCCCAAGCTATTACACCCTGGATTTCACCGCTGGCTATGACATCAACCACGGACTGTCCGTGTTCGGCAGCATCAAGAACCTGACCGACAAACGCTACATCGCCGGACTGCGACAGGGCATCTATGCCGGACCCGAACGCAGCTTCGATATCGGGCTTAGATACCAGTTCTGAACGAAACCGTCCTGACAGTCCCCGGCGCCGCCGGGGACTCTTCAAAAATGAAGGCGAGGCTGCTGCGGCTACACTGATCTCGGCCAGCCCCTTGCCTATTCCTACAAATCAATGACTTGAAGCACGACGACACCTGACTGACGCATGCCAGTCGTGCGTCATGGCAGGTTGCTGACGTTCCCGTCAAGCTCGCTTCAGCGTGCAATGTGACCATCTTCACTTGCACTGAGCGCGAAGGAGCACGACCATGAACGCTACACCCAAGCCCCGGCCACCCGGGACATCGGCAAACATGAAGATCAGCATCAAGCGCGGCGTCGAGTGCTTCTTCGACATCGACGACAGCACGATCCGGGTATGGGCCTCGGTCTGGACGGGTCGCGAGGTTGTCGAACTGAACAACAAAGTCGTTTCATCAAAGTACAGCTTCCGCCTCTCGACACCGCATGTATTCGAGCACAACGGCCATGAGTACCGGGTGGTGTTCAGTATCGCCAAGGTAATGAGCGGGCTGATCGAAGTCTCGCTCTACCGCGATGGTACGCTGATCGATTCTGACCAGGGTCGTCACGCCTCGATACCGGTCAATCCCGATTCCGGGGAGGTGAACTGGCGCAGGTACGGCTGGGAAATCCTGCTCTACACCCTCGCCGGTGGCTTGGTCGGCGGTGTCTGCGGTTACCTGGTCGCGACCCTTGTCAAGGGGAACGGAGCGTGAGCGCTTCCGCCGTGCGTAATCGCGAGCCGAACGGCGGTCCGAATGCAGCGCCTGTTCGCCGCTTGACACCTGCCCCTGTGAAGGAGATGCGCTGATGGATGTCCGTGGCGACATGATCCGGCAGCTGCGCCTGGAACGTGGCTGGACCCAGCAACAGCTGGCCGAAATTGCTGACCTGAGCCTGCGCACCGTGCAGCGCGTCGAGAATCAGAACGTGGCTTCCAACGAAAGTGTCTCGGCATTGGCATCTGTGCTGGAGCTGTCACGTGATCGTATCCTGGCGGCAACGGCCAGCCCTGAACTGATGGCCCAGGTTGAGCGGCGCGTGGCCTGGCTGCTGCCGGCAGCGACCGTTACTGGTGCCGCGCTGGGCTCTGGCGGAACCTTTTTGCTGATGCGCTGGCTCGGCAGCTGATCCTGCTGCCAGGCTCTTTGGCGCCGGCCGTTGAGCTCGATATTGAAATCAAGGAAAACAACATGGATAGCAAACCGAGTATGAAATCGTTCTACTGGCTTGGCCGACAATCCCAGCGTCATTTCCGCCGAATCGCTTACAGCGTCGCCCTGCTGGCGATACTGGCCGGACCGGCAGCCAACCCGGCGCTTGGCGATGCATCCGAGCCAGGACTTGACTCCGCGACTGCCCTGGTCACGTTTGACCAGGTATGGGAGCAGGTACGCGATCAATACTTCGATTTCGAGCGAATCGAAAGTGACTGGGAACTTGCTCGTGATCAACTTCGACCACGCGCTGCCGAGACCACGGATATAGCCACCCTGCGCGCGCTGCTGCATGAGCTTCTGGAGTTGATCGGAGAATCCCATTTCGGCATCTTTCCCCTTGAAGCCTTCGAACAACTGGCCAACCTGGACGA
>SLQY01000248.1 GCA_007131235.1 Wenzhouxiangella sp.
CGAGGCCAGCATGATCGACCTGCAGATGATGCAGGCCCTGGTGCGAGGCGTCAGCCCGAGCACCCGCCTGGTGCTGTTGGGAGACAAGGATCAGTTGGCCTCGGTGGAGCCCGGGGCGGTGTTCGGCGACCTGTGCCGCGGCGCTGATCGGGTCGGTTTTGACGATGAATTGCTTGCCTGGCTGCAGGCCGTCAGCGGCGAGCGGATCGAAAGCCAGGGCCCGGCCGGAGACGAGGTGCTGGCCGGAGGCACCGTGATGCTGCGCAAGGCCCGCCGCTTCAACGAAGACATCGCCGCACTGGCCGAAGCGGTCAATGCCGGTGATGCCGAGCACGCTGTCGACTTGCTCGACAGCCGGGCCCCGGTCCTGACGCGACTGCAGCCCAGGACCTTGGATGATGCCATGCTGCAGCAGCTATTCATCGACCAGGGTCATGCTCGCTACCTGCGCACCATCAACCAGGCGCCGTGGCTGCAGGCTGACGATGCCGCGCCCGTCATCCAGGCCGCCAGCGCCCCTGAGGTGCTGGAAACCTGGGCCCGTACCGCCCTGACCGAGTTCGGCCGTTTCCAGGTTCTGACCGGCACCCGCAGCGGTGCATGGGGTGTGGAGGAAATCAATCGCCGGATACGGCGCTGGCTGGCCGATGAAGGACTGGTCCAGGCCGGCGGCAGCTGGTTCCACGGTCGTCCGGTCATGGTCAACCGCAACGACTACCGTACCGGCCTGATGAATGGCGATGTCGGCCTGTGCCTGCGTTGGCCGCAGCCGGATGGTACGACCATGCTGCGGGTGGTATTCCAGAAAGCTGACGGTCAGTTGCATCACTACGCCACAACCCGCATCAGCGATTGCCAGACGGCTTTCGCCATCACCGTGCACAAGTCCCAGGGCAGCGAATTCAGCCACACTGCGCTGGTCCTGCCCGACCGCCCCAACCGAATCCTGGCCCGCGAACTGCTCTACACCGGCCTGACCCGGGCCCGCGGCAGGTTCACCCTGATTGCGCCGAATACGACCGTTCTGACAGGCGCCATCATCCAGCGCACCGAGCGATCCTCGGTCCTGGCATTCGGCGCCCGTGTGGGGCATGACTGACCATCATGCTGGGTGCGATTGCAGGCGACATTATCGGATCGGTGTATGAACACCGGCCGATCAAGCACTGTGAGTTTGCTCTGTTTGACCGACACAGCACCTGGACCGATGACAGCCTGCTGACCGTGGCCGTGGCCGACGCCTTGCTCCAGGGCAGGTCTTACAGCCAGTGCCTGTTCGAGTGGGGCTGCCGCTATCCGGGCGCTGGCTTTGGCCGTTCCTTCCATGCCTGGCTGCGCGCTGGCGGCGGCGCGCCTTATGGCAGCTGGGGTAACGGCTCGGCCATGCGCGTCTCGCCCGTGGCCTGGGCGTTTGACGATGAGGCCAGCATGCTCGATGCGGCCACCGAAGCGGCTGCTGCCACCCACGACCATCCCGAAGGTATCAAGGGAGCCCAGGCCGTTTCCCTGGCCATTTTCATGGCCCGTCAGGGGGCAGACAAGATCGACATTGCTCGACGTATTCAGGCTGACTTCGGGTATGACCTGGACCGGCGCCTCGTCAATATTCGTCCCGGTTACCGCTTCGATGTTTCCTGCGCCGGCAGCGTACCCGAGGCCTTGATTGCCTTTTTTGAATCCGAAGATTATGAAAGCGCGGTGCGCAACGCTGTCTCTCTTGGCGGCGATGCCGACACCCAGGCCTGCATTGCCGGCAGCGTTGCCGAGGCCTGGTACGGCGGCGTGCCCGACGCCATCGTCAGCGAATCGCTATCTCGCTTGCCCGCTGATATGCGCCAGGTCGTTACCGACTTTGTGCGTCGCCATGTCAAATATTAGAACTCGAGTCGAATCCCCAGGTACAGCGAGTGCCGCGTGGTGCTGCTGTCAAACAGCAGGGCGCTATAGCTGGCGAAGAACTGGGTGCCGGTCAGGCTGACAAAACTGACCCCGAGATTGGCCCGGCCGAAGTAACGGTCCGGATCGCTGACCAGTACCAGCGGCCCTTCGAAGTCGCTGCCGGCAAGGACTGGCTGCATGGTGTAGGCGTCCAGACCGGCCTCGTACTCCATTGACAGGTCGGCAAACGGCACCAGTATGCCGCGGTCCAGACTCACCGGACGGGCCAGGCGCACCCCGCCGCTGAACAGGTAGGAGTCGAAGTTCTGGCTCGGATAACGATAGTCAAAGATGGTGCCCGACTCGGTGAAGCCGTCGATGCGGGTGCGGGCGTAATTGAATTGGGCGTATGGCGTGAACGACAAGGCGCCGCTGGTGGCGATACGGTAGTTGAGCGCAATGCTGGTATCGAACTGCTTGCCGTCGGTGCTGCCACGGGCAATGCGGCGGCCGTATGGACCAATGCCAGTCAAGTCGACAACCCGTTCCAGCTCGAAATCCGACAGCGTGTAACCCAGGGTGAAATCGGCGTAGAGCTGGTCATTGAACAGCCATGAACCATAGGCCTGAACCGTCCAGGAATCACTGTCCATGCCGCCGCCATCTTCATCCAGGTCGGCCGTGTACTGGCTGTAGCCAACCGCGACGCCGGCGACATGGCCGCCCCGGAAGCGGTAGTCGAATCCGCTGGTCACGCCCCAGGAGTCGAAGTCGTAGCCGGTCTCGCGTCCGCGCCGCGACCGATCGCCGATGGAGATGTTGCCGTTGACAAAAAATCCCCAGGGCTGGCCAAGCAGCTGGCTGCTGTCGTTCTCACCGTTGATGCGCTTGACCAGTGATTGCGGCAGCATGTTCATGTCCAGTCGGAAGCCCTGGTAGCTGAGACTGAGTCCGTCCAGCGACATCGTTGGGGTTGGGCCGCTATTGCGCAGGGTCTGGATACGTTGGGAAACGTTATCGGCCTGGACCTGGGCGGATTCGCTGGAAATTGCCGGGATGGAAGTGACCTGGTGAGCATCGAAGGCCATGGTCACACGCCGACTCAGCTCACTGCGCTGCTCATCGCTTTCGGCCTCGTCGATAGCCCGTGCAATGACTTCACAAAAGTCTGGCGGCGACGGGGCCTGGCAGATCCGGTTCAGGGCCCGACCCGAATCGGCCGAGCGCTCGTCAAGGGGCAGGGGCAGGTCGCCGATCTCGACCACGCTGTCGCGTCCGGCAATACGAATCTCGACCAGCGGCAGGTTGTTGCGATTGGCCGTGCCGATCAGGTTGCCGGTGTCCGGCGACTGCAGGCTGAAGTTGATGCCCGTGGCCAGCAGTCGGTATTGAAGTGTTGCGCCGAAGGCCGCCGGCGCCTGGGCGCTGTAAATGACCGCGCTCGTGGCCTGGGCGCCGGGAGTGGCTACCAGCTGCAGGCTGGGCTCGACCGGCTCTGCACGCAGGTCGCCCTGGGCACCCAGCGAACCACGGATGGCTTCGTGGCGGTAGTTGAATACCAGGGTGCCGTCGAAGCAGCTTTCAAGCACGCTCACCGAGATCAATACGCTGGCCTGGGCGTTACCGCGCACGTCCAGCTCGATCAGTTCCGTATCCAGCGTTTCCTCGAAGCGGAACAGCGGACGATTGGGTGCATTGCAGTCCAGGCTGCCGTTGCTGCTGGGGCGGGCTTGCCCGGGGCTGATATGGCTGACCTGGCCGGATTGGTAGACGATGCCCTGGCGGGTTGAGCCCTCGGCAGGCAGTGCTGACCCGGCAAGGCCGGCGATGACTATCCATGCGAACACACGCGTGAACATGAGCGACTCCCTCTTCTACGGGTTGGCGCCGAAAAGCTCGGCGTCTGTTTCGATGGTTTCGGAATTGATCGAACTGAGCGTCAGGCTGACCGATACCGGGTCGGCGCCGCCCAGATCGAGCATCACGGCTGCTTGAGCCCCCTCCGGCAGGGTGCCAAGATTGCACACGGCCTGCTCGTCGCTGAAGGAACATTGCCAGGGGGCGAGCGCCGAAAAGTCACATTGGGCCAGCTGCGCCGAGACGGTGCACTGCGGGGCGAGGCTGAACCAGTCCAGAATAGCGCCGTTTTCCACGCTGATGACCAGCACCAGTTCGGCAGCCAGGTTGCCCCCCATGTTGGCCACTTCGAACTCGGCGAGGCGTCCGGCCTGGCCGAACTGTCCGGGGAAAGCCCTGGCCTCGAGCACCAGTTCAGTCGGCTCGATGAATTGGAAAACCAGGGCCACGTCATCGCTGGTCCCGTCCGGATTGATCACCGTCACTTCAACCTCCGAGGCGGCGGTGGCTGGCGTCCGGCAGCGCAGCTCGCGGTGATCAATGCGCACAACATCGGTGCAGGGTTGATCACCAAACCAGACTTCGACACCTTCCAGGAAGTGACGGCCACGCAGGGTCACGGTCTGACCGCCAGCGGCATTGCCCACGCCAGGCTCGATCGATTCGAGGACAGGATTGGGGTCCAAGGCCGTCTCCCGTCCTCCCACCAGCCAGACCTGGCCGGCTTCGCTGTGTTGCTCGGTGGAACCACCCAGGCCCGTGACCAGCAGGTCGGGGAAACCGTCACCGCTGAAGTCTCCGGCTCCTGCCACCGCATACCCGGCCAGGGCCAGGGGCTGCTGTGGACGGTAGACCACTGCCTGGGAGGCATCTAGCGTTTCGGTGACCAGCCAGGATGGCGGATCGGACTGTCCGAAAACGGCATAGGCACGGCCGGTGAAGCGCGGCTGCGTGGGATCGTTGGCCGGATCACCGAAGCCAGGATCGCCAATGGCGACGTCGCTGAAGCCATTGCGGCTGCCATCGCCAAGCCCGGCAACCGAGTATCCGAACATGCTGTTGTGGCCGATGTTGAAGGGATGAATTTCCAGTTGCCGCAGCGCTTCGGTGTCGTCGACCAGCACATCGGACACGCCGGGATCAGCCGCGCCAAACAGGATCCGGGCCTGGCCGGGAGCGGCGTTTGCGCCGTTGCCCAGCAGGCGCGGCGCGCCGACGATGACGTCAGCGAAACCGTCGCCATCAAAGTCGCCGGCACCATCGACGGCGTAGCCAAAGCGTGGGCCGGCGCTGGAATCGACCGGCATGCGCGCGATGAAGCCGTTGCTGCCGTCGAGCTCCGATATATTGATGCTGGCAGGTTCGTTGCTGCCAAAGACCAGCACGACACGCCCGTAGTCGCTGGCAAATGGGGCGCCGATGACCAGGTCAGCCAGGCCGCTGCCGTTGAAATCGCCAGCGCCGGCCAGGCTGAAGCCAAGTCCGGCCCCCGATACGTTGCCGTCGATGATGATGCCCTGGTCAGGACTCAGTGAATCCAGGTCGATATCCTGCAAACCGCTGCTGCCGAACAGGACGTAGACCCGGCCCTGTCCGGCACTGCCGTGGTCTGGCAAACCGATGGCCAGGTCGTCATGGCCGTTGCCATTGAAGTCGCCGATAAAGGCCAGTTCGAACGCCTGTCCGGACAGGGCCGATCCGCCGACAACAACAGCGCTGAAGCCGGCGCCCACGGCAGTGCCGTTACCGGCAAGCTCGCTTAGGTCAATGCTCGCCGGGCCTGGCTCGATCTCGTCGTCGCCAGACAGCAGCACGATCCGGCCGCTGATGTGGTCACCAAGCGCCAGCGTGGCATGACCCGTGGCAAAGAAGTCACCATCGCCAGCCAGGCTGATGCCGAACAGCGAGGGCTCGGAAAGCTGGAAGCGGATGGCCTGTTCCAGCGCTGGGCTGAGAACGCGTGCCGGGGCATTGAATGCGCCGTCACTGACCAGGTATACGGCACCTTCGCTAGGCACGCTGACCAGGAAGCGGGTCGTCGCGGCTGGGCCAATGCGGCCGACCGGGCTCACCCTGCGTCCGGTGCCGGTAGCGCTGCCGTCCCCAACAAAACTGGCCACGCCGGGGCGCTGCGCGGCTGGCTCGGGCAGCACGAAAAGGTTCGGGGTCGGGGGTGCGACGACAAACTGGCCGGTGATGGTTGCCGCCAGCGGCTGTTCCGACACGATATCGAGCACGGCGTCGTACGTGCCGGGTGCCAGGTCCGCGGCATCAAAGCTGACCTCGACCTGGCAGGCGTCGCCATTGGCCAGCTCGCTGCCGCTGCAGTCGTCGCTGACAATGGCATAGGCCGGGTCACCGCTCAGCAACACGTTGTCGATCGGCATGGCAATATCATCTTCACCGGCGGCCTGGACTGTGAAGGTCTGGAAGACCGGGAACTGGTCAGCTTCGACGTCGCCGAAGTCGAGCGACTCCGGTGTTAGCGTCAGCTCCAGGCCGGCAATTGCCCGGGTGCCGGCCAGCGCAACCGCTGGATTGCCGGCATTGCTGAACACCTGTACGCTGGCCGTGTAATCATCCGGCGCGGCCTCGCTGGCGTCGAATGCAACGGTGAAAATGCAAGCCTGGCCGGCAGCCAGCGCGTTTCCGGGACAGGTGTTGGCCTGCAGACTGAAGTACGGCGACGGGCTCAGGCTGACCAAACTGACCGTGGCCACGGAACCTGGCTCGCCGCTGTTGCTCACTACAAACAGCTGCTGAACCGGAAACTCGGCCAGGTCGGGCGCACCGAAATCATGCATGGACGGCGCTACTGCCAGGGTGGGCGTCGGCGCGCGAACGCCGCTAAGCGTCACGGTGACCGAAGCCGACGGCGAAATGGCCTGGAAAAATCCAACGTAGGAGCCTGGTGCCTGGTTGCCGCCGTCAAACGCCGCGACAATCAGGCAGGATTCACCCGGGCTAAGCACCAGCCCGGCAACACAGCTATTGTCGATGATCGAGAAGACCGGGTCGCCGCCGAGTCCGAAATCGATGTCTGCCGCATCGAAGGGCAGCTCGCCGGTATTGACCAGGGTCAAGTTGCGCGTCACCGGGTTGGCACCAGCTTGCACCGATCCGAAATTCGTGTTCTCCGGCACGATGTCGAAATCGACAATACCGGCGCGAGTGCCGCTGATGGGCGCCGGGTCTAGCGCTGGACTGGCGATGAACTGGAGCGCGGCGCCATAGTTGCCGGGTACCAGGTTGGCCGCATCGAACTGGACGCTGATGATACAGCTCTGGCCTTGCGGCAGACTGTTGTCGCTGCAGCCGTCGCCGACCAGGCTGAAAGCGGTATCGCCGACCAGGCTCACCAGCTCGATATCGGCCACCGAATCCGGATCGCCATCGTTGGTCAGGGTGAAATCCTGGGTGACCGGGAAGCCGTCCGGCTCGATCTCGCCGAAATCGTGTTGCAGTGGATCCAGTACCAGGTCGGCCACGGGAATGAATACGCCCAGCAGCCCGTCACCAAGGTCGAGCATGCTCAACGGCAGCACGATGCTGTTGAAGAAGAATTCGGGTTGCTCGATAACCACCGGGGCCTCTGCACCATCGATCGCACCGGGGTCGACATCAAGTAGCACCCGGAACAGTTCGCCGACGGGCAGGGGCTCGGTTCCGAGCACGGCCACGCCGGTAGAGTCGACGCCGAACTGCTCGCAGATCAGCGTGTGTTCGGCACCCAGGTCCGCGCCCTCGACTACCCGTCCGCAGTCGACGCCGCCAGTGCCAAAGGCCACCAGGTCGGTATCGATCGTGAGTTCGAGGAATACCGTGCTGGCATCGAACGGGTTGGCGTCCAAGAAAGCCGACAGCTCGACTGCCGAGCCGGGTATGGCACTGATCTGATCCAGGGCAAAGGTGATGGCTTGGCCAGCGGCAACGATCTCGCCAACGCATTCACGGTCTGCGACGTCAATGACGCCATCTTCATTGCAATCGGGCTGACCCGGGGCGAAGGTCAAGTCCGCGATCTCGTCGTCAATCGCCTCCAGGTCAAATAGGTCGACCTGGCCATCGTCATCGGCATCGCCAACCAGAAGTCGGCCGGGGCGTGTGATTCTGCGAGAGTCAAAGGCATCGAAATCTACCGAGCCCACGCCGTTCAAGTCAGCGACGATGTTGCCCAGCCGCAGCTCGCTGATGCGATGATCGGAGTTGTCGACCGACACCGCCACGTCCGCGCCGCCATTGACCGATATCAGGACTTCTGCATTTGGTCCGGACTCCCAAACCACTTCGATCGAGTGCCAGCCGGTGCCGATATCGGGAATCGTTTCGCTGAACTCGGTGTCATCGTTGTCAAAAACGTTGAAAACCAGACCACCGTCTTCGTAGATGACCTGGAATCGCGGAGAACCCGCTTCATCTCCTTCGAAAATCAGGACCGAGCCACTTTCGACATCGTCGAAGAAGGCATAGAACCTTGCGTTGTAAAACGCTTCCGGATTGGGGCGCTGGTCGTCGAGGTAGCGTGGCTCGCCATCCAGCGGTACGCGTAAACCGCACAGGCTCGTGTAACGCCGGTTGGCCGCGCCCTGGCTGCCGACATCCGTATCGGTCAGGCCAACCGCGCCGGACCAGTTGACCGTTGAGCAGATGGTGATCGAGCCCAGCGGCATGGGGAAAAACAGTGTTTCGAACAGGTCGGCAAATATCTCATCGACGGTCAGGCCGGTGCCGACCAGGGATGAGACCAGGTTGCCAACTTCCGTATCTACGACCAGGTCGGCTGAAAAGCTGGCCGGGTCGGTCAGCAGACCAGGGACCAGAAACTCGATATCGATGGTGCATCCCTCGCCCGGGCCCAGCTCGAGCGGATAGACCGGCACCACGCAGGAGCCACCGATGATCGAGAACTCGGCGTCGCCGTCAATGAACACGTCGTTGATCTCGCCGGACAAGGCACCGTCATTGAATACCGTGAACGTCTCAAAATCCGGGGTGTTGGTGGGTACTTCGCCAAAGTCACGACTTGGCGGCGACATCGTCGGCAGGAAGTTGCTGCCGGCCGGAACGCCGCTTCCGCTCAGCAGAACGGCACTCACGCCGTTGCTGGCAAAAATTTGCATGTCGGACTCGAACAATGCGGATCCACTGGGATCGAAAAACACCACCTTGTCGCAGCACCCTCCGGGCTGGTCGGTCAAATCAAAGGGAAAGGTTTCAGGGCAGCTGCCGGCGTCGGGCTCGATGAAGAAATCCTCGTTGTCGGCCTGAATGCCGATCACCCAGACGGATCCGCCCTGGTCGTTGGTGCCGCAGATTTCCACGCTTTCCAACGCGCCGCCGGCGTCGACCTCGACGGTTCCGAAGTCAACCAGGGTTGGATCGGGGGATACCACGATGCTGGTGGGGTCCTGGACCGAGACTTCACCGTCTACAGGATCAACGGTTGAGATGCCGGCATCGACAAAGCCCCAGGCAACCTGCAGACCGCCGAAGTCTGCATTCTCATCGACGCGGAACACCACGTAGCCGGTGAAGTCGTCCAGGGTTGAGCCGGGCTCGGCAGTCACGTTGACTTGCAGGAACCCTGGATTGCCGGGCGTGCAGCTGCCAGTGAAGTTTCCTTCGGGTATGCACCAGACCACGTTCTGGATGACCAGGTCGGGCGAGTCGTACTCGATCGTCCCCTGAAAGTAATCCGCGACGCCATCGCCGGTGAGGGAAAAAGTGACCACTGCATAACCGTCGGGGACGGAGCTGGTTGCAGATAGCTGCACGGTGATCTGTGCCGATGCCTGTTCTGCAAGCGACCATGCGCTGATGGCCAGCACAAGCAGCAAGGCCTGAATGCAAGGGAATTGCTGGCGTGACCGGAGACGCTCAGCGGCTGGACTGGCTTTGGTCATGACGGCTCCATCCTGTATTGTGTTTGTTGGCCAACGATGGCCGAGATCCAATGCTGTGGTGGCGCGCAGTTCCCCTCAGACTCCCAGTCTTTCCCTACCCGCGGCCCGTTTCAACATGTCCCGTGCTCAATCCCGGCGCATGCCAAATGATGCGCAATAGCGCCACCATTACTTAATACATCGTGATTTGGGCCAAATAAGTGCCAACGGATTTCAAAATAATTGAGGTCTGGTGGGTCTGGTTTCGGTGCCAGCAGGCCTGTCCTGCGGTTTGCCGGCAGCCGGGAATTTTTGTTCCCTTTGATGTTCGGCTTGTTTCATCGGTCACGATGACAATTTTATCGAAACAAGAAAGATTTCATAAGTCACGAGCCCGTCTGCTTGGCAAGCTTGGGTACCAGGACGGCGCGGACCGGATCTATTTTCAAAACCAGCAAGCAAGCAGACAGGAGATAGCAGAGTGAACAGCGCAGAACCTGCCAATTTGAGGCCACTTCAGTTCTTGGGACGCGCGTTGGTGTGCGCCTGCGGCTTGCTGTTCCTTGCCGCATGCGGATCGCAGCGAGCAGAGCTGGACGACGATCTGGTCATCGCTGGCAGTCTGCACGTGGCCGGTACCAAGAACTTTCGCATCGACCATCCACTAGACCCTGAAAACCGGGTACTCCTGCATTTTGCCAGTGAAGGACCCGAGCCCTTCAATGTTTATGCCGGCCGGGTCCGCCTCGACGCTGACGGTTTGGCCTGGGTCGAGTTGCCCGAGTGGTTCGAACTGATCAATACCGACTTTCGCTACCAGCTTACCGCGCTGGGCGAGCCGGGCCCGGGTCTGCACGTCGCCCGCGAAATCCAGCGCAATCGCTTCCTGGTTGCCGGTGGCGCAGCCTCGGGGGAGGTGAGTTGGGAGGTTCGTGCCCGTCGCAATGATCTGACTATTCGCCGGCTCGATCCCCAGGTCGAGATGGACAAGCCAACCCACCAGAGAGGCAGCTTCATAGATCCCGTGGTCTGGCAGAAGTAGTCTGCAGCTATTCGAGGTTGACCGGGCCCAGCCAGCGATCCGCCCAGTCAACGACTTCACGCATGACGTCGCTGTAGCCGGTTGGCAGGTGACCCCAGTCCAGCGCCAGCAGTTTCTTGTTCTCTGGCGCGGTGGCAATTGATTCGTAGAAAGGTCGCTGGGAATCCCGGTAGGGAAAATTGAAATCCTCGCGACCGTTGATCATCAGCAGGGGTAGGTTGATCCGGGTCACGTAATCGATTTGCTGCACTTCCGGCGGCAGGAAGCTGGTCGGAATCATGCCTCCGGAGACCAGGATGGCGGCACGGAAGCGCTGTTCGATGGCCAGGGCGAAGCTGCCGCGCACGGCCCCTAGGCTGATTCCGTGGTAGAGCAGGAAGTCGCTGTCGATATCTTCCCGAGTGTTCAGATAGTCAACTGTCCGGCGCAGGTCCTTGATTTGCTGCACCAACAGATTGCGGATGCCAATCGGGCCCGGACGGTGGTCCGGCCGTCGATCAAAGGTGCCCTGGTAGACCGGGTAGATCACGGCGCGGCCACTGCGAATAAAGGGTTCTATGGGCAGCAGTCCGGCATCGTTGATGTCGTTGAGCAGCATCGCATCGCCGCCGGGGAAATGGACCACGGTCTGGAAAGGGGGTGATACGTGGCGCGGCAGGAACAGGTGGGCTGTCACTCGTTCGCGGCCATAGCCGGCATTGAAACTGATGTGCTCACGGACCCAGAGACGGTGGCTGTCATCGACCCGGTCGATTCGCGCGTCCAGCGGCATGGGGTCGTAATCGAACAGTCGGGCATAGAGCGCAAAGATGGCGTCGTCGACCGGCTCGCCCTGGCTGCGCTCCGGCATGACCAGGTCGCGGTGAAGGTTTGGATCCGTCTCGCCCGCTGGCAGCATGAGTCGAAAACCCTGGGAAGGCGAACGGTCGAGCGGTTCGAAGGCATTGATGTCGCTGAACTGGTAGGAGGTATCCTGCCAGCCCCCGCCCAGGCTCTGGCGCAGGGAGGCGGAGGGATTGGTACACCATTCACGCACGTTGCCTGCCATGTCGTAAGTGCCCCAGGGGCCAAGCCCGGCCAGGCTGCCAACCGGAACGGTGCCGCGGCTTTCAAAGTTGCTGCGTGCGAGCACGCCGGTGAAATTGGCGTGCTGTGGCGTGCCCAGTCCGGCGGCACGGTACCAGTGGAAGGCGCTCGGTAATTCCTTGCCGGCCCAGCGCGCGTAGGCCCGGGCCTCGAACCAGCTGACACCGGCGACCGGATGACTGGACTCCCCGGGCGGATAAGTGCCCATGGCCCAGGTCGCTGGTCCCGGGCGTCCGGTGCTATCGACCAGCTTCTCCATCAGGTCGGCCAGCGAATCGAATTCAGCGGGCAGATCATCAAGCCAGAACTCGGGCTGACGGTAGCCACCGGCCTCGACGAAGGCCAGGTACTCCTGGTTGGAAACCTCGTGGCGACCAATCCAGAAATCTTCGACCACGGCATCCCAACGGAAAAAGCGAACCGTTCCGCCACGGACAAATACCATGCCGGGCGGTGTTTGCTCCGCCGTATGCAGGTGAAGTATTTCCGGCGATGGCAACACGCTGGGGGCCGTCTCGATGGGTTCGTGACCATCAAGCTCGAGTTTGAAGCGCAGCATGGTCAGCGGCAGGCGAGTCTGCTCCAGCGGTGTCGTGCCGAGGGTGATCCAGCCAGGATCGACCTCGTCGAAACCTCGGATGCTGACCATTGCTCCCGGTGGCTCGCTGTGGATGTCAGCCGGCAAGGTCAGGTCCAGCCAGAGCTGTTCGAGCTGCGGATCGTTGCCGATACGTTCGCGTGCCTGGCGGGCCAGCTGCCAGGCCGAGGCAACGTCGAATTCGATCAGCTGCCGGATTTCGGGCAGTGCCTGTTCATGCAACCAGCGCTGATCCCTGTTTTGATGCCAGTTCAAAAATAGCGTGCCGGCCAGCGCTATCGCCAGAACGACCAGGCCAACCCACGCCAGGGTGGGGCCGCGCGATTGCTCTTGAACTGCAGTCGGCGCAGTCGTCGAGGCCGCATCCTGGGCCTCTGTTTCTGGCTGTGGGACTTCGTCCGGATCGGCATCCGGAGCGGGGGCGGCGGGCGTTTCTTCGCGCAAGACCGGACAAATCATCCGGTACCCGCGTCGGTGCAGGGTTTCTATGTATTTTGGTTGCTGCGGATTGTCGCCCAAGGCCTGGCGCAGTTCGCTGATGCCCTGGGGCAGGACGTTGGGAGAAATCGCGGTGCGCCCCCAGGCCTGGTCCAGCAGGGTATCGCGGTCCATCAGCGCGGGTGCATTTTCCAGCAACACCTCGAGCAGCTTGAAGGCCTGGCGTCTGAGCGCAATCGGTCCATCCGGGCCGACCAGATCGCCGGTATGCGGGTCGAGCGTGAATGGTCCGAATCGATAGGTCATGGTGCTTCCCTCCGCCCCATTCTATCCGGTTCGTGAATGCCGGGACAGTCCGGGATGACGTTGTCGAGTTGGACCCGTTACTGGAACATCGGTGGTCCGACTGGCCCGAAGCGCCCAGGCTCCGACCGCTATTCGCCGTCCCCCGCCCGACCGGCCATCTCATGCAAAAAACGGGTAGCCTCGCGCAGCGCGCCGCCGCTGGTGATGAACGCACTGGCGTGGCCGCGTAAGCGCATACGGTAGAGCTCGGCATGTACGCCTTGCTCGATCAGGGCTTCGTAAAGCACCTCTGAATGCTCGAAGGGCACCAGCCGGTCCAGGGATCCGTGGAACAGGAAAAACGGTGGTGCAGCGGGATGTACATGGCCGATCGGCGAAGCGTCGCGGTAGGCCTGTGGCGCCTCGTCCGCGGTCGTCCCCATCAGCTGCCTGAGCAGGCGCCCATCGGAGAACAGCCCGAAGTCGGAGGGAGTGCCACCGACCACGACCGCGAAAAAGCCCTGCTCCGGTGGTCCATGGTCGAGATTGAGCTCGGCATCCGTGCCGGCCACCAGCGCGGCCAGCGCCACCAGGTGAGCCCCCGAGGAAAACCCCAGCCCGGCAATACGATCAGGATCGATTTGCAGCTGCCCGGCCTGGTCGCGCATCCAGTCCAGTGCCAGCTGCACGTCATGCAGCTGCGCCGGAAATTGAAACGCGGGCGCGAAGCGGTGATCGATATTCACGGCCACGAAACCGCGATCGGCCAGCTGGCGTGCAATCCGCGCCATGTCCTCCCGGCTGCGTCGCTCCCAGCCGCCGCCATGAACCACCAACACTGCCGGCCAAGTCTCCTGGTCACCATCGGGAATGTAGACATCGGCATACAGAGCCTGTGGCCAACCTGACGGCGAAAAGCGCTGATCGGCCAGCAACACGTGCCCGTTTTGCGGCAGCGCCGACTCTCGGCCGGGATCATTGTGATGCCGCGCACAGGCAACCAGTACCAGGCCGGCTAGCGCGACAACAGCGAGGGCAGAAGCATTGAACATGTTTTATCAGACCACAGTCGCATGCAGGCCGGCGTCAAGAGAACTTGTCTGCTGGCTACCTCCTGCTGGCCGTTTCCGCCTACCCAGCCTGACCGGGTGATGCCTGGTAGGTCTCACTTGACCAGCTCGGCGACCAGGTACCCCAGGGTCGCGCCGAAAGCCAGGCCGCCGAGTATTGGCACACCAAGCTGAATACTGGCTTGAGGCCAGTCCAGGTGCCCGGTGACGGGATCGATGGGAACGCAGTTCAGGTCCATGCGTTCGGCGTCGATCAATTCGCCGTCGCGGTGCAGCGTGACTTCCACTCGCCTGAAATTGATCTGGACATCGAGGCGGAAAATGTGACCGTCCAGCTCGAACGAGTGCGGCGTCTTGAATCTGAAGCTGCGCTTGTCCGAGACCACTTGTTCCATGCCACCGCGTTGAATGCGAACAATCTCGCGGCCGGTCCAGTTGGAGGCCCAGATTCGAATCA
Source organism: Wenzhouxiangella sp. (assembly GCA_007131235.1). Taxonomy (GTDB): domain Bacteria; phylum Pseudomonadota; class Gammaproteobacteria; order Xanthomonadales; family Wenzhouxiangellaceae; genus Wenzhouxiangella. The sequence continues at coordinate 14,594 of SLQY01000248.1, forward strand.
GGCAGTCGTCGGCTTGCAGCCAGCACTCGGTGCCACCAACCATGCTGACCTTGATGCGGGAATCAGCGTTGCCTTTATCCTGGCTCTTGTATGTCTGAACGTTGTTCATTTGTCGATCCTTTGCGTAGTCGCGCCGAATTGCGCAGAACCGATTAAACGTCCAGGACCTCGTGCAGCCAACGACAGCCGTGCGACCTGGCGGCTTGCCGTCGCAAGCGACAGCAATGCGCCAGTGCGTTCTGTCAGCCACGGTGGGTTTGAAGACACGCTTCGACTCCCCTGCCGGAGCCGGTTCTCTCGTCTCTGCCTGGGCATCTTGACGCCCCGCGCTGAATGTCCTGGATTTCTCCTGGATTTCCACGCCGGATGTCCGTGCGAGAAACCGCTTTGTCGCTACAATGCAGGGTCTGTCGCCTTTCCCATCCGCCCAAGCCATGCCATTTCAATCAATGTCAGCGATTTGCGCTTCACCACAATGGTTGGAGTCAGAGGTGGATGAAGGGGCCTGGCGACGGGGGCTGGCCTATTTTCGCGATGGCATGGTCGATTCCGTTGAAGTGTATGAAGCGCCAGATGGCGATCGCGAATTGTTTGGACATTGCTCCGGCAGTCGAGGAGCTTCCTACGAGCAGGAAATATCCTTTGTTTCGATAGGAAACGAGGTTGAGTTGATCGGCGAGTGCAGTTGTCCGGTCGGCTTCAATTGCAAGCATGTGGTGGCCGTTGTGCTGGAGTGGCAGCGGCGCGGCTACCATTTCGATGACAGTTCGATTGATCCGTTGGATCAGTGGCTCGAGACCTTCACCGAGCCGGACTCGAATTCATCGGACGATCGCGAGGAAGCGCTGCTTTACCAGATCAGGCGCCACGAGCGCCTTCCGAGCATTGTCGATGTTGATTTCAGCGTTGCCAAGCCTCGGGCGGACGGTGAGGGGTGGACGCGCGGTCGCAGTGCCGCGATAAGCACCCTATACAACCCCTGGAGCCGACCGCACTACCTGGCCGATGCAGATCAAGAGATCCTGGGATTGCTCAGGGCATTGGCAATGGCGAAAGTTTCCGACCAGGGCCTGACCGGCTCGGTCGGCGGGCTGGCGCTGGCGCGGATGGTGGATACGGGGCGATGTTTCCTGGAATTGGATCGCGTTCAGGCGATTCAGCGCGGCCCGGTTCGGGCGCTGAACATCGACTGGCAACCGCAGGCTGAAGCCTTCTGTTTGCGCCTCGATCTGGAAGATGGTGGCGAACTGCTGGCCGTGGATCCGCCAATGTATCTGGACCTTGATCGATTGCTGATCGGCACAGTGCAGTGCCCGGAAGGTCTGGATGCCCGGCACCTGATTGCCCTGTCGCAGGCGCCACAGGTACCGAAGGACCGCGCTGCCGCCGTGGCCCGCCGCCTGGCGTCAAGCGTGCCGGCCATGCCGACGCCAGTGCCGGTCCAGCGCCTCGATGTTGGCGGACGTCCGGTCCCGGTGCTGCGGGTGGATTTCGATCCGCGCGTTCCCCAGTTCGCAGTCGCACACCCGAGCTTTGCCTATGGCGACCAGCCGGTTGATCCCGGCGGCGAGGCGGTGCTGGTCCGGGATGAGGAAGTGGGTTTGATCCGAATCGAGCGCGATCTGGCCGCCGAGGAAGAAGCGCTCAAACAACTGGAAAGCGTTGGCCTGGTGCGGCTGCATGGGCGCAATGATCAGTTCGTCCAGCCAGGCTGGAAACAGGACGTGGCGCTTCGCGATGCCTGGTTTGCCTGGATCGATCAGCAAAAGCCGGAACTCGAACAGGCTGGCTGGCAGGTCGAGCTGGTAGAGCACCAGGGCCTGACGATCAGCCAGGCTGATGCCATTCATGGCGAGGTGGAGGAGTCTGGCAACGACTGGTTCAGCCTGCGCTTCGACCTGGAGTTCGACGGCTGGGTGATGCCGCTATTGCCGCTGGTCAGCGAGCTGCTCGAGCATTACCAGCCCGGAGAGCTGCCGGAAACCCTTTACCTGAATGCTGGCAAGGGCCACTTCGTCAAGGTGCCCAGTGCGCGGATCGAGCCGGTGCTGAGCACCATTATCGAGTTGTTCGATCAGGTCGACGGCGATACGCTGGCGCTGCCCAGGCCGGATGTGGGGCGCCTCAATGATCTTGACGGCGTGCCGATCCAGGGAGCGACATCGCTGCGCAAGCTCGCGGCAGCACTGCGCGACTTTTCCGGGCTGGAAAAGGTCAAGCTGCCCACCACGTTCAAGGGCACGCTGCGTGACTATCAGCTGCACGGTGTCAACTGGCTGCAATTTCTGCGCAGCCACGGCTTCGGTGGCATTCTGGCCGATGACATGGGCTTGGGTAAAACCATTCAGACCCTGGCCCACCTGGCCGTGGAAAAACGCGCCGGGCGGATGAAATATCCGTGCCTGATCGTGGCACCCACCAGCCTGATGAGTAATTGGCAGCGCGAGGCAGCGCGGTTTACACCCGGCCTGAAAGTGATTGTGTTGCAAGGCCCTGAGCGCTTTGAGCGCTTTGATCAGGTCGAAGCAGCCAACCTGGTGCTGACCACATACCCACTGCTCCCGCGCGACCGCGAGGCGCTGTTGGCGCAGCAATGGCACTACCTGATTCTGGACGAGGCCCAGCAGATCAAGAACCCCAAGGCGCAAGCCGCCCAGGTGGCGCGCCGGCTCAAGGCCGAGCATCGGCTGTGCCTGACCGGCACGCCGATGGAAAATCACTTGAGCGAACTGTGGGCCCAGTTCGACTTCCTGATGCCGGGCTTTCTCGGCGAGCATCAGGCATTCCGACGCCACTACCGCACGCCAATCGAACAACACGGCGATGGTGAAAAGCTTCAGCGCCTGACGCGACGGACCGCACCGTTCATGCTGCGCCGAACCAAGGATCTGGTCGCCGCTGAACTCCCGCCCAAGACCGAGCTGCTGCGCACCGTGACCCTGGGCGACAAGCAGGCCATGCTCTACGAGAGCGTGCGCCTGACCATGGAGAAGAAGGTGCGCCAGTCCATCGCCAACCGCGGGCTGGCCCGTAGCCA
>SLQY01000234.1 GCA_007131235.1 Wenzhouxiangella sp.
GCGAGACCAGGGTGCCGGCCAGCACGGCTTTCAGGCCCAGCCGGGCCAGGTCCGGGCGGCGTGAGGGTGCAATCGAGCCGATCCCACCGATCTGGATGGCAATCGAGGCAAAGTTGGCAAAGCCGCACAGGGCGTAGGTGGCAATCAGAACCGAGCGTTCGGACAGGCCATCCTGCATGTCACTCAAGGCGATGTAGGCAACAAACTCGTTGGCCACCACTTTCTGCCCGACCAGCCCGCCCACGGCCACTGCCTCGGCCAGCGGCACGCCGGCGAGAAAAGCCAGCGGCGCGAACACCCAGCCCAGCAGCAAGGCCAGTTCCAGGGGCTGCCCCAGCCAGGCCTCCAGCCCGCTGACCGAGCCCAGCCAGCCCAGCGGGCCGTTGATCAGCGCGATCAGGGCGAGGAAAGCCAACAGCATGGCACCTACATTCAGCGCCAGCTTCAAGCCATCACCAGCGCCACCGGCAGCCGCCTCGATCAGGTTGACGTGGGGCCGGTCGACGGCCACCTTGACCGCACCGGCCGTTTCCGACTGCGCGGTCTCCGGAACCAGCAGCTTGGCCATCAGCAGCGCCGCCGGCGCGGCCATGATCGAGGCCGAGATCAAGTGCCGGGCAAAGAAAGTCTGGGTTTCTGCATCCGCGCCACCGAGCAACAGCACGTAGGCAGCCAGCACGCCGCCTGCAATCGTCGCCATCCCGCCGGTCATCAGCGCAAACAGCTCCGAGCGGGTCATGCCAGAGATGAAGGGCCGCACCACCAACGGCGCCTCGGTCTGACCGACGAACACATTGGCCGCAGTGGCCAGCGATTCGCTGCCCGACACACCCATCAGGCGGTTCATCACCCAGGCCATGGCCTCGACCAGGCGCTGCATCAAGCCCAGGTGGTACAGGCAGGCCATCAAGGCCGCAAAAAAGATGATCGTGGGCAAGACCTGGAACGCGAACACGAAACCCACCTGGTCGACATCGACCAGCCCGCCGAACACGAACTCCGAGCCCGCCCGGGTGTAGCCGATCAGGGTCACGAACAGACCGCCCAGCCATTGGAAAAACCGCTGTCCAATCGGCACCCACAGCACAAAGACGGCCAGGCCAAACTGCAAGGCCAGGCCGACCAGGACGGTACGCCAGGCAATTGCCGAGCGTTTTTCTGACAACAACCACGCCAGCCCCAGCAGCCCAGCGATGCCCAGCAAACCGTGAACCAGCGTCCCCATGCCTCAGTCTCCCGGGGTGCGGCAACCGCCGCTCAGACGCGAAACGCCGGCAAGCGGGTTTCGATCTCGACGAGTTCGGGCCGCAAGTATTGCGGCAAGCCATCTTCATCGAACGGCGGAAAATTCTCGCCTCGAATCAGCGGGGCCAGGTAACGACGGGCAGGTTCAGTAATACCGAATCCATCCTCGGTGATGTACTCGCGCGGCATCTTCTTCTCGTGGTTGGCGATCTGGTCAAGTTCTGCCGTCGCGATCTCCCACTGATAAGGCTGGTCGGAAATGCGACGAATGACTGGCATCACGCCGCTCTGACCAGCCTGGGCCATGGCGACGGCCGCCTCGCCCACCGCCTCAGCCTGCTCGACATCGGTGGCCGAAGCGATATGGCGAGCCGAGCGCTGCAGGTAGTCGCTGACCGCCCAGTGGTACTTGTAGCCCAGTTCACGCTTGACGATGTCGGCCACCGCGGGTGCCACGCCACCCAGCTGGTGATGGCCGAAGGCATCGCGACTGGCCGCCGCGGCGACAAACTCGCCCTCGGGATTGCGCAAGCCCTCGGAAACAACAACCGAACAGTAGCCGTTCTGCTCCACCGACTGGCGCACGGCCGCGCAGAAACGTTGCTGGTCGAACGGAATCTCGGGAAACAGGATGATCTGGGGCGGATCGCCGGGCGCGCGCGCGGCCAGACCGCCAGCAGCAGCAATCCAGCCGGCATGGCGACCCATGACCTCCAGGATGAACACCTTGGTTGAGGTCGAAGCCATGGACATCACGTCAAGACTGGCCTCGAGAATGGACACGGCCACGTACTTGGCGACCGAGCCAAAACCCGGGCAGTTATCGGTCACGGCCAGGTCATTGTCGATGGTCTTGGGCACGCCGATGCACTGGATCGGATAATCCATCGATTCACCCAACCTGGAGACCTTCAGCGCGGTATCGGCCGAGTCATTGCCGCCGTTGTAGAAAAAGCAATCGACCTGGTGGGCTCGGAACACATCAATGAGTCGCTCGTACTCGCGTCGATTGTCTTCCATGCCCTTGAGCTTGTAACGGCACGAGCCAAATACGCCGCCAGGCGTATGACCAATGGCGACAAGATCACGGTCGGACAAACGGTCGGTATCGATCAGACGTTCCTCGAGAACGCCGAGAATACCGTCGCGAGCGGCCAGCACTCGATCGCCGGAGGCCCGGGCCGCGCGAATCAGCGCAGCAGCGGTAGCATTGATCACCGGCGTCACACCGCCGGACTGCGCATACAGGTAGGTCCTGCCGGCCATCGAATACGTCCTTTGCTCTGGTCAAGGAGCCCACAGCATAGCCAATTTGACACCCGTTCGCTTCCCAAGTACTTTTAGCGGTTCTGATCACTCATTGGACCATCGACGACAACTGTCATGCGCATCGTACTTCTTGGCCCCCCTGGTTCGGGCAAGGGCACCCAGGCCGCCCTCCTCAAGGACCGCCTCGGCGTCCCTCATATTTCTACCGGCGACCTGCTGCGAGCCGCAGTTCGGGACGGCACCCCGCTCGGAATCAAGGCCAAGGCGGCCATGGATGCCGGCGAGCTGGTATCCGACGCATTGATGCTCGACCTGATCGAGGAGCGCATGGGTGCGCCCGACATCCAGGCCGGCTACATTCTGGATGGTTATCCGCGCAACCTGGCTCAGGCGCACGCGCTTGACGAGGTGCTGGGGCGCCTGGATCTTCCGGTGCAGAAAGCGCTGGCGCTGAATGTGGACGAAGATCAGATCGTCGGTCGACTGGCCAAGCGCGCCGAGCAGGAAGGGCGCTCGGATGATACCGAGGAAGTCGTGCGCAATCGCCTGGCGGTGTACCGGGAACAGACTGCGCCGGTTACCGGTCACTACGCCGAGCGCGGCCTGTTGGCGGAGGTGGACGGAATCGGTTCGATCGACGAAATCAACCAGCGTCTGACCGCTGCCCTGCACTGACCCGAATCAGGATGCGCAGCGCATCTTCGCTGCGCGCTGCGCTGACCAGCTCATGACCCAGCATCTCGCACAATACCGCCAGGTCCACTTCAGCCAGCGGATCGGTAGCGAGCACCTCCAGCAACTGGCCCGGGCGCATGGTCTTGAGCGCACTAGCCGTCATCGTGGCCGGCATCGGGCACAGCTGGCCGCGAGCATCGACCTGGCAATCGGGCGGGCAGTCGGACTGGCATGAAAAGTTCGGCAATTCGGGCTCCAGAAAACGCGCCGGTAGGCACTTCATGAGCGATCTAGTCAAGCGGCTGCTGGCCATCACGCTGCTGCGCCTGGGCCCGCAGGACCTGCCGGCCGGCGTGACGGTGATGCTGACCTGTCTCGGCCTGTACATCTTCATCACCGGTCTCAGCCTGAGTGTTTCGCAGCCGCCGGACAACGTGGTGCTGGTCATGGCCCTGGCCGTGGCCGTTCCACTGATGCTGTCCCGCATCATACTGGTTGCCGCCAGCAAGGTGGCGCGCTGGCCGCAAACGGTCAGCGCGCTGTTCGGAACCAGCGCGGTGCTATCGGCGCTGAGCGTGCCGTTCGGGCTGGCCAGCGACGATCAGGGTTCGACCGTCGGCGGCCTGTTCCTGGTCGTACTGTTCTTCTGGTCCCTGGCAGTCAATGGCCATGTCTGGCGCCATGCCCTGGATACTTCCTTCGGCGCCGGAATGGCCGTCTCCGTGGCATCGTTTGCCGCGACCCTTTTCGCGATCAACGCGCTGACAGGTTCACTGTGAAACTTCATATTCTTGGCATTTGTGGCACTTTCATGGGAGGCCTGGCCGCCCTGGCGCGCGCCGACGGCCATAGCGTGACTGGCTCCGACGCCAACGTCTATCCGCCGATGAGCACCCAGCTTGAAGCGCTGGGCATCGAATTGACCGAAGGCTACGGACCGGAGGCGCTGGATCCGGCGCCGGACCTGGTGCTGGTCGGCAACGCCATGAGTCGCGGCAACCCGGCCGTGGAGCACATGCTCAACGAGCGTATGCCGTTCACTTCCGGGCCACGCTGGCTGGGCGAAAACTATTTATCGGGTCGGCGCGTGCTGGCCGTGGCCGGCACCCACGGCAAAACCACCACCGCCAGCATGCTGACCTGGATCCTCGAGTTTGCCGGACTCAATCCCGGTTTTCTGATCGGTGGCATTCCGAACAACTTCGGCGTTTCGGCGCGCGCCGGCAGCGATTTGTTCGTGGTCGAGGCAGACGAGTACGACACCGCTTTTTTCGACAAGCGGGCCAAGTTTGTTCACTATCGCCCGCAGGTTGCCGTCCTCAACAATCTCGAATTCGACCATGCCGATATCTACCCGGATCTGAAATCCATCCAGACCCAGTTTCACCACCTGGTTCGAACCATCCCCGGCAATGGCACCATCATCGTCAATGCGCACGACGGCAACTTGCGTGATGTGCTCGACTGGGGCTGCTGGAGCCAGACCGCGCGCTTCGGGCTGGCTGAATCGGCAGACAGCGACTGGCAGGTTGACCTGCGCGAACCCGGCGGACGTGAGCTCGACTTCATTCGGGCCGGACAACCGGTGGGCAGCCTGGCCTGGTCAATGAGCGGGCGCCACAATGCCCTCAATGCCCTGAGCGCGGTCGCCGCGGCCACTGCAGTGGGCGTTGCACCCGACCAGGCCGTGGCCGCGCTGGCGGAATTTACCGGCGTCAAGCGCCGCCTGGAACTGTTGACCGAACTCGAAGGCATCCGCGTCTACGACGATTTCGCCCACCACCCCACGGCCATCCGACTGACCCTGGAGGGCCTGCGTCGAAGCATTGGCGGGGCTCGCATCCTGGTTGCCCTGGAACCGGCCAGCAACACCATGCGTGGCGGCCACCACATCAACGAACTGGCCCCGGCCTTGATGGCGGCAGACCATGTCTGGATCCGAACCTCCGAGGCCATGGACTGGGATCCCCATGAAGTCTTGAGCAAGCTCGATGGCATCGGCCGCGCCCGTCGCCAGGTCGACAACCTGCTCGATGACCTCGACCAGGCCGTGCGGCCCGGCGACCACGTGGTGTTCATGAGCAACCAGGGTTTCGGCCACGCGCCGCAGCGCTTCGTCGAGCGCCTACAAACCCGTTTTACGGCATCTTGATGGAGACTCTGGGAATCTTGCGCTTTGCGCCAGGTCCCAGCTTGCGATGACTGACACCCTACCCCTGTTTCCGCTCAACGTGGTGCTTCTTCCCGGCGCCCATCTACCGCTGCGCATTTTCGAATCGCGCTACATCGATATGGTGCGCGAATGTCTGCGCAAGGACGCGGGCTTCGGTGTCGTCTGGCGCATGGATACCGAGCCCGGTGCGGCGGGTGGTCATGCCAGCGTCGGCACCGAAGCGCGCATCCGGGACTTCACCACCCTGGAAGACGGCTTGCTGGGCATCGATTGCCAGGGTTGCCGTCGCTTCCGCGTCCGCGCCACCCGCGCCCGCGACAATGGTCTGCTGACCGGCGAGGTGAGCTGGTTGAGCGAAGAAAAGGCAACCCGCGTTTCACCCCGCCATGGTGCCTTGCAAACCTTGATGCGCCAGGTGCTCCAGCACCGCGAGCTGGCCGAGCGTATCGATGTCGATATCGATGATGCGACCAGCCTGGGTTTCACCCTGGCCAGCCTGTTGCCGCTTGATCTGCCGCGCAGTCAGCATCTACTCGAGATGATCGACCCCGTGGCCCGTCTCGACGCGCTGATCGACATGGTCGAAGAGGTCGCCGGGCGTCAATCGAACATGGAAACGTAAAGGCGCGGTCGGCCTTCCGGGCCACTGATGCGCCAGGGACCAAGGCTGCGGTCGAGTTGGGCCAGGGCCTGGTCTGCACCGGCGTCCTCCTCATCCCAGCGGCTGATTACCACCAGCTGTCTAACGGGCTTGACCTGGCGCACCTGCCCCAGCCAGATCGGCACCCCACCGGGCTCCAGGCGGGCACCGGACGACCACAGGCGCAGCAGGTAGATCTCACCATCCGGGCTTTCCCGTCGCATGACCAGATCATCGGGCCGGCCGGCGAAATCGCGGCTCAGGTGTGGCAGGCTGCCGTCTTCGCCAGCACCCAGCAACAGCGACCACAAGGCTGAACCGCCGCCGATATCGACCGGATGCCAACCATCGCTGATCATGCGGTCGGCCAGTCGATCCAGATTGGCCGCTGCCTGGAAGTCAAAACGGGAACGCGAGTAACGGCCGAGACGGGTCAATCGATCCGGGAGCTGACGCCAGCCATCATCCTGCCAGTCCAGGAACAGGTAACTGCGATCCGGCTGGGCCAGGCGAGTCGCATCCAGCCGCATCTCGACCTGGCCATGCGCCTGCACCGTGGCGACCACCACAATCAGCGAGTAAAACGCCAGCGCCAACCAGGCCGGGCGACGCCGGCTGATCGCACGCGAGCGATAGGCGATTCCGACCAGCGCAGTCCAGCCCATGGCCAGGGCCAGCCCCGCCAGCAAGCCGGCCAGGCTGGCCAGCCCCAGGTAGTAGTGCGAAAAGCCGAGCATGCCGACCAGCGTGGCACTGAGCAGGTACGGCCACTTGCGCCGACGAGCACTCAGGTCCTTGGCCAGCATGACCGCGAAAAAGCCGAGCACGGCCGTGGTCAGGGCCATACCGCGATGAGGCACCTCACCGATGGTCGGAATCGAGTCGGGACGATCGATCATGAGTCCGGTCAATGCGCTCAGCAGCACCGCCAGCAGGTAGGTGCCCAGGGTCGCCGCCAACCAGTGCCACATCGTCACGCGCCGGCCCAACAACAACAGCGCCAGGCCCATCAGCACGGCCACCGTCGCTGCCGTTTGCGGCGCTGCAGCCAGGGACAGCCAGGCAAAGAAGGGATCGGCAAAGTGATTACGGAGACTGGCGGCCAGGCTGACCAGCCGGTAGTCGGCATCCCAGGCCGGGGCAAGGAACGGCGTACTGATCAAAACCGCCATCAACACGGCCAGTGAAATCACCAGCAGGATGCCAAGCAGGGCAACGCTCAGCACTTCGCGGCCACCCGGTTCAAACAGCGGGCGCAACAGCGGGCCCAATACCGGTCGCCCGGTGCTCCAGCGAATAATGCTGCGCAGCCACCAGCCCGATCGGCGCGCGGTGAACTGGTAGACCTGCCGCGTCATCCAGACCACGAACCAGCCACCGAGGACCAGGATCAGCAGGACTACCACGAGGCGGCCGGCGAAGTCGGCTGCCAGCTCCAGCGAGGCACCAAACAGCATCCCTGGCAGCAGGTACAAGGGGGCCCAAAGCAGGCAAGCTGGCACGGCCCAGGCCAGGAACACAAGCGGACGCATGCCCATGGTGCCAGACAGCAGCGGCACCACCGGCCGGATCGGACCGATGAAGCGCCCGATGAGCACCCCCTTGCCCCCGTGCCGGGCAAACAAGACCTGGCCGGCCGCCATCATCTCCGGACGACGACTCAAGGGCCACAGACCGGGGACACGGTCACTGAAACGGTAGCCCAGCCAGTAGCTGATCAGGTCGCCGGCCAATGCCCCGGCGCTGGCGGCCAGCCAGCAGGCGACGAACAGGCCGGGATCCAGACCGATGACGGCACCGACCATGAACAGCAGCACGATTCCCGGCACAAAAATACCGACAATGGCCAGCGACTCGAGCAAGGCGAAGACAAAAGCCAGGCCGATCAGCCAGCCCGGATGGGACTGAACGATTCCGGCCAGGGTACCGAGCAATCCTTCTTCCATCAGCTGCGTCCGGACTCAATCACACCGCTACCGTGAGTCGGTTAGCATACTGGTCCACCTGTTTCGAGATGCTGCTTTTGTCATGACCCGAAGTCTGAAAGGAAAAACCCTGTTCATCACCGGTGCCTCGCGCGGCATTGGCAAGGCCATTGCCCTGCGCGCCGCTGCCGATGGCGCCAACATTGCCATTGCCGCCAAGACCGACCGCAAGCACCCCAAGCTGCCGGGCACTATTCACTCCGCGGCCGAAGAAGTGGAGGCCGCTGGCGGCCGGGCCCTGGCCGTCCGCCTGGACATTCGCGACGACGAGGCCGTGGTCGAGGCCATGCGCACCACTGCAGAACACTTTGGCGGCATCGACATCCTGGTCAACAATGCCTCGGCGATCTACCTGGCGCCCACCCCGGATGTGCCGATGAAACGCTTCGACCTCATGTTCGGGGTCAACGTTCGCGGCACTTTCGTCTGCTCCCAGTCAGTGCTTCCCTATCTCAAGCAAGCGGACAACCCGCACATCCTGAACCTGTCGCCGCCGCTGAACATGGAACCGCGCTGGTTCGCGCCGCACGTAGCCTACACCATGGCGAAGTATGGCATGAGCCAATGCGTGCTGGGTATGGCCGAAGAATTCCGACCGCTGAAGATCGGCGTCAACGCCTTGTGGCCACGTACCGTGATCGCGACCGCAGCCCTGGCCATGCTCGGCGGCGCGGTCAATCCGAACAACTGCCGCAAGCCGGAAATCATGGCCGATGCCGCCCACTGGATCCTGACCCAGCCGAGCGCTGATGTGACGGGCAACTTCTTTATCGACGACGAGGTGCTGGAAAAAGCGGGGGTGACCGATCTCGACCCCTACGCTGTCAAGCCCGGCGAAAAACTGCTTCCGGATCTATTTGTCTAGATTGACCGTCCGCCCGGCGAATTTTTCCTGGCATAGCGGCTGATATCAACGGTCTTGTGCTTGCCGCGCCGGCGGGCATGAAACTCGTCCATCCAGGCCAGGAACTGGTCGGCCGATACCGGGCGCGACAGATGGTAGCCCTGAATCAAATCGGCACCCAGCTCGGCCAGGCGATCCTGGATCGCCTGGTTCTCGACACCTTCGGCGACGACCTCATAGCCCAGCGCGTGGCACATGTCGATGGTGGTACGCACGATGGTCTCGTTGCCTGGTGACTCAAGCATATCCATCACGAACGAGCGATCAATCTTGATTTCGTTGACCGGCAGCTGGCTGAGATAGGCCAGGGAAGAGTGACCGGTGCCGAAGTCGTCGATCGACAGGCGAACCCCGGCCTGTTCCAGCCTGGCAATCTGGGTCCGGGTGATATCGGGGTCGGTCATGGCCGCCGATTCGGTCATCTCGATCACCAGGCGATCAACGGGTGCGCCGGACAGCTCAACCTGGTGCAGGATCCGATCGGCAAAATCCGGGTCGCGCAGGCTCAAAGGAGAGACATTGACTGCGACATGAATGGGATAACCGGCCCGGTCAAGCCTGTTGATGAAACCCAGGACGCGGGCAACCACCCAGTCGGTCAACGGACGCATCAGGCCGGCTTTTTCGGCCAGGTCAATGAAAAGGTCTGGCGCAACCGGTCCCTGCTCGGGATGAGACCAGCGCAGCAGCGCTTCGGCGGCGCAAATGTGGCCGCTGGCCAGATTCATCTGCGGCTGAAAATAAAGCTCCAGCTTGTCGGTTTCAATCGCCTTTCGCAGTTCGGTCATCAGGGTCAGGCGGCCGGGATTGTAGGGATTGGCCAGCGCGGAGTAAACCGCCATGCCCTGGACGTCCTGGCCGGCCTGGTCAAAGGCGATGGACGCGTGCCGAACCAGTGTCGCGGCATCGGCGCTGTCGTCCGGGCAGACGGCACAGGCACCGTTGACGCCCACGCTCAAGTTCAGCCCCATGTATTCGAATGGCTCGCGAACCTCCTCGGCCAGCTCGTGCATGATGGGTCGGGGGCTTTCCTGCGGCGCTAACCGGACCAGAAAGGCAAACACGTAGCCCTCGACATGGGCGACCGCATGATGATTGGCCTCGTCGTGCTCCATGGCCACATGATTGTCCAGATCCAGCACGCGCTCATCCAGGCGCAGCGCCAGCCGGGCAAGCAGGCCGCTGGAATTGTCGTGGCCCAGCGTTTTGTTGATGTCGTCAAAACCCAGCACCTTGAACAGCACCAGGGCCAGGCGCTCGCCGCGCTGACCGGGCTCATCCAGCAGTTGGTTCAGGCGCAGATCCAGCGCCGTTCGATTGGGCAGCCCGGTGGCAGCGTGTCGGCGCGCCTGGTCCAGCAGCCGGCGCTTGACCTGCTCGCGCTCCTGCATGGCCTCCAGGCGTGCCTGCTGCTCCTCGATGCGGCCCTGGCGCTCGCGGTTGAAGCGGTCGCCCAAGGCAAAGGAAAACACCAGCGAGGCCAGCACGGCACCGGTTTCCATGGCGTAATTCATCAAAAAGGCGTTGCTGATGACATTGCTCAAAGTCAGGATATGACCGACCACGCCCAGCAACAGAACAAACCAGCCGGCCACGAAATAGTGGCCCTGGCGATCCCCCTGTGCCGCTCGCACGATGCCAATGGCCAGAATCAGCAGGCAGACCACGGCGATCAGGTTGACCGAGATCCGCGTCGAGATGCTGTAGGGCAGCACCAGCCCGCCCAATGTCGCGGCAGCGCACAGCCAGGTGCATGCCCTGGCCAGCCACTCGCCCTGCGGCAGGCGTGCCTTCAAATCAAGAAATTCGCGGCAAAACAGGCAGAAAAACAGCACCGACAGCGGCACGCCGGTCAGGATGATCAGCTCATGCAGTCGTGGCTGATCGGGCACCAGGTACATGAGAGTGACCCCGTGCAGCGTGGACATGCTGGCCAGCAGGGCAAACTGAACGCCGGCGAAGTACACGAAGCTGCGTTCGCCGAATGTCCGCCACAGAAACAGGTTGAACACGGCCATGATCAACAGCATGCCGTAGAACATGCCGCGGCTGATCATGTCACGGCGATCGTGATCCAGAAAGGCTTCCGGCTCCCACAGGCGCAGCGGCACCTGGTGCGAGCCCGATGTCTGCACCCGAAGATAGAGGGTCTGGTCCTGGCCGGCCGACATGTGCAGCGGAAATACGAAGGTACGCTGGTTCAGCGGCCGATAGTGGTGCGGCATACCGTCACCGCCGCGAAAGGATGCCGTGACCTCACCCGCTTCAACCTGGTACACGTTGACATGGTCGAGCAGTGGATAGGCAATTTCGAGATATCGCGTCTGCGGCTCGTTACCGGGGCTGACGATGCTCAGTCGGTACCACTTCGGGCGAGCGTCATAGCCCAGACTGATCTCACCATCGATGGTTTCCCAGCCGGCCATGGCCGGGTCGGCAACCAGATCGCTGACGGCAAGCTCGGCCGACGCTGCTGAGCTCAGGCGCTCGACCTGGACCAGTTCGGGTCCGGGAAGCTCCATTCCCTGGGAGAATGCTGGTGCCAGCCGGGTCGTGATCACCAGCAACAGGACGGCCAGCCCGAGGGCCACGAACGCATGCCTGCCGATGCAAAGGATGAAGGTCGGGGCTGGCTGACAGTTGACGGTTGACATACCGCCAATCATGTCAGCTTGCGCCCAACCCTGCCATGGGGAAAACTTCCCCGCGTTGTCTAGGAAATTTCCTAGCCCGAACGATTCGTGAATTCGCGCGATGATCGCGCAGGATATTGTTCGCACAGGGGATTTTCCGATGAAGCGGCGTATCGGGCCATACGCCCGACTGAGGAAAATACGCTGTGCGGACAATAGACTAGCGAGGGCGCGCGCAAGTTCATGAATTGTTCGGGCTAGTGGCCGCGCTGGGTGATGTCGACGTAATCGCGCTCGCCGGCGCCGGTGTAGACCTGGCGTGGTCGGCCGATGCGATGCGGGCTGGCTGACTGTTCCAGCCACTGGCTGACCCAGCCGACCGTGCGGCCGATCGCAAACATGGCGGTGAACATGCTGGTTGGAATACCCAGGGCCTTGTAGATGATGCCGGAATAGAAATCGACATTGGGGTAGAGCTTGCGCTCGACGAAATAGTCGTCTTCCAGCGCGATCTTCTCCAGCGCCATGGCCAGGTCCAACAGCGGATCCTTCTGCCCAAGTTCGCCGAGCACCTCGTGGCAGGCTTTTCGAATGATGGTTGCGCGCGGATCGAAGTTCTTGTAGACGCGATGGCCAAAGCCCATCAGGCGGAACGGATCGTTCTTGTCCTTGGCTCGCTTGACGAACTCGCCAACCCGGCTGACGTCACCGATCTGGTTGAGCATGTTCAGCACGGCTTCGTTGGCTCCGCCATGGGCCGGTCCCCACAGCGCGGCAATGCCGGCCGACACGCAGGCGTAGGGATTGGCACCGGTGGAACCGACCAGGCGCACGGTCGAGGTGGACGCGTTCTGTTCGTGATCGGCATGGAGAATGAACAGCAGATCCAACGCCCGCGCTGCAACCGGATTGACCTCGTAGGACTCGGCCGGCACCGAAAACATCATGTGCAGGAAACGCTCCGAGTAGTTCAGGGAGTTGCGCGGATAGGCGCTAGGCCAACCCATGTAGTGCCGGTAAGCCGCCGCGGCAATGGTCGGCATCTTGGCAATCAGACGCTTGGCCGCCAGGTCACGCTGCTCGGCATCGTTGACATCCAGCTTGTCGTGGTAGAAGCCCGCCATCGAACCGACCACACCGGACATGATGGCCATCGGGTGAGCGTTGTAGTGAAAGCCGCTCATGAAGCTGTTGATCTTCTCGTGCACCATCGTGTGGTACGTGATGTCGCGCTCGAAGCGACTGAACTGATCGGCACTCGGCAGCTCGCCATACAGGAGCAGGTAGGCGACCTCGACAAAGCTCGATCGCTCGGCCAGCTGATCGATGGGATAACCGCGGTAGCGCAGGATGCCCTCGTTACCGTCGATGTAGGTGATGTCGCTCTTGCAACTGGCAGTGGTGCCGTAGCCCGGATCGAACGTGAAATAGCCCATCTCCGGATGGAGACGGCTGATGTCCAGCGTGGGATCGCCTTCCGAGCCGGCCACCACCGGCAGGTCAAGCGACTTTCCAGATTCAGGGTCGGTCAAGGTCAGTTTGCGTTCGGACACCGGCATTCTCCTAGGGCTTGTGCTGTGGGCTCGGACTGGCTAGCGGCATTTGGCGGCGCGGAAAGCGACGAGGCAGGATCACGCTCGCGACTCATCGCCTACTCCGTGACTGCCGTCCAGTACGTGGCCGTATGTAATCCAGTAGTATCTCACAGACCTGCAATTTGTTGCATCCCCGGGAAAATCGCGGAGAAAATCCTGAGGTTAGCCCAAAACAGCAAAGTCACCCATGGGCAAAGTTGAAGCATCCCCTGTCCCGACTACGTATGTGACTCAGCCATTGTTTCAGGACTGGACTGGGCCAGCGGGCCCTCGCAGGGTCATTCCCCTGGCGGCGACGGGCTGGTGCTGTGGACACGAACGCAGTCGCGGCCAGCACGCTTGCCCTCGTACAAGGCCTGGTCCACCTGGCGTATCCAGGCTTCCAGCCTGGCATCGCCAGCCTGAACGCCCACCACGCCGAACGTGGCGGTAAAACTGATGGTGACATCCTCGACGATCACCGGGCGGGCGCGGAATTCGGCCCGCAACTGCTCGCACATGGCAACGGTTTGCTCGGTATCGAAACCATCGAGCGCGACCAGGAACTCCTCGCCGCCCCAGCGCGCGGCCAGCGCCGAGCTCGGCAATAGCTCATTCAGAACACTGGCCACCTGGCGCAGAACGCGGTCACCTGCATCATGCCCGTAACGATCATTGAGGCGCTTGAAGTGGTCGAGATCGAACAGCACCAGGCTGAACGCTTGACCGGCCTTGGCGCGGGCCTCGCGTAGCGCGTTGAAGCGCTCGCTGAAGCCTCGCCGATTCAGCAAACCGGTCAGGAAATCCTGGGTTGACTGGGCGCGCAGCTGGGCATTGGCGTCAGCCAGGGCGCGCGTTCGCTCCTCGACCATGGCCTTGAGCCGCACATTGGTAAAGCGCATGGCACCCAAGCGCGCCTGGACCAGCAGCCAGACCAGCACCGCCAGCAACAACGCGGCAGCCAGCCAGATCCAAGGCGATCGCCACCAAGGTGCCTCGACCACGATCGTCAGCACCAGCGCCTCCTCGGCCGGGACGCCACGGCTGTTCCAGCCTTCCGCAATCAACTCGTAGCGCCCGGGCGACAGATTCACGTAGCGAACGCTGCGTTCGGTGGTCAAGGGACCGAACCCATCGTCCAGGCCTTTCAGCTGCAGGCGCAGGACATTGCGACTGGGATCATGAAAATCGAGCACGGCAAACTGCAACGACAAGTCGCGATCCTCCGGCCTCAGGCGCAGTTCAGGCCGCAGCGGATCGAGCTGCCGGGTCAGGTCCTCGCGCCCGATCCAGACCCGGCTGAGCACGATTTGTGGTGCCCGGTAATTCATGGGCAGGATCGGGTTCTGCAGCACGGCTGCTCCCCGGTTGGTCCCGACCAAGAGCCGGCCGGCCGGATCCATGGCAACGGCATTGCGCTGCAGACCCAGACCAGGCAAACCGTCGGCCAGTCCGTAGCTGACGAAACGATCGCTGCCGGGCAACTGGCGGGCCAGACCGTTGGGCGTCAGCACCCAGCGCCCGGCTTCCGGATGTTGGTACAGACCGCTCACTCGCGCCGCCGGCAAGCCTCGCTCGGTGCCGTAAAGCTGTTGCTGCCCGCTGTCTGGATGGAACTCGATCAGGCCGTCGCCGGTGCATAACCAGATGCGGTCCTGGTCAGGAACAACGCAATAATAGGAGGGCTGATGGCGGTCACCGTCGACCAGGGACCATTGACGGAGTTTGCGATCACCCAGGTCAAGTGAAAACAGCCCGGCATAGCGCGTCGCTATCCAGAGCCGCCCCTGCTCATCGCTATTGAGCTGGTAAATCGAATCTCCCCGGGTGTGCTGCAGTTCAGTCAGCAGCAATTCGACCTCGGTGCTGCCCGGCTGCCAGCAGGCCAGCCCGTGATGCCACAAGCCCAGCCAAAGGCAACCGCCAGGCTCTACCCAAAGTTCGCTGACCGGCAACACCCCCAGGCCCAGCACATCAAAAACCACGCTTTCGGCGCGCAAATGGTCGGCATCGTCGATGACGAACAAGCCGCCGTCGGTGGCCAGCCAGATCCAGCCGCGATCATCTTCGACCATGCGCTCGACGCGGCGCACGCCATCGCGCGCCCCGAAGCGCCAGGATCGCCAGCTGGCATCGCTGTTGCGTCGCAGGATTCCGCCCGGGAAGCTGGTCCACAAACGGCCGCGGCGGTCGGTCATGACCGCCGAGCTCAGCCGTCCACCCTCGTCAGCCAGGTCACGGGGCATGGCATCCCGCAAAGGGGAGAATGTCTGCTGCTGGCGGCGACCGAAAATCAGGCCCTGGTCACGCGTCCCGATCCACAGATTGCCCTCGTCGTCCTCGAGCAGGGCACGCACGTCGACATCGGGAATGAGTTGTCCGCCGTCAGCCAGGTGAACGAACACCAGGCGCTCGGCGTCGATTCGATACAAGCCATCATGCGCGCCAACCCAGATTCCGCCGCGGCGGCTTTCCAGCAGCTCGTTGATTCTTGGCATAGCCCGGTCGACACGGTCGGCAAACTCGACCCGCTCAAACTCGCCCGATGTCTCCTGCCAAACAAAGGCCCCCAGCTGTGAGGCCGCCCAGATGCGACCGTGCGCCCGGGCCACGGTGCGCACTTCTTCACTGCGCTCATGATCGACCGCGCTGGCCTCGTCCAGCAGCTCAAAGCGTTGCCAATCACTGCCGTCGGCAGTCATGCGGAATACGCCATCGGATGTCGCCAGCCAGATATGGTCATCCATTTCGATCATCCGCCAGATGCGTTGCCGGTAGAGCGGGTGGTCGGGCTGGTCGGCGGCGAACCGGGCCAGCTGGTCGGGGCGTTCAGGGTCGACGATATTGATGCCGGCCACGGTACCGATCCAGAGCCGCCCGTGGCGGTCCTCGAGAAAGGTCTGCACCCGGTTGTCGGCCAGGCTGTGCGGGTCGTCGGCGTCGTGCAGGAACTGAACAAAGCGGCGCGCTACCGGATCCCAGTACTGCAAGCCGTTGCCCCAGCTGCCGACCCACAAACGACCGTTCCGGGACATGATCTGGGTGCTGACGTTATGGCGGGTTTCACTGACATTGAAGCCCTCGCTCCAACTCATCAGTTCGTAACCGTCGTAGCGCAGCAGACCGTCGGTATCGCCAGCGAACCAGAGAAAGCCCTGGTGATCTTCGAATACTTCATAGACAGTCGACTGGCGACCGCCCAGCTGATCGGAGAACCGCTCGAAGTCGAATAGCGAGGAAGCCTGCAGCGGCAAGGCAAGCAGGGCCAAACCGAGAGAAAGCGCTGCCGTTGCCAAACCCGGCAAGGCTTTGTTCATCCACTCTCGAAAGTGCTCGGCACAAGAGCCCATGGCCACGCTCACCCGATCAAGGTACACATTATGGACCCAGAAGCATCGCCCCGGGGCAATCTCCTGGCCGCTTTTGACCCGCGCCGGGTACCCATTACTGCGCTCAGACGTCGACGAACTGCTCGGCGTGGCCAAGCCAGCGCTCGATAACCAGCGACCTGGCCATGGCATCCAGCTGCCCGGCCAACTCACCAACCCGTTCCAGCAGATCGGCATCACGCCCGAGATCGGCGATTCGGAAGCGCAGCATCCCGGTCTGACGGGTACCCAGTACTTCGCCGGGCCCGCGTAGTTCCAGGTCCTTCTCGGCGATCACAAATCCGTCCGTGGTCTCGCGCATCACCTCCAGCCGGGCCCGCGCCATATCGCCCAGCGGCGGTCGGTAGAGCAGCACGCACGCTGCCTGATCGCTGCCACGACCGACCCGCCCTCGCAGCTGGTGGAGTTGGGACAGACCCAAGCGCTCGGCATTCTCGATCATCATCAGGCTGGCATTGGGCACATCCACGCCAACCTCGATCACCGTGGTGGCGACCAGCAAACGGATGCGCCCGGTGCCGAAATCATCCATGACCGCTTGCTTTTCGGCCGGCTTCATGCGGCCATGAATCAGCCCGACCTGGAACCCGGCCAGGCTGCGCTTGAGCTCGGCTGCGCGGGTTTCGGCGGCCTCGGCCTGGAGGACGTCGGACTCCTCGATCAGCGGGCAGACCCAGTAAGCCTGGCGACCCTCGGCCAGCGCCGCCTTGAGTCGCTCGATGACCTGGTCACGGCGCGACTGGCTGGCCGCCACCGTGGTCACCGGCTTGCGCCCTGGCGGCAACTCGTCGATGACTGACACATCCAGGCCAGCATAGGCGGTCATTGCCAGGGTGCGCGGAATCGGCGTGGCGGTCATCACCAGCTGATGGGGCAAAAATTCCCCGCGCTGACCCTTGGCGGTCAGGGCCAGGCGCTGGTGGACACCAAAGCGATGCTGCTCGTCGACCACGATCAAGCCCAAGTCACGAAATGCCACGCCTGCCTGGAACAAGGCATGGGTACCAACCGCCACATCGGCCGTCCCGGCCAGGGCTTCCAGGGCTTCGCGCCGGGCCTTGCCCTTGACCTTGCC
>SLQY01000139.1 GCA_007131235.1 Wenzhouxiangella sp.
AACGGCGAACTGAGCCGAATTGACGGCGATTTCATGCTCGAACAGGCCGTTGGTCTGACCTGGGCCAACGACTTGGCCGTCATTATCACCGACGGTCCCGAGCTGGTGCCCGAGGCAATTGTTCTTCAAGCCGGCGGCACCTTCACGTTGGGCCAGCATGGCGTTCGCCTCGACTGGGGAATGGGCAGCAGCTCCGAACCAGGGACGACCGTTCAAACCAGCCTCACCCTGGACCCGCCGCTGAGCCTGGAAGGGGCGCATGTCTGGATCGGCAATGCCTGGGTCAGCAGTGACAGCGGACAGTGGAGCGGTCTGATTGGCCTTGACGGGGTAGTGGAAGGAGCCGGCTTCATCATCGACCTGACCCCCGCCAGTGGGCAGATTGCGCCCGGTGACGAAACCAGCGTTGAGGTGACCTTGAGCGCGTCCGAGCTCGTCGCTGGCAGCTACCAGGACCGTTTACGCCTGGTCAGCAACGCGCCTGTCAATCCCGATCGAGACATCGCTGCCACACTGCTGGTCAGCGGCCAGCCCGACCTGGTCGCTGCTCCTGGAATCCTCGATTTTGGCGAGGTCTTCACCGGCACCACCGCTACGGCCATGCTGCTGCTTTCCAACCCGGGCAGCGATGTGCTCTTGATTGATGAACTATTGGCCAGCGGCCAGGGATTCACCGTCGGAATCGATGAGCTCTCGATCGCGGCTGGCGGCAGTACGGCGGTTGCCGTGGAGTTCGAGGCCGACACGGCAGGGTCGTTTGCTGGCCAACTGACGATATCCAGCAATGGGCCGGACCCGTTTGTCACCATTGACCTGATCGCGCTGGCGCGCAACCCGGGTGTGCTGACGACCAGCGAATCCAGCCTCACTGTATCAGTGCCGGCCGGAGCGACCGCACTGTCCGGCCTGACCCTGGGCAATGTTGGCGAGTCTTCGCTGGCCTTCACCATCCAGAGCCGACGGGGTGATTCGGCAAATCCGGCAGCCCAGTTCGGCCCCGAACCGCCGGCCTCGCTGGTGATGCCGGCTTCGCCGCTGGCAGCTCCGGTGCCGACCAGCGATGGGGCATCTGTTGGGCTGCTGGAAGAACGCGAGCTGCTCTGGCAACAGAACCCTACGGGCGCTTTCCGTATCACCAGCTCGCGCAGCACCGAACTGGATGCCGGGCTGTATGCTGCCGACAGGTTTGAGGTCAATGGTGCAGCCCTGGTCGAGGGCATCACCGCCTACGGCTTCCGCTTCGATGGCGCACAGCGCTTTGATGAAACGTTCGAAAGCGTTGTGTTCTACCTCTACGAGGATAGCAACGGACAACCTGCCGGCAGCCCGGACGACGACCAGGAAGCGCATCTCCTTCGCTTCGCGGCCGCTATCGATACGCCGGGCTTCAGCGTACATGAGCACCCTGCCGGCTTCGGCACTCGGGCTGACGTCAGCCTGGATCTGGTAGCGGCGACGGGGGCCGGCGTGTTGCTGCCTGACGGTCGCTACTGGCTGGTCGTGCACGCCGAAAGTGCCAGCTCGGATCTATACGACGATGTCTGGTCGTTGATGACTTCGTTCGATGGGCACCAGGTGGCGCACGTCATTGACTTCGACAACGTATTTGACATCGGCGCCGAGGACTGGCAACCGCTGGCAGGCGTGATTCCGGCGCACTCGGCCAACCTGGCGTTTCAGATCGAGGGGCAGGCCTTGAACTTCCTGTCGGTGGTTCCAGCCCAGGGCCTGATCGGAGTGGATGAGAGCATCGACATTGAGCTGCTGTTCGATGCCAGCGACTATCAGCCTGGCAGCTACGAACTGATGTTGGTCATCGACACCGATTCACCGCTGACGCCACAGCGTATCGTGCCAGTGACCATGCTGGTGACTGAAGCCGACCCTGACCTGACCTGGGTCAACCTGGCCGGGCCGCCGCAGGCCGAAATCAGCCAAGGTCAAAGCGTTCAGATCCATGCCAGCGCGCAAGTCAACGCTGGGCGGGTGGCAATACTGGACACGGTTGAAATGTGGGTCGGCTTGCATGATCACGACATTCACCCGGCACTGTGGCCGGAGTCGGCCTGGGTGAGCGGCATCATGGTGCATCAAGACGGTCACCAGGCCAGCTTCATTGCCGAGGCCGGCGCCGATCTTGCGCCGGGCGAGTATCGTTACGCGACCCGCTTCAGGCTGACCGACGGCCATCATGTCTACGGCGGCTATCACGAAGCCGGCGGCGGATTCTGGAACGGCATGCTGCACGTCTCCGGCCGCCTGACCGTACTTGCGAGCGACGCCGATCGCATCTTCCGCGACCGCTTCATGATTGACTGAACGCGATAAATTCAGCGAACACCAACTCAGCGCGACATATAAGCGACTTACACCCACCTGGCACAGTCAGCGAAGCGTTTGCGAATGGACCAGGGAACATCGCAGTTCGATTGAAGATTGCCTCAAGTAACCGAAAAGCAGAAACCTGCTCAGCAGACACCCTTATGGTTTCGCGTTGCTGTGGGTGTAGTGCTGCCAGGGCTACTTGTCGCGGTTGGCCTGCACGATCTGATCGCGGGCGAGACCTTGTTTATTTTCAGCAGCAGCGAGTTCAGACAAAACGTTGCCAGGTATGCCCTGGTTGAATCGGCCGCTCGAATCAGCGGTGCGGCGATGATCGGACTGGGTATCGGTATCGGGCTACGCAATCTCGCCGGATTGATTGGCCGCAAACAACTGCCTAGCGATTCCTTGGCTGTTCCGACAATCATTATTTCGCTGCTGCTGTTTCTGGTTGCCCACTGGTTCCTGCCCGGCTATGAGTCGCTGAGCGGCTTTTAACGCAGCCATCAAATAGATTGCCGGGTTAATGATGCTAACGAGATCACTATTCAGCAGACACGGAGCTATTCAGAGGCTCCCTGGAAACGACTGTGCAGGCGGGCCAGTAGTGGGGACTCCCTGGCGAATTGAGCCGGTTCGCTGTCCAACCAGGCGCGCAGCAATTGCCTGGCCGCCTCGGGATCGTGTTCGAGCAGCCATTCGCTGTAGCGATCGACCATGCGAAGCGCGGTAAACCCGGCGTTGGCACCCAGCTCCATCGCCACGGCATTGGCGAAGGCGAACTGCTCGCCGGCCTGATCGGGGCGATCAAGCGCGGCCAGCACCTGCGCGTATTGAACCAGCGGGCCGATCAGCTCGTTATGGGGCTGCCCCCGGTACTCCCGGATAATGCTTGCCGCCTGTTCGGCCATCGCCAGGGCCAGATCCAATTGACCGAAACGGCGGTAGTGATCGGCCAGGCCACCCTGGATACCGGCCAGGGCGAGCGGAAACTCTTCGGCTCGCTGGCGGCGCAACTCGATCAATTCAATCATCTCGTCGGCGGCTTCCACGTAACCCAGCCACGACATCGTATTGGCGACGTTGAAGCGCGCGGTCACTGCTCGTGGATCCTCGGGCCCGAAAGTCTCAATGGCCAGCGCGGCGGCCACTCGGGCATGTTCAAGCGCTTCCGCGTAGCGTTCGCTGTTGTACAACAACACGCTGTAGTTGTTATGGACCGCTGCCGAGCGGAAACTGGGTTCTGGTGACAGCTTGTCATAGAGGGCCAGGGCGCGCTGAAAGCGCTGCTCGGCTTCCTGCCAGGCACCCAAGGCGGTCAGTCGATTGGCCAGGTTGCCGTTGAGCGAGACCAGGCGCCGATGGCCTTCCGGATAGATCGTCTCCCCAAGTTCCAGGGCGCGCCGTTGGTCGTCCACGCTTTCAGTCAGTCGACCCAGCCGCAGCAGCACGTAAGAACGGTTGGCCAGGGCGTTGAAGTGGGTCGTGGGGACACCGTAGCCCGCCTCGATCAAGCTCATCGCCTGATCGGAAATCGCCATGGCCTCGTCATGGAAGCCTTCGCTCGACAGCATGGCCGTCATGTCGGTCAGCACGGCCAGGTGCAGGTCAGGGCTGGCACTAGCCCGGTCAAGCCGATCCAGCAAGGCGCGACCGGTCTGGACGGCCTCTGCACCTTTGCCCGTGTGACGCAAGTAACGGATTCTGGACTGTGTCAGGCTGATTTCCAACTCGGCTGGCATGTCACTGGCAGCTTGCGCCAGTGCGCTGTCAATGGCGATCAGCGCGGCTTGAGGGTCACCCTGGTCATAGTCGATCAGCGCCTGAAGCAGATAGGCCCGGGCGCGCTCGTTCGGGTCGTCCGAATCGAGCGCGCCGCTTTGCACCAGGGCTTGCCCGGCGATCCCGGTTTCACCCAGTTTCTGGTAGATCCGGCCCATGGCCAGCAACAGGGCACGCCGAATCTGCGGGTCCTGGTCAAGCGCGCCGTCGATACGCTGCAAGCCGCCATCCAGCAATGATCTGGCGCTGGGTGGCTCGCGGCCAACCTGGTCCGGGTCGCTGGCATCGAACAGGCTGATAAGAAACTCGCCGACCGCCTCGGCTCGGGCACTGGCAGCCAGCGCCTCGCGTGCCTGGTTGCGGGCTTCAAGCCCCTGCCAGACGGTGGCCGAAACGCCACCGGCCAGCACCAGGACCAGGCCAGCCAGGGCCAGGGCCAGGCTGGTGCGACGGCGAATGAACAGGCCAACTCGATAGCCCAAGGAAGGACGGCGCGCAAGCAGCGGTCGATGGGCCAGCCAGTTGCGCAGATCAACGGCGAGACTGGCCGCATTCTCATAGCGCCGGGCGGGATCAAACTCCAGCGCTTTGCCAACAACGTTATCCAGACCGCCGCGCAGCTGACGCCGGCGCGATCGGCGCTCAACATCGCTGAGGTTTTCTGCGGTCGTCACTCGCCGCGACGGCGCCAGAGCAGTTTGAGACAGGTCACCACCAGCAGGCGTATGACTCGAGAATGGCATTTCATCGGTCAGAAGCCTATACAGCAAAACGCCGAGCGAAAACACATCGGTCGCCGTGCTGACGGCTTCGCCCGAAAACTGCTCGGGAGCCGCATACTCGGGCGTAAACAGCCGGGTCATCGGCGACTCATCCGGCTGCT
>SLQY01000101.1 GCA_007131235.1 Wenzhouxiangella sp.
GGTGGTGATCAAGGTCGTGGCGCTGCCGCTGAGCACTGATTTGCATACGCGTTTTCGGCGCGAGCGCCAGATGCTGGCTGATCTCAGTCATCCCTACATCGCCCGTCTCCTGGACGGTGGCACCCTGCCGGGGGGTGAGCCCTACCTGGTGATGGAGTACGTGCGGGGCCTGGATATCGCCGCCTGGTGCGAGCGCAAGCAGCTTGGGCTGCGGACACGGCTGAAGCTGTTTGGCCAGGTCTGCCAGGCGGTACAGTTTGCCCACAACAGCCTGGTCGTTCATCGCGATATCAAGCCGGCCAATGTTCTGGTCGATGAGTCCGGAACGCCGCGCCTGCTCGATTTCGGGATCGCCACCTTGATTGAGGCCGGCGACGGCAAGGAAGAGCGGACCCAGGCTGATACGCGCTTGAGCAGTGACTATGCCAGCCCCGAGCAGCGGCGTGGCGAGGCGGTAACGACGGCGTCGGATGTCTACAGTCTGGGCGCCTTGCTGTATCGCTTGCTGGTCGGTCGACAATTCAGCGCTTCCGCGGTCGCACCGGCACCGTCGGCGTCGCGAAGCTGTCGCAGCCTGGCCCGAGGCGAACGTGTTTCGCTGGCCGATCTCGACGCCATTGTCGGCCGGGCGCTGGCCGATGATCCAGGACAGCGATATCCAACCCCCCTGGCCCTGGCCGATGACTTGCACCGTCTCCAGTCCCTGCGCCCAACCCGGGCGCGCCCGCTTGGGCGTGCCGGGCGTTTGGGACTCGCGCTGCGGCGCAACCCGGTCTTCAGCGCCACCCTGGGGGGCAGTGCGCTGCTGGCCCTGGCCTTCGTCGTCAGCGTTACCTGGTTGGCCATTCACCTGGATCGGGAGCGTGATCGAGCGCTTGCGGCCACGGCAACTGCAGAGCAAATGGTCGATTTTGCCTTCTCGATGTTCGAAGGTGCCGATCCCGAGGTCGGGCTCGATGAAACGCCTAGCGCCCGGCAGTTGCTGGACCAGGGCACGGCCCGCATCCAGGAGTCGCTGGCTGGCCAGGAAGCGGTGCGTGCCCGTTTGCTGCATCGCATGGGCAAGGCTTACCAGGGGCTGGGACAGTATGACCAGGCCCATGAACTCATGGTCCGGGCGCTGGCCGAGGCCAACCCGGAAGATGAAGCGCTGCACTGGGCGCTGGTGGTCGACCTGGGCGACGTCGAGCGGCTGCTGGGGCTGCGTGCCGTGGCAACTGAGCGGCTCGAGCGGGTCGTCCAGCAACTGGCGCCCAGAGGCGACTTCCGCGTCCAGCTTGCCAGTGCCTACAACAATCTTGGCATCCTGGCCGCAGACCAGGAGCAGTTCGAGCGTGCCGAGGCACTGGCCCACCAGGCGCTGGCGGTGAGCCTTCCGGAGGATGTATCGGCCCGGGTGATGCAGGACCGCTACCGCCATAACCTGGCCCGGGCCGTGGGCCGGCAGGGGCGGTATGCAGAGGCCATTGAACTGATCGAAGAGGTCATCGCCAGCAAGCGCCAGACGCTGGGTCAGCCGCATCCATCGATCATCCGGTCGCTGGAGGTCCTGGCCGGCAATTATCGCGAAAGCGGCAATCTTGACCAGGCCGCGACCGTGTTCGAGGAACTCCTTCGCCAGGCGCGGGAAATCTATGGCGAACCGTCCACGGTGGGGGGGCGCCTGTACAACAGTCTGGCCAACGTGCATCACGATCGGGGCGATTATGCCCAGGCCCAGGTGGCCTACGAACAGGCGCTGGTGTTTCACGAATCGCGCCCTGACGCCAACCCCCTGATCCACGCCTTCGTAGTCAACAATCTTGCCAGCTTGCAAGAAGATCGCGGCAACCTGGCCCAGGCCGAATCCCTGTTTCGACGTTCACTGGCCATGCGGCGCGAACTGGCCGATGACAACAACCTGCTGGTCATTCATGCTCGAACCAACCTGGCGCGCGTGCTGACCAAGCTCGGTCAGCTCGACAAGGCGGCATCTCACCTCGACGACATTGCCGCGCTGCTGGCCGAGCACTATCCCGACAACACGTTGCGCCGTCTGCGGCTGAGCTGGCAATACGCATTGGTGGCGCTCGCTCGCGGCCAGCCCGAGTCGGCACTTGCCGGCATCCAGGCCGTGCTCGAGAGCCTCGATCAAGACCATCCTGACCTGATCGACCTGCGGGCGTCCGCACGCCTGGATATGGCCAGAATCCAGCGCCGGCTCGGTGCCCTGGATGAAGGGCTGATGTTGGCCGACCAGGCCATGATCCTGCTTGATGGCATGCAACCGCCTGACCACCCCGCGCTGCTTCGCGCCCGCTTGCTGCGCGCTGAACTCGTGGCTGGCCAGGGGGATGCCGGTGCGGCAGCGGCGGCGGTTCAGGCCGATTGGCCGAACCTGGTTGACCGCTTCAGCCCGGACTCGTCGGAAATTGCAGTGGCCTCGGCCCTGATCGCCTCGGCGACCTCCATCGACGCCGATTGACATATCCTATGGCGATACTCCAAACCAGCCATGACGCCATGTACGTTGCCGCCAGCGATTCCGCCACGCCTATCCATTCGTTCGATGCCCGGGGTCTCAAGGCCTGGCTGGCCTCGGCCACGCCCGGCCAGCGGCGCTGGGTCGAAGCCAGTGCCTTCAAGGCCGACGCCGGATCGTACCTGCTGGTGCCGGATGAAGAAGCCGGGATCGCCTGCGTGCTGGCCGGTCGTGACGGTGACGAACGACTATGGTCCCTGGCCCATTTGCCGGCGCTGCTGCCGGGCGGAGACTACCGGCTGGCCAACGACTGGTCGGGCGATGCGCTTGAGCGGGCCCTGGTCGGCTGGGGCTTGGGTTGCTACCGCTTTGATCGTTACAAGCGCCAGCCCGGTCTGAGCGCGCGCCTGGTTCTGCCTGAAGAGATCTCGGCCCGGGTGCGTTGCCTGGTGGATGCATCCATACTCGTGCGCGACCTGGTCAATACGCCGGCGCTGGATCTGGGCCCGGCCGAACTGGCTGACATCGCCCGTGATCTTGCCAGCAAGCACAACGCTGCCTGCGAGGTGATCGACGGTGAGCGGCTGGAGAAGGAGTTTCCGGCCATACACGTGGTTGGCCAGGCCTCGAGCCGTCCGCCCTGCCTGATTCGCCTGCAGTGGGGAGACGCCGACGCGCCGCCGCTGGCGCTTGTCGGAAAGGGCGTGATGTTCGATTCCGGCGGCCTGGACATCAAGCCCGGCAGCGGCATGGTGCTGATGAAAAAAGACATGGGCGGCGCGGCCCATGCACTGGCCCTGGCCAAGGTCATCATGACCCTGGGCTTGAAGGTCAACCTTCGGGTCTACATTCCGGCCGTGGAGAACGCCATTGCCGGCAACGCATATCGCCCATCGGACATTATCCGCACCCGCAAGGGGTCAACGGTCGAGATCGGCAACACCGATGCCGAAGGCCGGGTTGTGCTGTCGGATGCCTTGAGCCTGGCCTGCGAGGAGGGCGCTGAGCGCATCATTGACTTTGCTACCCTGACCGGCGCTGCCCGGGTGGCCCTGGGTGAGGATTTGCCGCCGCTGTATGCGCGTGACCAGGCCGCTGCGCGGGCCATCCAGGATTTATCGTTTGCCTGCGAGGATCCGCTTTGGCACATGCCCTTGTTCGAGGGCTATCGCAGCCAGATTCGACCGGCCATCGCCGATCTGTCCAATACCGGCACCAGTCGCTTTGCCGGCAGCGTGACCGCAGCCCTGTTTCTCGATCACTTCGTCGACCCGGGCCTGGACTGGTACCACCTCGATATCTACGCCTGGAACCTGGGCGACCGTCCTGGCCGCCCCGCCGGCGGCGAAGCCCAGGGCCTGCGCGCCCTCTGGCACTGGCTGCTGACCCAGTATCCGCTCGCCTGACCCCGTCCGCGCGTACAGACGGGAAAACCGTAGCCCGGCCCAGCGCAGGTCGTAAGGCAGATGCGGTTTGCCGAAGGCAAGAAGCGTCTGCCTGAAGACCGTTTAGCGCGTGCGGCCGGGGACCATGTTTCCCTAATCTCCGGTCACCCGATTCTTCTCAATACCCTCCGGCTTGCCCTGAAAGCCTCACCAAACCGGGCAACACCATCGGCCCGCATTCTGGCCGCGTGCTGTTCGAAGTACTCGTCCAGCGCGACGCGATCGCGCAGGCGGTATCGCACGCTGAATAAAGGCTGATCCGGCGGGCCTTCTTCGCGAAGAATCTCCGCCGACTCGAAACCCGGCAGGGCAAGCATTCCGGCCACGTGGGTGTGAAGCCAGTCGGCAAACTCATCCGCGATGCGAGGCTCTACCCCAAGGTTGACCTCATAGATCACGCTCACAGACGCCACAGTCCCAGCAAGATGACGGCAACGAGGCCAAAGGTCAGCAGGAAAAAGTAGCTCCAGCCCAGGACCAGAAACTTGACCGTCGTCAGCAGCCAGCCCTGGGCGTAAAAACGTTTCAGGCTTAGCCACAGGTACACCGGTATCCAGGTCCAGATGGCGAAGCTCAGCACACTCAGGCTGCCGGCCATGATCGATCCGCCCGTCATCTCGGCGGCAACGACGGTGCTGCGCAGGCTGGCAATCACGTACAAGGCAATGAGGACAAGAAACAGGAAGGAATGATTGTGCACCTGCAGCAACAGGTGTTCGATGTAGAAGCGACCGGCAAACAGGTAAAACAGGCCGACCAGCGCGGCGAACAGGGGCAACAGCACGAACATGGTTTGCGGCAGCATGCTGGCGGCGCTGCGCAACAGGCGTGCCGGGTTGCGCTGGACCTCGGTGGTGTTATCGGCGATGCGCTGGGCCTGGCGGTTGAGCCAGGCGTTACCCGACTCGCCCAGCCAGCCGATCCTGATCGGGTTGGTTTCGGGGTCCCATGCGTCGCTGCCGAAGTGAATGGCGGGGGCCGAAGGCGGTGTGGGCGCGTCGCTGTCCTGCGCGCTGGTCGAGGTTTCGAATTGCTCGGTCCAGGGGGTAACGTTGGCGGTGTTGATGACCAGGCCGATCA
>SLQY01000284.1 GCA_007131235.1 Wenzhouxiangella sp.
CTGCGCAGGGCATCGAGGAAGTCATCCGGGTAGTCGCGCCCGGACAGGGCCGGCCCGACAAAGATATCGAGCATGAACGGCACCAGCAAACCCTCGCCCCGCGGCAGCGCCTTGCCCAGGCCGCGCATGAATACCGGCACCACCGGCACGTTCGGGTAGCGGGCGGCAATCTTTGCGATGCCGCCGCGAAACTCGCCGAGTTTCTCCGGCTCGCCCCGGCTGCCCTCGGGGAAGAAGATCAGGATTTCGCCCCGCTCCAGGGCCTGGTAACAGCCAGCCAGAGGATCGCCTTCGGCATCGGCGCGTTGGCGGGCGATGGGCAAAATGCCCACGATGCGAGTCGAAAACCAGGCCAGCAGCCGATTCTGCATGAAGTAATCTGCCGCAGCTACCGGCCTCACCCGGTGCAAAAGCCGGTGAGGCAACAGGGACATCAGCACCATGGCGTCGAGGTGGGAGTTATGGTTGGCGGTGATGATGGCTGGCCCGGAGGCCGGCAAGCTTGACCGACCGCGCACGTTCATACCCAGGATGAGGCTGATCACCGGGCGAACCAGCAAAGAGAAGTAGAGCCAGCGCAGGAGACGGGTCATCGACTCACTTGTTCCTTGAATGCACGAAATGATCGCAGCAAATATTGTTCGGGCTAGTAATGCAGGTAGTAGATAAAGTGGAAAAACAGCGGCGCGGTGTAGATCAGGCTGTCGATCCGGTCGAGGATGCCGCCGTGGCCTGGTAACAGGCTACCAGAGTCCTTGACGCCCAGGTCTCGCTTGAGTGCCGAAATGGTGACATCACCAATAAAACCGCCCATGCCGATCAGCAGCCCGGCCGCCAGGGCCTGGCCGGGGCTCATCGGAGTCAGCCAGGGTGCCAGCAACCAGGCCAGTGCAAGCGTGGTGATCACACCGCCGATCAGACCCTCGCTGGTTTTGCCGGGACTGATCGTGGGCAGAACCTTGTGCCGGCCCAGCAGCTTGCCCCAGCAGTATTGGGCGACGTCATTGAACTGGGTGAGGAAGACCAGGTACAGCACCAGCCCGCCGCCGCCCGCTCCCGGGTTGATCTCCTCGGGCAGCACCAGCAGGTAGGCGACGTGGCTGATGCTGAAGACCATGGCCATGACGCCCCAGTGCAGGGTCCCGGCAGCGCGCAAGAAATGCCGGGTCTCGCCGGCCAGCACCATGCGCATGGGCAGCAACAGGAAGGCATAGACCGGGATAAGGATGATGAACATGCCGTACCACTCCACGCCCACCAACAGATACTGGGCAGGGATGGTCAGGTAGGCCCAGAACATCACGCGCCGGTCAGCCCGCCGGGTGGGCACCAGTGACAGGTATTCCTTCAGCGCCAGGAAGGATACAAAAGCGAAGAAAATCAGCGACAAGTTGCGGGTGATTGCCATGGCCACGGTGAAAATCACCAGCATCACCCACCACGACTGGATCCGGCTGACCAGCTCTGAACGGGCCGACACCTGCAGCCGGGAGCGGATGCCCCACACCACCACGCTGGCCAGGGTCAGCAGGCCGAAAATGCCGGCCAGGGCCTGGATGACCACAGGCTGCAGCCCGAATTCATCCATGGCCGGAATCGCCTTCGGCCAGGGCCTTGCGCGCCCGGTTGAAGATGGTCCAGGCCGCCAGCAGGGCCATTGCGCCGAGAATCCAGTCGAAAGCGAACTGCGCTGGCAGACCCAGCCCCGCCCACAGCGCCAGGGCGCCGAAAACAAACGCCCGGTCAGACTTCCCCATAGGACCGTCGTAACGCCGACTGGCGCCCACCGAGGGCCCGAGTATCCCGGTCATTTCGCCAATCAGGGCAAGTACAACAACGCCCACCACCAGCGCCGGACTGAAGCCGGATACCAGGGCCAGGGGCAGATACAGCGCGGCGTCAGAAACCGCATCGCCCAGTTCGTTCAAGATCGCCCCGAGCCGGCTTTGCTGTTGATGCTCGCGCGCCAGCATGCCATCGATGGCGTTGAGCGCCATGCGTACAAACAGGAACACCGGCAGCACCAGCAACGGCCAGGCAGCCTCGGGCCAGGCCGCAATCAGGCCACCAACGACGATCGAGGCCAGGGTCGCGGCAAGGGTCACACCGTTGGCACTGACGCCCCGTCGGGCCAACTGACCGACAACTGGGCGCAGCAGCGTCTGAAAGGCCGGTTTCAACTGATAGATGGTGATCAACACAAGCTCACCCGGAGAGCTGGGGAAATACCACCGCCAGCGTCCAGCCAAAGGCGACCGCGCTGGGCAAGGCGCTGACCAGCGGGTCGCCGGTGGCGCGGTAGACCCAGCCACTGATCAAGCCGTAGATCAGGAAATAAGGCACGATCACTGCGGCGATGATCAGCAGGAAAAACAGGTCTTCGAAAGACAGGGCCACGGCAAGCCCCAGCGAAAACAGGAAGCAGACCCGGGTCAGCAGATGCGCGCCGCGGGGCACTTGCGGTCCGCGCACCAGCCATTCGTCAGCCAGGAAGTAGGCCAGCGTTCCACCGAGCATCAGGATCAACAACGGCATTCGCGGACCGGTGACGGCAAACGAGGTCACGAAGCGATCCAGGGCAAGACCAATGGCACCGGCCGCGTAGAGCGTGGCCGCAGTAACGGCCAGCAAGGCGACAAGCGGCCGGCGTCGAATCGATGCGCGGTCGGTGGCCACTCGGCGCCGTCGCAACCACAAGCAGAAGCCGGCGGTCAGCAACCCGTAGACGGCAAAATGCACGGCAAGGTAGCCGCCAACGAGCACGCCGAGGAAGTCTGCAGGAAAGGCAAACAACAACAGCGGTGTGGCCACGGCAGGCACCAGGGCGGCCGGCAATAGCTCGCGCCAGGCCGGGTTCAGGCCCTGCCTGGACTGAAACACCCGCGGCAGCAGCTTGCTGAGCGGCCAGGCCAGCAAGACCAGTCCGGAAAGCAGCAGCGGGATCGCCAGACCGCGATTGTCGATGTAGCCGGTGTTGGTTCCGGGCGAACGCCCGAACGACTGGTCCAGCCAGCCGGCGGCTTCGCGCAGGGCGGTCGGACTGTACAGCACGCCTACGTGTTCCACCGCCGGCGCGAAGACGGCGCGACGGGCGCTGCCGTCGTCGAAGCTGCCAAAAGTCACTCCCGCTGCAGGCTGTTCGGTCACCAGGCCAACCGCGCGCAGCGCTTCGATCTTCAGTCGTCCTTCCAGGTTGCCGACGATGACCAGCAGGTTCTCCGGCGCAGCTTGCGTGACCGCCGGTGAAAACATCGATACAGCGATAGTGGCCGCGACCCGCGGATCAGACAAGGCGTGCCGCACGATGATATCGGAGGCCATGGAATGGCCCAGCAGGGCAAGTCCGGGCGCGGCGTCCGGCAAAGCGAGCGCGAAATCAGCCACCGCTGCGGTCTGATCACGCAAAGACCGGGTTGCACCCTCGATGTCCATCACATCACCCGTCAGCGGCTCTAGGTTTCGACCATGCCCGTAGTAGTCGAAGGTCACCGCAAGATAACCGTTGCGTGCCAGGGTGACGGCAAAGGCCTGCATGAGCTGCTGCGAGCCGGCGAAGCCATGGGAAATCAGAACCACCGGCAGTCCGCCGAGCCGGCTTTCGTCCCATTGCGACGCTGCCTCGGCGCGCAGTTCGGCAGCTGGGCGATACACGGTTACCGGTGTCGAGCCCAGCCAGCTGCGTTCGACTTCAACGCCGGCCCCGCTACGCCACAGCAGGGTTAGCGCAGTGACGATGGCCAGGGCCGCAAGCAGCGCGGCAATCCCGGGCAGGCTGCGCGACAGCAGCGAGTCAGTTTGCGCGTTCATGTCCCTGCCTGTGTCACCGGGGTTGATCGGATGGCGGATCGAATCCGGCCAATTGCCTGAATCATGCTGATCGTCCTTGACGGCAAACCAGCATGATACTGGGTAGGCTTGCTATTGGGCCAGGCTCGGTGCGCCGGCTTGAGCTCGAACACCGATCGCAACTTGCCAGCCGCCACCTTGGCCGGGCGCTCAAGCGGTGGCAAGATGACACGGTTGGACACCACCTGCATCCAGCGAGACATCCATGCGCGCCATCGTCATTTTCGTTGCAATCCTGATCGTTGGCTGCGACCCCTTCGCCCAGCCGGAGTCGATGCTCGACGAGTACAACCGGCGCCTGGCCAGGGTGCTGGATGTGGAGCCACGGCTCACACCAGTGCCAACCGCGCCCGCCTTGCCCCGCTTGCGCGAGCGGGTCCGCGAGATCGAACCGATCAGTTTGAGCATGCTGGATTTCCTGAGACTTTACGGCTGTGAGCTGCAGTTCGTGGTCGGGGAGCGCAATTCCATCCTCGGCCGAGTCGCCCACCCGCTGACCCGGCTGGACTACGAGCGCCGCTTCATCATCGCTGCCGAAACCTGCTCGGAAAGCATCGAACGCGAGGAACTCGCCGAACAGCTCGTCGAAGCGACGACACAGAAGCGGCAGTCGCTGCCCGATGCGGCCTGGAACGCAGTCTGGGGCAGCCGCGAAATCGAACGCCACTTTACCCGCTCGCGCGGCGCGCTGCCGGTGGGCCTGGACCGCTATCGGGTCAGTGCCAGCGTGCAGACTGCCGCCTTCCTTGAGCACCGTATCCAGGCCTTGCTCGACGGCGAGCTCGAGCATGACCTGACCGCATTGGACGACGTCTATCAGCGCTGGCTATACGACCCCCTGGCCGGTCAGGCACTGCGCAGCGCCATCCTGGTCAGCACCCGCCTGAACGATGCTTCCGAGCTGATCGAGCAGCGCCTGGGCGAGCGACCGCTGTGTCGCGACGGTCGCGCCAACCGCCAGGCCGAGATCATGCGCAACATGTTCAGTGCCGTCTACGCCGCCGACGTTCAACCCTATCTTGCCGATGTTCAGCGCGTGCGCCGCGAACTCCTGCCCCCGTTGCTGGCCCTGGCCACCTTCCGCGACTCAAGCCCCAGCGACAGCTTCGA
>SLQY01000225.1 GCA_007131235.1 Wenzhouxiangella sp.
CCAACTGGCCCCAGCCTTCGCTAGCGTTTCACGGGCACCCGGCGACATCCGCCGCCCGACCAAGACAACGTTATCCCCGAGTTGACGCCCGAGTGCAGCTCGAGCATCAGCTAGATTACCTTCGCCGATCCATTTGACTTCAACGGGCTGTCCGTTGACCACCAGATCGGCTTGATGCTCCGTGTGGGGCGGGGAAACCTCGGCGACGCCAGGCAGAACCGCACGCACGGCACGCTCGCCTCGATTGCGTGCGGGGGCCGACATCGTTTTCTGCGCGCTGATCATATCCTTATACCTCAGCCATAATCATACCTCAGTTCTGATCTGAGGTATTAATCGCGAATGAGGTTACATGAGTGGAGGCAACAGACCTTGTCAAGCTGTGGATTCCGCGGACGCTTGAATTCCCCAGTTGGCTGGTCGAGAGTTAGCCGCGGTCACAAGTTCCTCATGCCCAACGCGCCAGCACCGCCAGGTCGCCTTCTGCAAGGAGAACAGCTAGACGGCCGCGCTTTCTGACGAAGAAGTGGCCAGGCGCTGGCTGACCGCCTTTCCGGGACGACTGAAGCACGATGACAGTCCGGAAGTCGCCGACAGGCTGGCCCTTTCCATCACCGGCAGGCCTGAGCGTGTCGCCGAGCTGCGAAAACGCCTTGGGAGCTTTCGTGAAGCGCTACAGGTTCAAGGCGGGTAAACGCATGCCCCTGTGGGCAGATGTGCCTAGCGAATGCCTTTCGCGTATTGATGCGGTGGAACGGTTGCGGAAGTTTGTGCTGGATTTGGCGGTGCGGGGAAAGTTGGTGGAGCAGGATGAGGGGGATGAACCAGCTTTCGTCATTTTGGAACGGATCGCCGATGAAAAGCAGAAGTTGCTCAAGGCGAAAACAATTCGCAAGCCGAAAGCCGTCGGCCCACTGGATGCAGATGAGATCCCCTATGCAATCCCAAACGGCTGGGAGTGGGTCCAGATTGCGCAGATCGGCGTTATCAGCCCGCGAAATGAAGCTGACGATGTGCCCTGACGAACCCAGGATCCGGTCTTGAACGACTTCATTGTTCGAATTGACCAGTACGCTATTAAAGAATATGCAGAAAAGCTTAAACAAGGGCTAGGCGAATAAGAATAACGTGGCAGGCCCTCAACGCCAAGGAGGGCAGCGCTTCGCTACCTCAATTGCAACTTGCTGTATTTGAGCGCGGTTCCCCGCGCTGTGGTCCCAAAGGGCCAGGATCAGGTCGGTTTCGAGGAAGACCTGGGTTGGGGTGGCAGAAGGGGCATGACATGGGAGGGAAGGTGCAAGGCTCAAGGCGCGAGGTGCAAGGTTTTTCGATGGGGTGAAGGTGGCGGAATTTGGAATTGGGGCAAGGCGCTGCCTCGGTACTCAGGCTATTGGGGAAGGGTGGTCCCATGCCAGCCAGAGGCCTGTCGGGGTGTCATCCTAGGTTTGCTGGAAGATCAGGGCCTGAAGATTCTGGTGAGCGAGCATGCCAGTGCCGCCAAGTTCGATTAGCGTTTGAAAAGGTACTGGCGATTGCGGCGGTGGCCGGTGATTAGTTGGCGAAGCGGAAGACGCCCAGCATGAAGCGGCGGGTGACGGGGAGGGGGGCGTCGAGGTCGGGCCACTGCTCAGCGGCGAAGGCGTCGAGGCGGCGCATGGTTTCGGTGAGAATGTCGTCGGGCAGCACCCAGCTCTCGGCATCGTCGCGGGAGCGAATGCCGTCGAGCACCTGGCGCGGGGTCAGGCGGGTGGTCCACTCGGCTCCGACGATTTCGCCTTGCCCGATCGGTTGGGCGCCGAGTTCCATCAGGTACTTGACGATGGCGGCACCGCCGCTGGGTGGTGCGGCTGCGCTGGATCCCGGTGGCAGCATTTCCGTGCCGACTTCCTGGACCGTGCGGCGAAAGTGGTTTCGAAGCATGCCGGAAAACGATTCTGGATCGATCCAGTCGCGACCGAGTACCAATGTGCCTCCGGGACGAACCAGTCGGCTGACCTGGTCGAGCACGCCTGCCCAGTCCGCGACCAGGTGCAACACATGCACAGCCATGGCGCCATCAAAGACGCGATCGCGGAATGGCAGCGCCGTGATGTCGCCCTGGGCCAGGTAGATGCCTTCCACGGCGTCGGTCTGCTTGCGCCGGGCCAGGGCCTCCAGCATATGCGCCGAGACGTCGACTCCGAAGACTTCGCATCCGGCCTGGGCCACCGGGAGCGCAATGCGCCCGGTGCCTACACCCAGTTCGAGAACGCGCGAACCTTCGCCGATCTGTTGCTGGATGGCCTGTCCGATGTCAGCCGATACTTCCGGCGGGTGACCGCGCAAGGCATCGTATTGCACCGCAACGCGCGTATCGAAACGGTAGTCGAGTCCCGGCTTTCCAGTCATGCAAACATACTCCGCGGTCAGTCCGTACAGGGAAAAATCGGAGGGTCAGGCGTTCGCCGTACCGGCGGGCAAGGGCGTGTCAGCAGTGCGACCACTCTGCGCCGGCGAACTCGCGCTGCTGATGAATTTGCGGATGCTGATTCGGTAGACGATAAAGCCGGCAATCACCAGGCCGGTGGCTTCGAGCAGGAAGATGCCGAAGTAGGCATATTTGGGCGCAAGAAGTCCGCTGCCAATCAGCGTAGTGTGCAGCGCGCCGCTGCCAACCGAGGACAGGCCCATGCCGAGCGCTTGCGCGGTGCCCCACAAGCCCATGTAAAGGCCGGTGGCATTGGCGACAGTCATTTCCATCATCAGCGCCAGGGCGCCAACGTTGAACACACCGATGAAAATACCCATGCCGAACAGACTCGGCTTCAGGAGGGGCTGTATCTCGAGCAGGGACGAGGCACCGAGCACCACGAAGCCAGCGGCAGCGCCGGCAAGCCCGACCAGTACCAGCGCTTTCCGGGAAATCTTGAAGATGTAGCTCAATGCGCCGGTCAGGACCATGCCAAGCAGAATGCCGCCGCCCCAGAATCGCTGCAGGGTGGAGGTATCGGCAATCGACATCGCAAACACCTCGGCGCCGAACACCTCTATGATGTTTTCCTGCAGGAAAATCGAAAAGATGGCGACACAAATGAAGGCAAAGAAAGCGCGCGTGCTTGGGTTCTGGCGCAGCAGCGTGATCGCCGATGTCAGTGGGTTGCCGGGCGGTGCGAGCGCGCGTGCCTTGAGTCTGGCCTGTTCGAGCTGCTCCTTGTTCATGCGCCGCTCCATGCCGATGATGCCAAGCAGGGTGCTGCCGATCACGATCAAGGGGGTCAGGTTGTAGAGGTTCTGCATTGCCTCCGGGGTGAATTCCGGGCGCACGATGTTCATCACGACCGTGGCCAGGATGGTGCTCATGATCATCACGATCCAGACCACGGAAATTACCAGGCCACGAGTTTCCGGGCTGGTGACTTCGGCCAGCAGCGAGTGGTAGGTGTCAGCGATGACGGCCATCGACAGGCCGAACAAGGTAAACAGAACAATGGCGCTGAGCATGGCCATCGGCGAACCGGTCCCCATGCCCATGGTTATGGTTGGCAGTGCCAGGAAAAGCAGGCTGGCAGTAATGCTGCCTAGCAACAGGTAGGGGGTGCGGCGATAGCCAAACAGAGGCATGGTGTCGGCGATGCGGCCGATGACCACCTGGAACGGTGCCATGAAGTAGTGGATGGAAAGAAGCGCGGTAACGACGATCGCTGCAATGCCGAGCTCGAATATGGCCACACGATTGAAATCAATCGTCAGCAGGGCAAACATCCAGCCTACCGCGACCTTGGGCAGGGCGATACGCAAGGTCCAGATAACCGCCCCGATGGCCTTCCACATATTCAAGTGAGATGTTCCATATTGTTTTCCCTTTGTATTACATTCGCGACAATATTTCAACCTTGACAGGCTCGAGCCGAAAAGAGTAGGCGGGGACGTGAAGATGCCGGTATTTCTCGATCTTGCTTGACCAGGCAATTGGCCGGGCGTATAACTTGGGTTAACGAGCGATGAGTATTTTCGAGTGCCAAAGATGCCCAAAAAAAGTTTGAATCGGGCATGATCGTGTCTTCTGGTCGGCGCTCATCGGTACTACAAGGGGGAAGGGTGGGATGACCACTTCCAAAAACTGGCTCCAGCGCAATTTCCCTGAGGTCTGCACTAACTGGTCGAAACTTTCCCAGTACCGCCGCTTCGAGCGTCTTGTCTCGCTGGTGCTGACGCTTGCCATCGGCTTGCTGGTGCTGGTGGCGATCTTCTACCTGTTGTCAAACGTGTTTCAGCTGCTGTTCGTGGAGTCTGGAGATCCGTTCAATTTCCGCCTGTTCCAGGCCGTGTTCGACATGGTGCTCACCATTCTGATTGCCATGGAGTTCAACAACTCCATCGTTCGGACCATGGAGGAAGAAGGTCGGCTGGGTGGTTTCATTCATGTCGAAGTGGTCGTGCTTATCGCCATCATGGCGGTGGTGCGCAAGTTCATGGTCATGGATGTCGAGTCGCTCGATCCGCAGCATCTGATCGGGCTCGGTGGTGCCATCCTTGCCCTGGGCGGTACTTACTGGTTGTTGAAAAAAGCCGGTGGGGACTGACCGCGCCGTCTGATTCTGCCTGGCCTGCTCCAGGGTTGGAGTGGGTAGACCGGCATTGGATTTCGGCCAATATGGTCGCTTGCTGTTTGCCAGCTCTCCAAATCGGAGTATGCTCGGGGATTGGCCGTGATTACCTGGCGGCTTGACTTCAACCGATTGGAGAGCAAACCATGCTTAAGCTGTTTCGCGTCACGCTTCCCTTCTTTGCAATGATCATTGCCGGCCTGATGCTTGCCGGTTGTGGCTCATCCGACGATGCGCCTTCCGCGCCACCCCCGGAAGCCGAACGAGCACCGGCCATGCCGGCGCCGGAGCCTGCCCCCGAACCCGAGCCTGAACCTGAACATGATCCGATGCATGACGCCATGCATGAC
>SLQY01000088.1 GCA_007131235.1 Wenzhouxiangella sp.
CGCAACCCGCAACCCGCAACCCGCAACCCGCAACCCGCAACCCGCAACCCGCAACCCGTAAACCGTAAACCGTAAACCGTAAACCGTAAACCGGAACCCTAGTCCCTAATCCTCCCCATCCTGCCTCAAAGCGCGCTCCATCTCGTTGCGTGGAGAGTGGCGCAGATCCTTGCCTTCGACCAGGTAAATGATGTATTCACCGATGTTCTTGGCATGGTCACCGATGCGCTCCAGGGAGCGGGCAATCCAGATGCAGTCCAGCACCCGGCGCGTGCTGCGCGGATCTTCGACCAGGTAGGTGTAATACTGGCGCAGCAGACCCTCATACTCGGCGTCGACCTTTTCGTCTTCTCGCACCAGGGCCATCGCCACCTCCGGCACAAGGCGCACGAAGCCATCCAGGGCGTCGTGCAGCATGCCACGCACGGTCGCGCCCATCGACTCAAGCTCGTGGTAGTTGCCGCGCGGACGGTCGGTATCGGCCAGTCGCACGGCAATCTTGGCGATGCGCTCGGCCTCGTCACCAACACGCTCCAGGTCGTTGACAGTCTTGATGATCGCCAGCACCAGCCTGAGGTCGCTGGCCGTTGGCTGACGACGGGCCAGGATCATGTTGCACTGGGCATCGATGTCCTTTTCCATCTGGTTGACTTCGTCATCCATGTCGATAACCTGCTGGGCACGGGCAGTATCGCCCTCGACCAGGGCGGTCAATGCTTCACGTACCATCTCTTCGGCCATTCCCCCCATGGCCATCACGTCCTGACGCAACATTTCCAGTTCCTGGTTGAACTGGCGCGATATGTGTTGCTCGAAATGCTTTTCCATGAATTTTGTGCTCCAACAGGGCAGCGCTGCTGCCCAAGCCCTCGTGGTTTCAGCCGTAACGGCCGGTAATGTAATCTTCCGTTGCCTTTTTCGCCGGGTTGGTAAACAACTTGGCC
This sequence comes from Wenzhouxiangella sp., assembly GCA_007131235.1. GTDB lineage: Bacteria > Pseudomonadota > Gammaproteobacteria > Xanthomonadales > Wenzhouxiangellaceae > Wenzhouxiangella. The sequence goes on from SLQY01000088.1 coordinate 945, forward strand.
GTATCGTCGTACTCGATCAACTCGCCCAGGTACATGTAGGCCGTGAAGTCAGACACGCGTGCGGCCTGCTGCATGTTGTGAGTAACGATGACGATCGTGTAAGTTTCCTTCAGATCGATAATCAACTCCTCGACCTTGGCCGTGGAGATCGGGTCCAGGGCCGAACACGGTTCATCAAGCAGGATTACCTCGGGCTCAATGGCAATGGCGCGAGCGATCACCAGACGCTGCTGCTGACCACCGGACAGGCCGAACGCATTATCGTTGAGCCGATCCTTGACCTCGTCCCAAAGCGCTGCTCGACGCAATGAGTTTTCTACCACCTCGTCGAGCTTGCGTCGGTTTTTAACTCCCTGCAAGCGCAATCCATAGGCGATGTTTTCGTAGATGGACTTTGGAAATGGATTGGGCTTCTGGAATACCATGCCCACCTTGCGCCGCAGTTCCGGCACATCTACCGACGGATGGTAGATATCCTGCTCATCGATACGAATTTCGCCTTCGATCCGGCAGATATCGATCAGATCATTCATCCGATTGAAACAGCGCAGAAGCGTCGATTTACCGCAACCCGATGGACCGATGAACGCGGTTACCCGTTGCTTCGGGATGACCATGCTGATGTTCTTCAACGCCGGCTCCGACCCGTAATACAGGTTCAGCCCGCGCACTTCCATCGAGACTTCCTCGTGGCGCAGATTCAGCTCTTTCCGGTGGCTTCCCTTGGGAAGTCCAGCCTGAATTTTCGGCGAAACCGATGTCCCGCCCTGGTTACCAGTGTTCATGATGTCCTACCTTGGCCTTTCACTAATGAGAGTTCGGTCCTGGGACGCACATTCGTCATTGTTAATCACTCTCGCTCTTGTAACGTTCGCGCAGGCGGTTACGCACTGCGATCGCGGTCAGATTCAACACCAGGATCAACAGCACCAGGACCAGCGCGGTGGCGTACACCAGTGGCCTGGCAGCCTCGGCGTTCGGGCTCTGGAATCCAACATCATAGATGTGAAAGCCCAGGTGCATGATTCGACGTTCCAGGTGGACAAAGGGAAACTGTCCGTCCACCGGCAGATTTGGTGCCAGCTTGACCACACCCACCAGCATCAGCGGGGCGACTTCTCCAGCCGCACGAGCAACGGCCAGGATCAGCCCGGTCATCATCGCCGGCGTGCTGACTGGCACGATTATCTTCCACAAGGTCTCTGCCTTGGTGGCACCCAGTGCCAGCGAGCCTTCGCGCATGGCTTTCGGGATTCGAGTCAATCCTTCCTCGGTCGACACGATCACCACCGGCAGGGTCAGCAGGGCCAGGGTCAACGAGGCCCAGATCAGACCCGGCGCACCGAAGGTTGGTGCCGGCAATAGCTCCGGAAAGAACAGCTGGTCGATATTGCCGCCCAGAAAGTAGACAAAGAAACCCAGCCCGAACACGCCGAACACGATGGACGGCACACCCGCCAGGTTGTTGACCGAAATTCGAACCACCCTGGTCACGGGCCCCTGCTTGGCATACTCACGCAGGTAAATGGCCGCCAGCACCCCGAACGGCGTGACCACGATGGACATGATGAACACCATCATGACCGTACCGAAAATGGCTGGAAAAATGCCGCCTTCGGTATTGGCCTCACGCGGATAGCCGCTCATGAAAGCCCAGAACCGGGAGGCGTATTCGCGCATCTTCTGCGGCAGACTCATGGTATTGGCCTGGGTCGCGCGCACCACGTCACCGAGGTTGATGGTAACCTCGCGTCCATCGCTGGTGCGTGCCACCAGGCTATCTCGCCGCGCGCTGGCGCGCAGCTCGTTGAGTTCAGCCAGCAGCACCTGGTACTCGGCGTTCAAGCGCGCGACTTCCGCCTCGGACTGGGCGATGAGCTGAGCCCTTTCGGCATCTGCAATACGATCGTCAAGCTCCACCCGGCGCTGCGCCAGGCGCTCGCGCTCGATGCCCCGATTGAGGGCGCCAATGTCATAGCGCTCCATGCGCACCGTGGCACGAACCAGTTCGCTGCTGCGCACCAAGCGTTGGTTCAGCGCCCTGAAAGCTTCCTCACCTTCGGCAACCACCTCATTGCCTTCCCTGACCGCAACCAGGTAACCGAAGAAATTGCCCCACTCGCGGCGCTCCAGCATGATGGCATTTTCGGGGTGACGGAACTCATCGAGAAAGTCACCGATAAACCACTGGAAATCCCGCCCCGTCAAATCCCGGTTGCCAAGATGGAACAGGTAGCGAGTCACCAGTTCCTGTTCTTCGGGGACGTTGAAGCCAGCCTCACGCACGGCCTGGGCGGTCACCGTCTCAACGGTTCTCACCACGCCCAGAATTTCCTGCACTTCGCCGTTCTGACTGAAAGTCGTCTCGACAATCGGCGGCTGCCAGAAATGGCCCAGACCACGGACTGCAATCAACAGCAGCAAACCAACCACCATGATCAGGCTGATGCTGACCGCGCCACCAATCAGCCAGATCCAGGGGTCACCAGACTTGAACCACTTTTTCATGGCTTGCCTCCGGCAAGCGAGAAGACGGGTAAACGGGAGAAGGAAGAGGAACAAGGACTCATCGTTGATAGCTCCCGATCATTAAAGAGACGAATACTTCGTCCGCAGTCGCTGGCGGACGACTTCGGCGATGGTATTGAGAATGAAGGTGAAGCCAAACAGCACCAGGGCAGCAAGGAACAACAGCCGGTAGTGCGTTCCGCCGACGGCAGCCTCGGGCATTTCCACGGCAATATTGGCCGAGAGCGTGCGCATGCCTTCGAAGATATTGAAATTCACGACCGGCGAATTGCCGGTGGCCATGAGTACGATCATGGTTTCACCAACGGCGCGACCAAAGCCGATCATGACCGCCGAAAAGATACCGGGGCTGGCAGTCAACAACACCACGCCGATAACGGTCTGCCAGGGCGTGGCACCCAGCGCGAGGGAACCCTGGGTCAAGTGCTTGGGCACATTGAAAACGGCGTCCTCGGCAATCGAGAAGATGGTTGGAATCACCGCAAAGCCCATGGCAACGCCAACCACCAGGGCATTGCGCTGGTCGTAGGTAATACCGACATCGGTAAACCACTGGCGCATGGAACCACCGAAAAACCAGATCTCGACCAGCGGGCTAAGGGTGACGCAGACCCAGCCGCCAAACAGGATTACCGGAATCAGGATGGCCGCTTCCCAGCCCGGTGGCACGAGAAAACGCAGAGCCTTGGGCGCAATCGACCATAGCCAGGCGGTCAGCAGCATCAGCGCCGGAAGGACAATCAAAATGCTGAACACGGCCGGCAGATGGCTTTCAACAAACGGCGCCAACCACAGTCCGGCCAGAAAACCCAGAATGACCGTCGGCAAGGCCTCCATGACCTCGATGGTCGGCTTGACCAGGCCACGCATTTTCGGACTCATGAAGTAAGCGGTGTAAATTGCCCCGAAAATGGCCAGCGGCATTGCGAACAACATGGCATAAAACGCGGCCTTGAGCGTGCCGACGGACAAGGGCACGAGCGAGAACTTGGGCTCGAACTCATCGGTGGCCGATGAGGACTGCCAGACATATTCAGGCTGACTGCGACCCTCGTACCAGACCCGGTTCCAGAGCGCAGTAAACGAGGATTCCGGATGCTGGTTCCAGAGGCTGGCATAGTGAATCTGGCCGGTACCATCAGTCCAGATCAAACCATTGTTGCGCGGCGCTAAAGCGACGTTGGCAATCGGGTTGTCGGACACCTGCTTGATGAACAAGGTGCTGGCCGAGGTGCCATAGTGGAGACCGAGATGACCGGCAGCGTCGCCAACCACGAACCCCTTGCGCGAGAACTCCGGAAAGATGGTGGTAATCGGCGCCGAATGCTGGCGGAATTCGCGCACCCGGGTAATCCGGTTGACATTGTCCTCGTCACGCACAAGGAAGTACTGGGCCACGCTGCCGTCCGAACCGCCCACGATGATCGATACGGTGCCGAGCAGAAACTCCATCGC
>SLQY01000084.1 GCA_007131235.1 Wenzhouxiangella sp.
CGATAGCGTCGCCAGGCCCAACGCTCAGCAAGGTCCGACCTCTATCGCAAACTGAACAGCACGGTCTGCTGAAAGAGAGTGGGTTCGGGCTGGTCGGCACTGGATTCGAAACGCCAGCGGCGCAGCGCACGCTCGGCGTTGCGACGGGCAGGGGCGTGGGTGCTGTGCACCGTCAACACGTCGGCCACTCGTCCCTGGGCATCGATCAACAAGGCGTGGCGTGTCCAGCCTTCCTCGCGCTGCATGCCCATCTGGTGGGGGAAGACCGGGTTGCGACGATGGGCCAGGCTCCAGCCCGGGCAGGTCCGCACGGGCTGGATGCAGCTCGTGGGCTGCTTTTCGAACTGGGGTAGCCAGTCATTGAGCACCTGGCCGGCATGGAGTTCGGCTTGCTCGATGTCGGCCTCATCCAGCTGGCTCAGCGTCTGGCGCAGGATCGCCATGCCGGGGTCTCTGTTGGCCTCGCCCTGCCGAATCTCGGCTACTGTGAAATGGCTCTGTACCCAGACCTGGGCCCAGGCGTACGCGTCAACGAGGCGCCCAGCGCTTGTCAGCATCTCGGCCAGGGCCAGGATGGCCAGGTCGTCGCCCAGGCGAATGGCGCGCTGGAAGGCTGACGAGGCTTCGTCTACCTGCTCCAGGCGGGCCAGTGCGGCACCGCGCACGAAATGGAAAAAAGCCTTCTCCTCCGGCACAGTTGCCAGCTCCTCGATGGCCCCCCTGTCGCCGTCCAGGGCGCGCTGAATCTGATCGAAGCGGGCATTGGCATCGCCGTTGAGTTCAGCGGCCATGGCAGTGGGGGAGAGCAGGAGAAGCAGGAGGATCAAAAGGGTTCTGTTCATGCAACGCGCAACCAAATAAAGCTTGAACCAAGTATAGTTATCACAAGCTAGCCAATCAATCCGACCTTGCCGGCCCGTCTGCGGTAATCTCTGCCGGAATCCATTACCCCAATCGAGTATTTCCATGGCAACTCACCCGACGCGAAACCTGGCCGTATTCTGCGATTTTGAAAACGTGGCGCTGGGCGTGCGCGATGCACGCTACGAGGCCTTCGATATCCAGAAAGTGCTGGAGCGTCTGTTGCTGAAGGGCAACATCGTGGTTCGCAAGGCCTACTGCGACTGGGGACGGTATCGCGAGTTCAAGGCGGCGATGCACGAGGCAGCCTTCGAGCTGATCGATATTCCTCACGTGCGCCAGTCGGGCAAGAATTCTGCCGATATCCGCATGGTCGTCGATGCCCTGGACCTGTGCTACACCAAGGGTCATGTCGACACCTTCGTCGTGATTTCCGGCGACTCGGACTTCTCGCCACTGGTTTCCAAGCTGCGCGAAAACAACAAGACGGTGATCGGCGTTGGAGTCAAGAGTTCGACCTCTGACTTGCTGATGTCCAATTGCGATGAGTTCATCTTCTACGATGACCTGATCCGGAATCAGAAAAACAAAGCCGAGAACCGAGGCAAGAAGACCACGCGCAAGAAAACCAAGAAGACGGCCACCAAGGTCAACGACGACAAGTCCCAGGAAGCGTTTGACCTGGTCCTGGAGACGACCGACGCGCTATTTGGCGACCGCGATGCCGAAGAAAAGGTCTGGGGTTCCATGGTCAAGCAGGCGTTGAAGCGGCGCAAGCCTGGCTTCAGCGAGTCCTACCACGGCTTCAAGAGCTTCAACCACCTGCTGCAGGAGGCCGAAAAGCAGGGCCTGGTCGAGCTGCAGCACGATGAGAAATCAGGCGGCTACATCATCAAGAACTACCGCAGCGACGACTGAGCCCGGCCCGGTGCAGCGACCGGGCCGGGGCATCCTTTCGGTCAGGCCGCCTTGCTCTGTTCGTGCACGTGAACGTCGCGCTGGGGGAAGGGAATGGAGCAGCCGGATTTTTCCAGCTCTTCTTTCAGCAGTTGCAGCAGCTCGCCGCGCACCGGCCAGAAGTCCGAGGCATCTACCCAGGGGCGGACCGCGAAGTCCACGCTGGAATCGCCCAGGTCGAGCACCATGATGGTCGGTGCCGGGTCATCCAGGACCTTGTCATGCTCAGACAGCACCCGTTCGATGGTGGCGCGTGCCACTTTCAGGTCATCACCGTAGTCGACGCCAATCACCAGGTCCACTCGCCGGGTCTCGTAGGCCGAGTAATTGGTGATCGGGCTGGAGGTGATGGCGCTGTTGGGCACGATCACGTGGCGGTTATCCGGGGTCTTCAGCTCGGTCTGAAAAATACCGACTTTTTGTACCGTGCCCGATACGCCTCCGGCTTCGACGAAGTGGCCCCGGGTAAAGGGTCTGAAACCAACGATCATCAGGCCTGATGCAAAATTGCTCAGCGAGCTTTGCAGGGCCAGGCCAACGGCCAGGGCGGCGCCACCAAGGACGGCAATCAGCGGGGTGACTTGTACGCCAAGGTAGCCGACGGCAATCAACCCCACCGACAGCAGCAGCACCACGTAGACGATGTTGCCAAGGAAATTGATGATGAGATCGTCGACCGAGCGCTTCTTCATCGTCGTGCGCATCAGTCGGATGATGGCGCGCGCGATCCAGCGGCCAACAATGAAAATCAGCAGCGCACCCAGCACCTGCCAGGCGACAGCCAGCACATCAGCCATCTCAAGGCTGCTCAACCATTCCTGAAAAGCTTCCACGTTTTTCTCCTTCTGCTAAACCAAACGACTCCCTCCGGAAAAGACTACCAGTTCCGGCTCGCTTGTGTCTTTACGATCTTCCCTCTTTTTTGCTCCCTCTCAACCCTCAGCGCTTTGCGCCTTCAATCAAAACCAGTCCCCGCCCTTGTTCAAGGTCATCTCGATCTTGTCTCCGAGCTCGGCGATATGATGAATCATGTAGTCCACGGCGTCCACGGTCAGGTTGCCGTAGAGCATGTTTTCGCAGAGTTTCAGAAAGGCGACACCTTCCAGGTCACCCACGGCCAGGTAGCCGGTGCGCAGCATCAGGTTGACCCTCAGACATTTTTCCGGGTCGTGGCTGGCCAGCGGCGCAACCGTGGTCTCCACGCGCAGGAAGCGCTTGCCGTCCGGGCTTTTGAGCTCGGCCAGAAAAACACTCTGGCGACGGCCGGACTTGCCGACCGGCACTTCCAGGCCGAGCATGAAGGGTTCATCGTGAACCACGGCGTAGCGATGCTTGACGTGTTCTTCAATGGCGGCAAATGTATCCATTACTTGGGCTCCAGTCGTACCGCGCCGTCAAGGCGCAGGGTCGTGCCGTTAAGGTAGCAGTTCTGAACGATATGCGCGGCCAAGTCGGCAAACTCATCCGGCCGGCCGAGGCGCTTGGGAAAGGGAATGGAATCGCCCAGGGCCTGCTGGACGGCTTCGGGCATGACATCCATCATCGGGGTATGGAAAATGCCCGGTGCGATGGTCATGACGCGCACGCCAATGCGGGTGAATTCACGCGCCATCGGCAGGGTCATGCCGACCAGGCCGGCCTTGGATGCCGAGTAGGCGGCCTGACCGATCTGTCCTTCGTAGGCGGCTACCGACGCGGTGTTGATGATCACGCCGCGCTCGTTGTCATCGTTCGGGTCATTGTGCTGCATCAAGTCTGCCGCGGCCTTGGCCACGTTGAAGCTGCCGACCAGGTTGACCATGACCGTCTGGCTGAACCGATCCAGCGGCATCGGGCCCTCGCGACCAAGTACCCGCCCGGCACCGAGAATACCGGCGCAATTGACCGCTACCGACAATCCACCCATCCAGTCGCGGGCCTTGCCCAGTACCTCGACCACATCGGCTTCGCTGGTGACATCCAGCCGAAAGAACCGGGTCTTGTCCTCACCCAGCTCGGCAACCGCCTCAACGGCCTTGTCCTCGTTCACATCCAGCAAAGCCACCTGGCCACCATCAGCGACGAAGCGCCTGGCCACCGCCAACCCCAACCCCGACACCCCACCAGTCACCACTGCCTTGATACTGTTCATTTCCATTGTTCTCTCCTGATTTCAAAACCATGAACCACCGAAATCACCGAAGACACCGAATTGACTTTCATACAGTGAATCGTTTGATCTGAATTCGTGTGGCGCCAAAATTGATCAGCATGCCAACACGAATTCCAGTGGCTTTCAGATAATTCAGAATTTGAGCATGATGTTCCGAAACCAATTGGCGGACTGCCTTGACCTCTAGCAGAACAACGTCGTCGACTAGAAGATCGACGTTGTAATGTCCGACCGCCGTTCCATCTTCATCGGTAACCTCGAGCGGGACTTGCCGAGCCACGGAATGCCCCTTCTTTCGCAATCGATTCTCAAGCGCACCTTCATAAATCTTTTCCAGAAAGCCATTGCCAAAATATCGATGAACCTCGAAGGCGGTTTGCCGAATGGCGCCTGTCAAATCTTCGTGCATCAATTCGGGCAACTGGGTCGTGCTTTGAGTCATCTCATTCGGTGTCTTCGGTGCGTTCGGTGGTTCCAGTGTTTTTTGACTTTGCGTCTTCGCGGTTAGCCAGTTTTCAGTTGCGTTTGAGGATGGCCTGGCCCGTGCGGGAGCGGGGGCGGCCGAGTTCGCCGGCTATCCAGTCGCCGACCTGGGCCATGGCGATCAGGTCGATGCCGTGTTCCATGCCCATGCCGTCGAGCAGGTAGACCACATCTTCCGTGGCCACGTTGCCCGTCGCGCCGCGCGCATACGGGCAGCCGCCGAGGCCGGCCACGGAGCTGTCGACCACGCGCACACCCAGCTCCATGCAAGTGAGGATATTGGCCAGGGCCTGGCCGTAGGTGTCGTGGAAATGCACGGCCAGGGCGTCCACCGGAATGGACTCGGCAACGGCCTGAAACATCTCGCGGGCTTTCAATGGGGTTCCCACGCCGATCGTGTCGCCCAGGGATATTTCGGCACAGCCGGCCTCGAACAGCGCTTCGGATACGCGCACGACATCGGC
>SLQY01000193.1 GCA_007131235.1 Wenzhouxiangella sp.
CCGTCCAGCCTTGTAGTATTGGCTCGGACAAGGAACAAGGCAGGATTTTCCGAAAACAGCGATCTGAAGCGAATCACGTGGAAGCCTTCGTCAAGCTCAATCTCGATGGGAGACAGTGACTCGTCAAGGGTGATCATTTCGCTGAATACCGTTTCCTGCGGGCTGCCAACAGGTGCCGCGCTGCTGACTTCAAAAATGAATTGATCGCCATTGCCCTCTGCCTCGATCCGCACCCGTTGCGGTCCCAGGCCGCCGTTGTCGATTCGGAAAGCCGCGTAACCCGAGTTCTCAAGGCGGGCGAAGCCACCAAAATTGAGCCCGCCGTGGAGGCGGGTATCGCCATCGCGCAGCAGCATTTCCATGCCCCAATTGCCGGCCGAGTCCGAGTCCAGCGGGTCCAGTAGCCGGGTGCTGGCGAGAATGAAGGCCGGACAGGCCTTGTCGAAATCCAGCGTTATCGCTGCAGTTGCCGCCGGTTCGATTGAAGCCCGGCGAAGTACCGGACGTGGCTGACCGACTTCAAGCCCGCGCGCGGCGGTGACGGCAGCACTCCAGCCCCAGCAATAGACATGCGCGCCCTGAATCGAACAGCTGTATTCGTTACCCGATACCAGCTCGCGGGCAGGGCTGGCAGGCAGACCGGCCAGAGCCATCCAGTCGCGCTCGCCTGCTGTCAGTCTGGACTCTTCTTCCACACAGCCGACGAAGCCGCTGCCGGGGCCGATTTCACCCATCGCGACTGCATGGTTGCAGGACAGTGGCTGGGGTAGCCCTATGCAGCGGTTTTGGCCGCCGTCAGCGGCACACACATGACGACCGCCGACGGCGAAACGCAAGCCGTCGCCAGCCGGGTCGATGGCTTCCGGAAACTGGACGGGAGCCGGGGGCTGCCGGTTGCCGCGCATACCCGTGCTGCTGGCATGATCCATGCCCCAGCAGCTGATTCCAGACTGGCCAAGCGCGCAATGGCTGAAGGCCGCTACCTGGATGGACTGCACCGAGTCCAGGCCGGTCTCTACGCGTCGCAATGCGTAACGCAAGGGTGCTGGTGTGTCGAAGTAATCGCTGCTGGTCCGGATGTCGCCCAGGCAATGGACATCGCGCACGCCGCTGTCTGTCTCGACCAGCATGCACAAATGCTCACGGCCTGCCTGGACCATCTCCAGCTGACCAGGCGCGGGAATGTCGAAAGGCGCGGCAACGGTGCTTTGTCCTTCGGGTGCAAACTCCGACATGCCCGGCGCGACACGGCCCCAGCATCGTAGCGCCTCACTCGTTCCCGGCTCCCACAGGCAGGTAAAGCCGAAGCCGGCAACCAGGCGGCTATCCGGCGAGATGCCGATCGAAGCGGCCAGCGGCGCGGCGCTTTCTGGAACATCGTCCCGGCCCAGCGCGTTGAAAAAGTTGGAGCCCCAGCAGTACAGGCCCAAGTCGCTGGTGGCGCAGGCATGGTGGCTGCCGATGCCGATCTCACGCGGCAAAGCTCCCCCGGGCAAGGGCAGCAACACCGCGCTGTCGCGTGGGTCGGTATCTGACTGAGCCAGCTGTCCGAAGCTGTTGTTGCCCCAGCAGTAGGCATCACCGTGCTCGAACACAATACAGGCATTGGCCTCACCAGCAATCAGACGCGGCTGGTCGGACGCATCTGGTGTCAGCAGCGGCAGGTCGGCGACCCGGTGTGCACCGCGCGGTGATGCCCATTGGCCCTGTCCGCTGCCGTTGATGCAGACCAATCTCTGAGCGGCCAGCGCGCACTCCTGGTCCGGTAGGGCGGTGATGAGGCTATCGGCTTGCCAGGAAAGGGTGGCCACGGGCTCATCCGGCTGACCGGCTCCGCCAAGCCAGGCTGCACCCCAGCACCAGACTTCCGTATTCGTGGCTGCACAGCTGCGATTCTGACTCAGTGCCAGGTCAACAACCTCTCCGGCGAGGCCTGCAATCGCTACGGGCGTGGTCACACGTTCATTGCCTGAGCTGCTGGCGATGCCGGCCTGGGCGCGTTCGTTGGCACCCCAGCAGTAGACCTCATGACCATCACTGGCGCATAGGTGACGTGGTCCGGCCCTGAGCATGGTGATCGTGTCAGGCAGACCAACAACCCGGGCCGGTTCGTGGCGCGACTGCAGCGTGCCGTTGCCTAGTTGACCATGGCTGTTCGAACCCCAGCACCAGACCTCACCTCGGGAGAGGTGGCAGCTGAAGGCATCCCCCAGCGCCCAATGGTCCACCTCGCCCATGGTCGCAGCAAAAACAGGCACCGGGTTCCTGGCGGCAATCGCCGGGTCGCTGCCAGTCTGGCCGTGCTGATTGTCTCCCCAGCACCAGCTCGCACCGCCCGAGGCCTGCGCGCAGCTGTGCGCAAGCCCTGCGCCGACGCTGACAATATTGCTTGCGAAGTCTTCGGAGTCCAGCGGCGGCAGCGCGATCAGGGTCGGGTCCAGGCGATCTACCAGGTCACCAGTACCAAGCTGCCCGGAGTGGTTGGAGCCCCAGCAATTGACGCGTTGATCCTTGACTGCACAGCTGTGCCGGCCGCCCAGGGCCAGGCCGGCTATGCCCGGCCGGAATCGTGTGGTTGCGCCCTGAAGCCCGGAGACCACGGTTGCCAGCGAGGTATCGGCCGTATGTCCGAGACCGAGCTGCCCGGCAGTGTTGCTGCCCCAGCACCAGACCCGGCTGCCATCGTGGGCGCAGCGATGACCGCCCTCGAAACTGCTACCGCTGTAGGCGCCGGCCATCTGACCGTCCAGTGCGATCGTATCGTCGGCGGCAGTGCCGGAAAAAGAAAGCGCTAGCAGGGCAAAGGAAACCACCGGCACAGGCAGTCGATTCATGATGACGGTCTTATCCATGGTTTGGGATATAGCCTAGCACGTGAGATACTTCAGTCGGGTGGCAGAAGCGCTGAGTGCTTGCCGTCTGCTGTCTGGACGGGTATCGTTCCGGCGTGCCTATTGCCTTGCAGCCGCTTGATGATTGAAGATTGCCTGTCCGTGTCCGGATTTTCGATTCCAGGTCAAGGATGATGAAACTTTTTACCTGGTTGACCCTGTTGCTGGCAGCCTCTGCTTGCGTGCTGTTTTTCATTGAACGTGGTCAGCGCAATTCATTGCAAGAGGAGCTCGCTGCTTTGCAGCAGGCCTTTGCTGAAATCGAGGATGCCTGCGAAATTCGAGTGGCAGAGTTGCGCTATCAATACGAACGTGTCCGTCAGATGCCAGGCTTGCTGAAGCCGGCACCGCGGCTGGCCGAGATTCAGCAAAACCTGCAGGAACGTCGTCACGCGCTTCGCGACCAGGCGCTGTCCGAGCTGGTTGTCATGTTGCGACTCGATCCGCTGGAAGCCGAGCAGTTTGTCGTGATTCTGCGTGCGCTGGAACATGAACAGCGCCAGTTGCTCAGCGAGACTCGGGTTTCTGAAGCCGATTTTGGCGATGAATATCAGCTGGCCGCCACAGCGCTGCGCCGGCAGGCACTGTTCGCACTGATGGACCTGCTGGGCCCAGGTCATCTGGACCTGGTTCTCAACAGTCGTCTGGCTAATCGTCTCGGCTTGCGAGCAGCTGAACCGGTGCATTCCGGTTTGGATTCCGAATCCTGATGATCAACTGCGATGAGCTGGTAAAGACTTACGAACGCGGCCGCGTCCAGGCTTTGCGTGGAGTCAGCTTGAAGCTTGAACGTGGCGAACAGGCGGCCCTGATGGGACCGTCGGGGTGTGGCAAGAGCACCTTGCTGAACCTGCTGGGTGCCCTTGACCGTTACGATAGCGGTGAGATCAGGGTCGACGGTCGCTTGCTGGATGATTTCAGACCCTTCCACCTTTATCGTCGAAAGTTTGTGGGCTTCGTGTTCCAGTTCCACCACCTGATTCCCGCGCTGAGTCTGCTGGAAAATGTGGCATTGCCCCTGTTGCCCATTCGTCTCAAGCGCAAAGAGCGCTACCGTCGAGCATCGGCGTTGTTGGAGGAGATGGGGCTGAGCGCCCGCGCAGACTTTCGTCCCGGGGATGTGTCGGGCGGTGAGCGACAGCGGGCCGCGATTGCTCGTGCCCTGGTCAATGAGCCGGCCCTGATACTAGCTGATGAGCCTACTGGCAGCCTGGACAGCGTCACCGGTGAGCAAGTTGTACAATTTTTGCTTGACCATGCCCGGCAGCGCGAGGCAACGGTTCTGATTGCGACGCATAATGCGGCGATCGCGAGCCTGACCCAGAATTGCTACCGGATGAGTGACGGACGCCTGCAGCTGGCTGCTGGTGGCAATGTGGGGCGCAGCGAGTAGTGCCCTTGGCCCTGCACAACCTGGTCCGAAATGCATTGCGCACAGTGATGACCGTGCTGGGTGTGGCTGTGGGAATGGCCTTGTTTGTTGCCTTGACCGGCATGAGCAACAGCTTTCGCTATCAGCTCGATGAGCTGAGCCGTTCGGCCATGATCGATGTGTTCGTTCAGTCTCGTGAGTCGGCCACGCCGATCACTTCCCGAATAGACCCGGCGCAGATCGCTGCACTCTCGGTTCTGCCCGGTGTTGATGATAGTGTCGAGTTGCTGTTTTTCCCGGTTCGTACTACCTGGAATCCCTATCTGGTCGTCATCGGCGTGTCTTCACTTGACGCGGTATCGGGCCAGCTTCGGATGGTCAGCGGCGCGCTGCCGTCGTCTGGCACGGATGAAATTCTGATCGGTCATGCCGTTCAGCAACAGGGCTATCAGGTAGGGCAGCGTCTGATGCTGCGCGATTCCCACCATTACCGAATCAGCGGCGTGTTTGCCAGCGAGTTCCAGTTACTCAACGGCTCGGTTGTGATGCCATTACCCGCCGCGCAGGCAATGTCTCGGCGACCGGACGCGGTAAGTATGGTATTTCTGCGCCTTGCCGAGGGATCGGATCAGGCAGAGACCGCACGCCTGATCAACGATGCCTTTCCATCGCTGGAAGCCATGCCTGCGGGCACGCTTAACAGCCAGCTGCTGTTGACCCGTCTGGGCCAGGTATCTGCACTGGTGATTTCGCTGCTTGCTTTGCTAGCCGGTGGAATCTTTGTCAGCAATACGCTGGTCATGTCACTGACTGAGCGAATCCGCGAAATTGGCGTGCTGATGGCGATTGGCTGGTCAAGGTTGGAAGTCATGCGTACGCTAATGGCCGAGGCCTTGCTGATCTGCTTGTTGGGTGCCGTTGCGGGCGGACTGATGGGATACGGCTTTCTTTTCCTGGTCAGCCAGATCAATCCTGAAGGCATGGGTTGGTGGGTGTTGTCCGGTTTGCAACCCATGGTGTTCCTGCAAGCCTTGTTGCTTTCGCTTTTTCTCGCGGTGCTGTGCACCCTACAGCCGGCCTGGCTCATTCTGAGGCTTGATCCTATTCAGGCGCTGCGGAACGAATAGGGCGCCTGCGATTTCTGGCCGGCTGGGTGCCCCTGCTCGTATGGACAGCAGGCCATACTCTGGCGTATATTAGATCTTGAGATTATTCGAATTCTTACCTTGTCAGGGAGTCAATGAGATGTTGCGAAAGACTGTTCCCAAGCGGTTGATAAAACTGATTTTATTTCTGATTCTTGGCAGCTGGTTGACGGTCTTGACAGCGCAGAACAAGGCATTCGAGGCGGTCTGGGATTTGAACCAGAATGCATCGCAGCAGGTTGGTTTGCGCGCGCACATCGACCCGAACGCGGTTTTGCCCCTGCCATCCGAACTCGGGTCCGGCGTTCTCGAAAGCGTGATCGCGCATTCTGAGTCTGGACAAGGACTTATGGCCATCAGCGGCACCGCGGATGAGCCCAGGGGGCAGGTGTTTTTGCCGACAACCGCCGGTTTGAGTTGCCCGGGCTTTTACGTGGTGCGGACGCATCCGGGCAGCAACTCCCGGCCGGGGCGGTTTGGTGCCGAAATCCGACTGCTTGGCAGCGGCTCCAGGACCTTGCAGGGCGGGATCAACTTTGGCGGTCGCGCCATCGCCGGTGTCAATGGTTTCTCGGCCTTTTCAATCGCCAACAGCGCCAATGAAAACCAGAACGTGGAGTTGACCGTCACCGTGGGCGGTCCCGGACGCGTCCGATTAGAGCGCCGGAGCTCTTCGCAGGGCAATACGATGTACATCAATCGGGCGATTTCGACGGGTACTACTACCGTCGGTGCCGTCGTGCCACCAGGTTTTTACGTGGTTTCCTTCGAAACCAGCGCCACAAGCTCGGTCAGCTATGGCATTTCAGCTCGCACTTCCTATACCAACCGTCCTGGCGGTGGGTTTCAGGGTGGGGCGGTATTCGGCGGGTATCATGATCCGGCCAGGGCCACCGGCGGTAGCCAATCGACCGGTTTTGCTGGCATTTGCCTTGGCCAGCCCTATGATGTTTCGATGGAAGTCCTTTCCCGTCCGACATACGGATCGAGCGGTTCTAGCGGTATGGCCTTTTCCATCAGCACGCAGGACGGCGTCGCGCTGCTGGATTCGCGCAACGTTGCCAGCCCGGAATTGGCAACCCTGACAGGTGCGATCAATCGGATTGCTGGCTGGCCGGGCCTGTTGCATGTGGGGTTCATGGATATTGCGCCGGCTTCGCGCTCAGCCTTCCGCACTGCCTACGAGATTGAACAGCGGGATCTGGAAATTTTGCTCGACTCCTTCCTGGTCCAGGCGCTGGCACAGGTTGACAGCAACACCCAGCGCGTCATGGCGGCTTTGCTGGATGTGACTGAAGAGTTCCCCGGAGAACTCCTGGTCAATGCGCAAGGCCACATTTTTGTCTACGTTGATGTCAATGCCATCGACCGGATCGAGGGTGGTACCGAGGCGCTCGATGAATTCTTGTTCGAGATTGAAGAGCTCGGCTTGTTTGATCTGCGCAACGCCATACTGACTGGGCGCTACATTCGTTTGACCGGTTTCGAAGACCGGGTCGAAGCCAGTCGCCTGGTACCGGACCGTAACTCCATGGTCCGAATTTCGGCAATTCTTTCCAGTTTTGTGTCCAGCGATTCTCAACTCACTCTGATCGCTCAGGATGGGCAGGTGCAGAGATTTCGCGCGCTAACCACTATTGAAGCCGTTGAGCGCCTGCAGGATCAGCTGGCAGCGGAGCTCGGTGTTGGCGATCTCTTTCTGGGGGAGGGATTCGACGACATTGATTTGAATAGTCAAGCTATCGTGGATTTCTGGGTTGAAGGTCAGGATCTGGTACGCTTTGCAATCGATGTCGGTTTTTCAGATCCCGAGCTAGATGTGGTCGCCGGCACTGTCTGGTCGGTTTTTGCCCTGGAGCCCTTCGATGGCAGCATTAGCCTGCCTTCCAGCCCCTTCCTGTTCGATTTGTGCAGGCTTCCGGAAGACCTTTTCGAATGTTGACTTTCTGAATTCCAGCGCTGGCCCCTGCGTTGATGAAGGCCAGCGCTGGATATTCTCAGGCATCCTTCTTACCCAGCCACACCAACGAAATCCACGAGCGTCGAGGCTGGATGTGTCAAGCTGTGATGCCTGATCAAGCGATCAATCGTCCTGTTCCGGTAGCAGCAGTCGCAGCCGATAGGTGCCCGGGATAAGAGGATCCATGCGGGATTCTGCCTTGTTCGAGTAAGGGTTCACACGAGTGGGCAGCTCGGTCCAGCCGGCGTCAGGTTCGGCAATGTAAATCTTGAGCAGGTCCTGTTGTCCGATGGCGTCAAGTCCGCCCGTGTACCAGTTTTCGCTGGGCCAGAATTGCTCAACATCATTGCGGTAGTAAAGCAACAGGTTGAAGTCTTCCAGTGGTGCATCGATGATCAGGGTCCATTCACGATCAATACCTGTAATGCCGGCCATTGGGTCAACGCGCAGATGGATGAGCGCATCCTGCTCGAGGGGTTGAATAAGCTCGATGGCACCCAGGCTGAAGCCGGTGTCGTCGGTCAGTAGCTGCAGACCGCTGCTGCCCGCCGGGATCATGCGTTCGGCCTGCTCGATGAGGTTGTTTTCGCCAGCAAGTTGACGCTCGATGAAGGCATAACGCAGCCTGATGAAATCCTGGATCGATTCAACCTGCTCCCGGTAGCGGCCAAGCAGGCCATGATGGTTCTGGTCATGACGCTGGAAGGCCATGGCGCTGGGCGCAATGCTGACGCTGTCCTCGAGCCGCTCGGCCAGAATCCTGGAACGTTCGTCGAACCAGGACGGCGAAAAGTATTCATCCATTATTTGCACCAGCCGTTGGTTGATGACCTCGGCCAGGCTTGGGGTCGCCAGGGCCTTGGCGATCATCAAGTTATTCCAGCCGCCCGTCAGGGGGTACTCATAGCCAAAGAAATCGTTGTCGGTGAAAAAGCCGTCGCGAAAATGAGAGCCAAAGGCCAGATCCTTGTCCCAGGGGATAAAGCGCCAGCGTGCGTCCGGGTCGCCATGGTCGAGGTAGAGCCAGTAGTCGTCGCCCCATGAGTCAATATCGCCGATCAGCCAGTGGACCAGCAGCCAGTCGATAAAGTTGCTGACATCGACACGCTGCTCGAAGCCCATGGCAAAGTCTGATCCTGCTGGTGTGGCTCGCACCCATTGGATGAAATCGTCCAGCTCAGCCCAGGAAGGATCGCCGCGGAAATTGAAGTTGTTCGCGATCAGCGTCAGGCGTTCCTCTGGCTCAAGGCTGCCATAGTCCTGTCCAAAAGCCGAGTTCGCCAAGTCGCTGTTGCCGCGGAACTGGTCTCGCACCAGAGTGCCGTCCGGGTTCAGGTTGTTGTTGGACAGCAGCCATTCATCGACGCGCTGGATGTGGATGTAGGTGCCTTCGTAGATGCCGTTGATCCACAGGTCGAAGTGGCGAGTCTGGGAGGCGGGCACCCCAAGCTTGTGAAACATCTCGAAGCTGATTTGCTCGCGCATCATGGTCGGGTCGGTGTACATGGCATTGAGATTCATGCGGTCGCTGCCAAATAAAAGCTCCTGCGACTGCTCGAAACGGACGTTGAAGGATTTTTTTGGCAGAAAGCGAGAAGAACCGCCACGGAATCGAAGGCCAGTCAGTTCCTGGACGTCATCCGAACCGTCGAAACGCACCCGTCCCGGCAGGCGTTCATCGCTCTGAACACTGCGGCTGTAAAGCAGGTCAAGATCTTCCGGTGCCATCTCGATGTCCATACGCACCCCGGTAGAGGCGAGCAGGTCCGGGCCGGCTTCGACCCGCGAGAGTGTCAGTTCTCGCAAAGACTCGTCATCTGGCCGGTAGGTGAACAGCCAGTTGTCGCCGCTTTGTTCCATGCGGGCCAGGCCACCGGGGACGACGGTGAGCATCTCGGGGCTCAGGAAGTCGTTGAAATTGCCGCCGGAAAAGCCGATCAGGCGACCGAATTCGATCTGGTCATCCTCGCGCACCCCTGCGCCGATCTTCCAGATCTGATCACCGTCGGCGTTGTAGCTGAACCAGTTGACCAGGACCTGCTCGGGTCCATAGGGCGTCAGGCTGATACCTTCGCCACCCTGGCTGGGGTCGAACCAGTGCCCCTCAAGGGCCATGATCACTGGGTCCTGCCCGTCCGGACGCTGGCAGCCACCAAAAGTGTCAAGCGCCAGTAGTTCACGCCCGCTGGCAGCGCCGAAGTCCGGACCTTCCAGGCTGAAGCGCAGAACGGCCGACGCGCAGGGTGGTTGTTGATCATCACTGACGAAGGCCAGGCTGGCCCGACCGGCTCGTTCAACCAGGACGCCATTTGGGCGGCTGGTGTACCAGATGTCGTTGAAGCGCAGAACGCGATCTCTGCCACGAGCAGTGCCGGTCAGCCACAGCGGCTCGCCCTGGTCATTGTGGGTGGCCCAGTAGATGACAGCCGATCCCTCGCTGAGCATGTGCAGCATGATGCCTTCGCCATTGCGACCCAGTGGGTGGTAGAAGTGACCGCTCATGGCGCGCTGCAGAGGTTCGGGATCGATACCCTGGCAGAATCCCGGGTCGCCGCCGAGATGTCGGCTGGCAACAAAGTCTTGAATTCCGTCTGGTACTAGAAGGTCGTTCCAACACAGGTCGAGGCCGCCGCGAGGATCGAGAGCGTCGAGGCCGGTGATGGATGACGATAGCTCTCCGACCAGACCGTTGGCCGACAGGTCAAGTCCCGTGACGCTGTCGCCTGCTTCGCTGCAGCGCACGCCCTGCCAGCGACATTCGGTACCTTCGGCGCCCATCCATCCAAGCTGATGGCGCCAGTTGGTGCCGTCCAGCTCCGTATACAGGTCGCGCAGGGCCTGGCGCTGTGGTGCCGGCAAAACCACGACATCACCCTCATCGAGCACTATGCTGTCGATCCATACCGTGCGCGACGGATCTCGCGGGTCGCCGCCGTCGCTGCGGTCGCGCAGTCGAATGCTCAACCGCACCGAACTGACATCGGGCCCCAGGGCACTGCCGAGGCGCGTTTCGCTATCCAGTCGGGTCCACTGGTCGGCAGGAACACGATCTGGCGACAAGCCGATATCGGTCTGAACCTGCTCGGCGTCTGAGTTGGCCGAATCTTCGTCGCACTGATCGTCAGCGTAAAAATCCATGCGCAGGCGGAGCGCTAGTTCGGGATGAGGCTCGTCGGTTAGCACATGGGCGGACAGACGCAGGGCAAACGGGTTGGCCAGCACGACGCACTGTTCGAGGCGACTGCTGCCGAAGCCACGCTCGACCCGGCTGAAATAAAATGCGCGGCCCCCTGTGTGGGCAAAATCGATGTCTTCTACGATGCCAAGCTGGTCCTCGCTGCCCAGCCGCAGTTCCCAGCCTGGCGGACCCTGGCGATCCTGCCAGGCGCCGGCTTCGGCCTCGAAATCGGCGTTGATCAAGGCGCTGCTGAGCCCGGGGAGAGCCAGCAGGAAGAGGGCTTGCATTAGGTTACGCATGACTGGTCCTGATGTTGGATTCTATGGTTCCCCCCTTCTGAATTATAGACCTTGACCACAAGGGTGTTAGCTGAAATTCTCTAAATGCTCGAATGGTGAACTTTGCTGATACAGTTTTCGCCGATTTTGATTGCTTTTGATCAGGCCGCCTCACATGTCGCGTTTTCGACTTGGTATTATCCGCGCTCCATCGAAGGAGCCAGCCATGTTACGCAGCGCCCTGACCGAACTGTTGCCTGAGGTTCTGGAGGCACAAGTCTGCGTGGTTGGCGGCGGTCCGGCCGGTATCGTGACAGCGCTGGAGCTATCGAGACGGGGCATCGAAGTCTTGCTGATCGAGGCTGGTGGTAAAGATGGGCCGAGCGCCGGGGAGGATGCCTACGCCGGCGTCTCCAGCGGTCGGCCATATCCTCTGCAGGGGTCGAGACTGCGCTGGCTGGGCGGAACATCGAATCACTGGGGTGGCTGGGTAAGGCCACTGGACCCGATCGACTTTCTGGATCGACCCGGCCAGTCGCTGCCGGCCTGGCCAATCAAGCATGCTGATTTAAAGCCCTGGTACGATCATGCCGACGGCTGGTGTGAAGTTCCGGCGGGTGACTACGACATCGAGCAGCTTGGGTTGATGGGAACCGGGCGTATTTTTGATCTCAGCGCCGGGCAGGAATTCCAGAACGCGTTCTTTCGGGTCAGCCCGCCGACACGCTTCGGTCAGCGCTATCGAAGTGAAATTGCCGCCAGTGACCGCCTGGATTGCTGGACTGACCTGACGGTGGTCGAATTGATCCAGGCGTCGGCGGTCATTCGGGAAGTGCGTGCAGTGACCACGAGCGGCACCGAAACGCGTGTTCGCGCCAATCAATTTGTTCTTGCTATGGGTGGGTTGGAAGTCCCGCGTCTTCTGTTGGCGCAGTCCGAAGTGCCCGGCAACCAGGCCGGGCTGGTCGGTGCGTGCTTCATGGATCATTTCGGCATTCAGCCGGGTCGGCTGCTGGCCGCCGACGGGCTGAGGTACGGCATGTTCGACTGGAACGGCCAGACCATCATCCCGATGCTCAAGCCTGCGGAAGGGCTGCTCGAGGATGAGGCTTTGCCCAATGCCTCCATAAGGCTGGCCGCGACCAGGCCGGAGCAGTTTCTGCCGCCAGATTACTGGTCGAATCGGGCCATCTCGGCACTGCAGGGCGGCGAGGCCATGACTTACGATGTCATTTTCATCAATGAGCCTATGCCGGATCCTCGCAGTCGGCTCACTCTTGTCGATCAGCAGGACAGCTTTGGTTTGCCTCGGCTGCAACTGCACTGGCACTTGCCGCCGGGCGAGTTCGGCCGGGCACTTAGGCTGGTTGATCGCTTCCGGCACTTCGTCGGGCAGGTTGGCCTCGGTCGTTTTCAATGGCTGCGGCGGGAAGGGCTGCCGGAAGGTCAGACGCCGGGCATCGGCTACCATCATATGGGTACGACGCGGATGTCGGCAGCCCCGGATGCCGGCGTGACCGACCCCAATTGCCGGGTATGGGATCGGGACAATCTCTACGTGGCTTCCAGCTCGCTGTTTTCGACAGCCGGTTTCGCCAACCCGACGTTGACGATTTGTGCGCTGGCCAGCCGCTTGGCTGACCACCTGGCCGACCAGTACCGGCTGCAGCCATGAGTACGACACGGAGAGATTTCGTTCGAATCAGCGGGCTGGCCCTGCTGGTTGGTGTCGGCGGCCTGACCAGTGCATGCCAGGACCGGACCGATGTGCTCCAGACGCCGCTGGCGCATCCCAACCTTGCCGACCGGCTGATCGCGGTTGCGGTCAGCTTGCGCGGGGTTCATGCGCTTGGCCAGGACTGTCTGAACCGTCAATCGCAGGACGACTTGACTGAAGCCCTGATCGAGCGTCTGCAAGTTACCCGCGCGGACTCGCTGGGCCAGGCACTGGTGGCGTCGGCCAGAGTGGACTTTTCGACCGGCCGGGTTTACGAGTTTCAGGATTGGTTGCTGAGCGAGACGGAGTGCCTGCTGGCCGCGCTCAGCGTCGCCGTTGGCGGTGGCACCCAGGAGGAGGCTGACGAGCTGGTTTATCGTTCCTTTCTCACGGTCAAGGGATGGGGGCCGTCTCGTACTGATCAGGGAGAGGTCTTCAATGCCCAGAGCGACGGCAGCGGCGCCTTCTGGATCAGAGTGGACGGTGAGGCCAGCGCTGCAGTTCGCGTGGTGCTCGATGGTGTGCCTCTGGCGACTACAGTCAGAGGTGGCCTGATCACGGCGGCGGTGACCCCAGTCGATGCACAGAGAATTGTTTCGTCTCCTGGCCAGTACCCGTTGGAGCTGCTTGATATCGCCAGGAACTGGATCCAATCCGTGGGCGCTCTGGTTGTCGATCCAGTCACGGCCATGGCGACGCTCGACGACGGACGGATCTCGACTGTTTTTTGCCAGCCCGCGGCGTGGGGCCCGCAGCAGGCCGTGGAAGGTGTACCGTTCAATGAGCAGCCTGGTGGCGAGTCGGCGCTTTGGATTCAAATTGAGTGCGCTCCAACCGATGCCGTGATGCTGCTAAGTGGTCAGCGTTTGCCAACCACGGTGTCCGACGGCTTGATCACGGCGCTGGTGGCACGAGACATTAATCCGCCTCCAGGCGGGCATCCTGTCGAGCTGATATCAGACGCTGCTGGAGAACGATTCATGCTCGGTTTGCTTGAAATTCGGGCTGGCTGATTGGATGTCCGACCGATCGACCCAGTCGTTTGAGCCGGACAGTGAGGATGCTCACTGGATGATGGCGGCCATGCTGATGGCCCGTCAGGCCGAATCGCTCGGCGAGGTGCCGGTCGGTGCCGTGCTCGTGCTTGGAGGCGAAATCATCGGTTCTGGCTGCAACCGATTGATCACCGATACCGATCCTACCGCTCATGCCGAAATGGTGGCAATCCGCCAGGCGGCACGACGTGTTGGCAACTACCGCCTGCCGGGCACGACCCTGTATGTCACCCTTGAGCCCTGCAGCATGTGTGCGGGCGCGATCATTCAGGCCCGCATTGCGCGCGTGGTCTTTGCCACACCAGACCCTCACACCGGGGCGGCCGGTTCCGTGTTCCAGATACTCGATCATCCCGGTTTGAATCACCGTTGCCAGCTTGAAAGCGGGGTCGCCCGGGATGAAGCATCCGACCTGCTCAAGAACTTTTTCCGCCGGCGTCGTCAACAGGCCGGTCAGTAACGCTTCGCTCTCATCCTTCCGGCGGCACCTGTCGCGTTCTCGGCACTTTTGCGTTTCTTTGGGTAAGCGCCTTTCGGTGAAAATGCCGAAGGGCAAAGGCAATCGCAAATGGAGGACATGATGAGAGTTTTCACAGCTGTATTTTTGTTCGCTTTCCTGGTGGGTACCGTGTCGGCGGCTAGCCTGACCTACCAGGGCGAGATTCAGGATGGCGGTGAGCCGCTGAGCGGCTCGCATTTCATGCAGTTCGAGCTGTTCACCAGCCAGTCCGGTGGCTCACCGATCGACGAAAGCTTCGGCATGGTCAGTTTCAGCAATGGCCTGTTTCAGACCGAGCTGGATTTCGATCGATCGTCCTTTGATGGAGGGCCGCTTTGGCTGGAGATCACGATAGAAGACAGCAACGGCAACATGCAGATCTTGAGCCCGCGCCAGCGAGTGGGTGCCAGCCCGGTTGCGCTGTTTGCCCTCGAGGGCAACGAAGGCCCGCCGGGACCGGAAGGACCGCCAGGTCCGCCCGGCCCCGGCGGCGAAGGTGGTGACAGTGTCTGGAGCTCAATCAGCGGCGGCATTGCCTACACCGACGGTCGGGTCGGGGTAGGCACAAGCAGCCTGGGGAATGCCTTGTTCAAGCTGCGCGGTCGATCCGGTCAGCAGGATGAAGCCAGCCTGGTGGTTGAAGGCCACAATGGTGGCAATGACCTGATTGCTTGGAACAACGGCGGCGTGACCGTCGGTGGCTCGAACAAACCCTGGGGCCGTGGCCTGCTGGTCCAGGGTCACTCCATCCTTAATGACCAGGTCAGCATCGGCGGCTTCGACGGCCCGATCAGCAATGTTGCCCTCAATGTGGTTCAGGGCGAGACCCGCCTTGGTGGTCCACTCCGAGTCAATGCGCCGGCGGTTTTTGAGTCCAGCGACAGCCGCCCATTCGAGGTGACTTCCAGTTTCGGCTCGTCAGCTGCTTCGATCCTGTATGCAGCAAACGGTGGTGTCTCGGTGGGCGCTCGCTCGGGTCCGCCCAGCAGTGGGCTGAATGTTCACGGAGAGACCAGGCTGAGGGGGCGTGCCGGGGTCAATATCGGCACCTCGACACCGCAGGCAGGGATGCACATCAAGGCCTTTCCCGCTTCCGGCAACCTGCAGCACATAGCAGCGATCTTCGAAAACCGCAGTGGTAACGATGGCTGGGGAATTGGCACCGGCACCCAGTCAGGCAATCTGAATTTCTATCATGCCAGCAACGTCAACGGGAACTTCAATCTCCGCGCGCGCATTGACAAAGACACAGGAGAGTTTTCGACCAGCTCTGACGCACGCCTCAAGACGGATATCCAGCCAATCAATGGGATACTTGCCGGGGTGCTGCGGCTGGAACCGACCCAATATCGCTTCCGCGACACTGCCGATGATGGCCGGCGCAGCCTGGGCTTCATGGCCCAAGACGTTGCCCAAATCTTTCCGGAACTGGTGGTTTCCGAGAGTGACGACCAATACCTCGGTCTGAACTACGCCCAGTTCTCGGTGCTGGCCATTCAGGCCGTTCGTGAGCAGCAAGCCATCATCGATCAGCAAGGCAAGGAACTGGCCCGTTTGCGCGACGAGCTCAAGCAAGTCCGCGAGCAGACGACCGAAAGACTGGCCAATCTCGAAGCCCTTCTGATCGGCGACATCGAAGTGGCGGAGGTTTCACAATGAAATGGTCTCGATTTGACTGCAATCGACTGCTGTCAGGGCTCGGGGCAGGCTTGCTGCTTGCCGGCATGCAGGCGCAGGCCAGCGATCTCGACCTCAAGCGAGGTGGGCTGGTAGCTGGCGGTGGGCTGGGCAGCGGCGGGGGAGGCCTGACCTTGTCCGGAGCACTTGGGCAATGGGAGAGCACCGAGGTAGGTGCATTGACCGGCAGCACTATTTCCATGAGTGGTGGCTTCTGGGTAATCGCCGGTGAGCCAATTGAGCCTTTCCCTGACGAGCCCTCGGCCGTGGTCTCCCTCGCAACCGATCCCGATCTGAGCTGCCCCGGCTTCTATGTGTTGCGCACACATGCCGGTTCCGGTTCAGAGGCTGGTCGATTTGGCGCCGAGTTGAATCTGACCGGTTCCGGTCGACGCACGCTGCAGGGCGGCTTGAACTTTGGTGGCCGGGCAACGGCGTCCGTGCGCGGTTTTTCCGCCTTCAATATTGCTAACTCTGCGGATGAACAGCAGGAAGTGGAAATTGAAGTCACCGTCGGCGCCGCCGGTCGGCTGATCCTTGAGCGGCGCAGTGGTGGCAATGTCGTTGCCACGCCAATCGATGAGACGGTTTCAGCGGGTACCAGTACGCACACGGCGATTGTCGATCCTGGCTTCTACGTGGCTGCCTTTACGCCCGAGACCAGTGCATCGACCAGCTACCTTGTGTCGGCCTTGACGTCCTACGTGGATCGGCCGGGCGGCGGCTTTCAGGGTGGCGTTGTTGTCGGCGGCTACCATGACCCGGAGCGAGCCTCCGGTTCGTCGGAATCCACTGGTTTTGCTGGCTTCTGCATCGCAGAGGATCGCAACGTGGTCGTGGAAGTGTTGTCGCGCCCGACCTATGGTTCGTCCGGTTCGACCAGCATGGCCTTTACCCTCTCGCGCAGCGGCGAGGTTGTCTACGATTCGCGCGATTGATGCCGGACTGAGGCACCGGGTTTGATCCGGGAACATGGCCTTTCTGACCATGTTCCCGGGTCTTTGGTATACCCAACCGCTAACGCCTGGTGTGGTGCTATGATTACAAAGTTATCCATAGTCAATTGAGTGAATTGATGAAAATTCGCATTCTTACCCTGACGGTCCTTGCGACCGTCTTTCTGCTTGCTGGCTGTACCGAATCTGAGACGCCCGCACCTCCGCTGCCGAATCCTGCTGATACGCCTGACCTTTCGGAAGATGTGCCGGCTGACGACGACGCCGTTGATGAGATCAATCCGTTGTTGGCAGAAAGCACGTTGCCATACGGCATGCCGCCGTTCGATCAGATTCGCGACGAGCACTTCGGTCCGGCGATCGAGCAGGGCATGGCCGAGCACCGGGCCGAGATCGATGCCATTGCGTCGAACCCGGCCGAGCC
>SLQY01000011.1 GCA_007131235.1 Wenzhouxiangella sp.
CCAGTTTCTTTGGTTCGTGCGCGGTTGTCGGTTAGTGCTCTTGTTTAGGATTTGAATGGGTGTGTCGGTAGGGGCATCGTGTGGTATCCGCCAGCTGCGAGGGTTGCGAGGAGGTGGGTGGTTGGGCTGTTTTCGAGGAATTCCCAAGATTCTGGCGAAGGATTCAGCATGGACCCCGGCCGCACGCACAGTCGGCTTCCGTGATAGCGCTTCTTGCCTTCGGCAAACCGCACCATCCCTCCAGCCTGTGCTGGGCAGGGCTACGATGGCTGTAGTGCCGACTAACCGAATGGAGGATTAGTAGGGAGTTTCGCAGGCGGCGATTAATCGCCGACAGCAAACAGTCGCTTGGGCGACAGGCGGCCGTGGCCGTCGGTTTCGGTGATGCCGAGGAAGGTGTGCTGGTGGTAGGCGCGGATCAGGCCCGCTGGCATGGGCTCGAGGCCGGACAGGCGTTGGCCCTGGCGCAGGCGGGTGGCCTGGGTGGTGTCAAGTTCTACGGCGGGTAGGTGGGACAGTGCCGTGTCGGCAGGGCGTAGCAGGCCTCGGCCGGCGGCCTGGTCCAGGGTATTGAGTTCGTCCAGGGTGGTGGCATCGACAAGCTGGAACGGGGCGCTGTAGGTGCGGCGCAGGGCGCTTAAGTGGGCGCCGCAGCCCAGGGCCTGGCCGATGTCGCGGACCAGGGAGCGGATGTAGGTGCCCTTGGAGCAGCGCACTGCCAGGCCCAGTTGGGGGGACTCGAAGCTGGTCAGGGTGAGCTCGTGGATGGTGACCGGGCGCGGCGGCCGTTCGACCTGCTCGCCGCGGCGGGCGAGTTCGTACAGGCGTTGGCCCTTGTGCTTCAGGGCCGAATGCATCGGCGGCACCTGTTCAATCGGGCCACGAAAGCGCTCCAGAACCGTCTCGATATCCTCGATATCGAGATCCGGCACCGCGTGGCGCGCCGTCACCTCGCCCTCGGCGTCCTCGCTATCGGTAACGACACCCAGGGTGGCCTCGGCCAGGTAGGTCTTGTCGGCATCGAGCAAAAATCCGGCCACCTTGGTGGCCTCGCCGAAGCACAGCGCCAGCAGGCCGGAGGCCATGGGATCGAGAGTGCCGGTATGGCCGGCCTTGCGAATACCCAAGACCCGCTTGGCCCGGCCCAGCGCCGCGTTCGAGGTCACCCCAGGGGGCTTGTCCAGCAGCAGAATGCCGGAGCCACTGTCGCTCGAATCGGGATGCACTGACCCGCTCATGGTCAGCTAAACGCGCTGACGCACAGGCTGATCAAGCCACCTGAGAAGATGCCCAGGCCCAGGACGGCCAGGCCGTTGACAGTCAGCACGGCGCGGAAGTCGACCGGGGCCGAGATCGGGGCTTCCTGGTCGGGCTCGTCGAAGTACATCAGCTTGACGATGCGAAGATAGTAAAAAGCGCCGGCCACGGCAGCGAGCACGGCCAGCACGGACAGTCCGACAAAGCCGGCCTGCAAGGCCGCGGCAATGACTTGCCACTTGGCAAAGAAACCGAGAAAAACCGGGATGCCGGCCAGTGAAAACAGGATCATCAGCATCAGGAACGCCTGCCAGGGATTGCGCCGGGCCAGACCCTTGTAATCCTCGATCTGGTCGGCTTCGCGACCGTCGACCGACAGCATGATCACCACCGCAAAAGCCCCGGCTGACGTGATCGCATAGGCAATGGCGTAGAACATCGCTGCTGCATAGCCTTCCGGCGTACCGGCCAGAATACCGAGCAACAGAAAGCCCATGTGGGAAATGGTCGAGTAAGCCAGCATGCGCTTGATGTTGGTCTGGGCAATGGCAATGACATTGCCCAGCACCAGTGACAGGGCGGCCAGCACCACCAGCATGCCCTGCCAGTCCGAGTGCAGGCCGATCAGGCCATTGTCGAGCAAGCGGATAGCCAGGGCCAGGCCGGCCAGCTTCGGCACCGAGCTGATGAACAAGGTGATGGCCAGCGGTGCCCCGTGGTAAACATCGGGCACCCACATGTGGAATGGCACGGCACCCAGCTTGAAGGCAATACCAATGACGACGAACACCAGGCCAAAGGTCAGCAACATGGAATCACCGACCCCATCGCCCAGTGCGGCACTGACTGCGGCCAGGTCGAGCGAGCCGGTTGCACCGTAAATCAGGCTCATCCCATACAGCAGCATGCCTGAAGCCAGCGAGCCCAGGATGAAATACTTCATCGCCGCTTCCGAACCGTAACGAGAGTCCCGATCAAGCGCGACCAGGGCATAGGTTGACAGCGCCAGCAATTCAAGCCCCAGGTAGACCGTAATCATGTTGCCGGCAGAGATCATGACCATGACACCGAGCAAGGCAAACAGGGTCAGGGTGTAGAACTCGCCCTTGAACAGGTTGAACTGGCGCAGGTAGTGCTTGGCATAAACATAGACGCCGGCCAGGATGATGTAACTGAACACCTTGAGCACATCACCAAAACGGTCGCGCACGAAAGTGCCGGAAAACGCTACCAGCACTTCACCTGGCGGCAACATGACGCGCAGGGTCAGGATGGTGGCGAAAACCAGGGTCAGCACCGCCAGCAGGTGGGTCAGGCCGCGCCGTTCATCGGAGATGAACAGATCGGCCAGCAACACCACACAGGTCATGCTGAGCACAAAGATCTCGGGAAGGGCCAGTTGCAGTTCTGCGATAGTCATGATCCGTATCTCATGTTCAGCCAGGCAGCTTGCTGTTCATGATGTGCTCGACCAGGTTCTGGACCGAGACTTCCATCATGTTGAGCAACGGCCAGGGCCAGACGCCGACACCCAGCACCAGGACCGCCAGGGTGACCATCAAGAGCCACTCCCGACCGCTCAGATCCTTCAGCGCAGCCACGGCACTGTTGCCGATCTCGCCGTAGAACACGCGCTTGACCAGCCACAGGCTGTAGGCTGCGCCCAACAGCAGCGTGGTACCGGCCACAAAGGCAAACCAGAAGTTGGCATGAAAGGCAGCCAGGATGACCATGAACTCTCCGACGAATCCGGATGTGCCGGGCAAACCCGCATTGGCCATGAAAAACAAGACGGCAAACATGGCAAACCACGGCATGGTGTTGGCAACACCGCCATACGACGATATTTCCCGGCTATGCACCCGGTCGTACAGCACGCCCACAGCGAGGAACATGGCACCCGAGATAAAGCCGTGAGAAATCATCTGCACCATGGCACCACTGATTCCCAGGCCAGCACCGGTCACCTCGCCGGTATTGCGGACAATGGCAAAGGCCAGGAACAGGCCCAGGGTCACGAAACCCATGTGCGAAATAGAGCTGTAGGCAATCAGCTTCTTCATGTCGGACTGGGCCAGGGCGACAAAGCCGATGTAGGCAATGGCGACCAGCGACAGTCCGATCACCAGCCAGTCCAGTGCGGCGGCGGCATCGGGCACGATGGGCAAGGAAAACCGGACCAGGCCATAACCACCGATCTTGAGCATGATCGCCGCCAGCACCACCGATCCACCGGTTGGCGCCTCGACGTGGGCATCGGGCAACCAGGTGTGGACCGGCCACATTGGCACCTTGACCGCGAAGGCGATCAGGAAAGCCAGGAAAATCCAGACCTGTGCATTCAGGTCTATGGTCTGCTGGTGCAGGTCCAGGATCGCGAAACTGCCACCCTGCAGGTAGAGCCAGATCAGGGCGATCAGCATGAACACCGAACCGAAGAAGGTGAACAGGAAGAACTTGATCGTCGCGTAAATCCGGTTGGGCCCGCCCCAGATGCCAATGATCAGAAACATCGGCACCAGCATGGCTTCGAAAAACACGTAGAACAGCAGCGCATCAAGGGCTGCGAACATGCCGGTCATCAAGCCCTGGAGCAGGAGGAAGGCGGCAAGGTACAGATGTGGGCGCTCACCGATCTGCCAACCGGCAATCACGATCAGCACACCGATCAGCGTGGTCAGAAGAATCAGCGGCAGGGACAGTCCATCAACCCCGAGATGGTAGTGAATGTCAAAAGCCGCGATCCAGACCAGGCGCTCCTCGAACTGCATCATTGAGGTACCGGCATCGAAGCCCGACCACAGCACCAGCGACAGGGCGAAGGTCACCAGCGTGGCAACCAGGGCCAGCGGACGAACCAGGCCAGGCTGGTTCTGACCCAGGACGGCAAGACCGACCGCGGCAGCGATCGGCAGCCAGACCAGCAGGCTCAGCAATGGCCATTCAGACATCAGACTTTCCATCAACGTAACAAGACAAAGGACGCCACGATCGCCACCAGGCCGATGATCATGGCGAACGCGTAGTGGAACAGGAACCCGGACTGGATCTGGCGCGCCACCCCGGCCAGCCTGCCTACCAGCCTGGCCGTGCCATTGACGATCACCCCATCAATCAGGAACCGGTCGCCGCCGCGTGACAAGCCGTCGGCAATCCTGAGCCCGCCACCAGCAAACACGCGCTGGTAGAGCTCATCGAAGCCATACTTGCGGTCAAGAATCGTCCAGACCAGCCCCAGGCGCTGCCTGATACGCTCGGCCAGCGCCGGATTGAACAGGTAGATGTAGGTTGCCAGCCCAACACCGAGCATGGCCAGCCAGAACACCAGGGTGACGAAACCATGCAGGGCAAAGGCAAACGGGCTGGTCACCTTGTCGGCCAGGGCGGCCACCACATCATGCGCTTCGCGCACATGGATGGCATCGGCCAGGGCGCCTCCGAACAGCAAGGGCTGGACCGTGAAATAGCCAATCAGCACCGACGGGATGGCGAGCAGAATCAGCGGGATGGTGACGACCAGCGGTGACTCGTGGGCGTGCGAACGGGTGTCTTCATCCATGCGTGTCGGCCCGTGGAAGGCCAGGTATAGCAGCCGGAACGAGTACAGCGCGGTAATGAACACGCCAGCGTACACGGCAAAGGTAGCGAAAGCCACGCCGGGTCGGTCGGCCAGCTTCACCGCCTCGATGATCAGGTCCTTGGAGTAGAAGCCGGAAAAGAACGGAAACCCGATCAAGGCCAGCGAACCCAGCCAGGCCGTGACCGTGGTGATTGGCATGTAGCGGGCCAGGCCGCCCATCTGCCGCATGTCCTGCTTGTGGTGCAGGGCCATGATCACCGAACCGGCGGCCAGGAACAG
The DNA here is from genome assembly GCA_007131235.1 of Wenzhouxiangella sp. Lineage (GTDB taxonomy): Bacteria > Pseudomonadota > Gammaproteobacteria > Xanthomonadales > Wenzhouxiangellaceae > Wenzhouxiangella. The sequence goes on from SLQY01000011.1 coordinate 5,117, forward strand.
CAGGGCCTTGAAGAAAGCATGGGTCATCAGGTGGAAGATCGCCGCCGAATACGCCGACACACCCAGGGCCACGGTCATGTAGCCCAGCTGAGACAAGGTGGAATAGGCAATGACCCGCTTGATATCGTTCTGGACAATCCCGACCAGGCCCATGAACAACGCGGTGATCGCGCCGATGACAAGGATGAAGCTCAAGGCGGTCACCGAGGTTTCAAACATCGGTGACAGCCGGGCCACCATGAAGATACCGGCCGTGACCATGGTGGCGGCATGAATCAAGGCCGAGATCGGCGTCGGGCCTTCCATGGAATCGGGTAACCAGACATGCAGGGGCACCTGGGCTGACTTGCCCATCGCACCGATGAACAGGCAAATGCAGATAAAGGTCATGACCTGCCATTCCATCTGGCCGAGGATGGCGATGGTCTGGCCCTCGACGGCAGGCGTGGCCGCGAATACCTCGGCGTAGTCCAGCGAACCCATGTAGAACAGCACTGCGGCAATGCCGAGCAGGAAGCCAAAGTCGCCCACCCGGTTGACGAGGAAGGCCTTGAGATTGGCCCGAACCGCCGAATCTTTCTTGAACCAGAAGCCGATCAACAGGTACGAGACCACGCCGACGGCTTCCCAGCCGAAAAACAGCTGCAGGAAGTTGTTCGCCATCACCAGCATCAGCATGGCAAAGGTGAACAGGTTGATGTAGGCGAAGAATCGCTGGTAGCCGTCGTCATCGTGCATGTAACCGATGGTGTAGATGTGCACCATCAACGACACGAAGGTCACCACCACCATCATCAAGGCAGTCAGACTGTCGATGAGAAAACCGATCTCGAAGCGTATGCCATCGGTGACGGCCCAGGTGTAGACCGAGTAGTTCAATACCGGGAGATCGTTGTAGAACACCTCCCAGGCCACGTAGGAAGACAGCAGCAATGACCCCGCTACCGCCAGGATGGTCACCCAGTGCGCCCCGGCTCGTCCGATCAGAGCGCCGAACAGACCCGCGGTCAGGCAACCGATCAGCGGCAGCAGCGGGATCAGAAGGATAAGGCTTTGGATAGTCACAGGCTTTGAGATTCCCCGAAGCAGGCGCGGCTGTCGATCTGTGCTTTCATGTCTGCCTCCATCAGCCCTTCAGGTCCGCCAGGTCCTCGACATCGATGGAACCTCGATTACGGAACAGAACAACCAGAATGGCCAGACCAATCGCGGCCTCGGCGGCCGCCACGGTGAGAATGAAAAACACGAACACCTGGCCGTCGTAGTTATCGAGAAAGCGCGAAAAGGCAACGAAATTCATGTTCACCGCCAACAGCATCAATTCGATGCACATCAGCAGAATCAGAACGTTCTTGCGGTTCAGAAAGATGCCGGCCACGCCGATGCAGAACAGCACCGCGCCCAGGGTCAGAAAGTGGGCCAGGGTGAGCATGCTCAGTTCTCCTCGCCGTCGGCAGACATCTTGACCAGCCGAACGCGTTCTTCGCGTCTGACCTTGACCTGCTGCCCCGGATCCTGCGCCTTGGTGCCGGGACGACGCCGATGGGTCAGTGCAATGGCGGCAATAATGGCTACCAGAAGAATGACCGCGGCGATCTCGAAGGCATACAGATAGTCGGTGTAGAGCAAGCGACCAATCTCACTGGTATGGCTGTAGCCAACCGGGCGTGGCTCGGGCATGGGCTGGGTTTCCAGGCCGCGGGTCCAGATCACCAGAAACATCTGCACGGCCATGATCAACATGACCAGCAGGCCAACCGGCAAGTAGGCGGCAAAACCGCCGCGCGGCCTGACGGCACTGACATCCAGCATCATGACCACGAACAAGAACAGCACCATCACTGCACCGACATAGACCAGGACCAGGACGATGGCCAGGAATTCGGCCTGCAACAGCAGCCAGATGCAGGCTGCCGAAAAAAACGAAAGCACCAGGAACAGGGCCGCGTACACGGGGTTCCCGACAGTCACCACGCTCAACGCCGAGCCAATCAGCACCGCGCTGAACAGGTAAAAGATTATTTCAATGATAGGCATGCCTGACTGTTCCTTGGGACGGGACATCGAGGCGGGACCACGGCCAGCAGGAAGCCGACAAGCTTCCCTTCCTGCCCTGTTCCCACCCTGCCCGCGCTCTCCTCAGCGATAAGCCGCGTCCTGCTGCCGGGCCGCCGCAATGCGCGCTTCATAGCGATCGCCGATGGCCAGCAACTGTTCCTTGGTGACGATATTCTCACCGCGGTTTTCAAAGTGATACTCGCTGATATCCGTTTCAACAATGGAATCGACCGGGCAGGACTCCTCGCAGAACCCGCAGTAGATGCACTTGAACAGGTCGATATCGTAACGCGTCGTGCGGCGGGTGCCATCGTCACGCTGGTGCGAATCGATGGTGATCGCCAGCGCCGGGCATACTGCCTCGCACAGCTTGCAGGCAATGCAGCGCTCTTCGCCGTTGGGGTACCGTCTCAGCGCGTGCAGGCCACGAAAGCGCGGCGACTTCGGTGTTTTCTCTTCCGGGTAGTTGAGCGTTTCCTTGGGCGCCTTCCAGTAGCGGAAGGTCAGCGCAAGTCCCTGCATCAACTCCAGCAGCAGCAGCGACTTGAAATAGCGTTGGACGGTTTGCATGATGGTCATCCTCCGTACCATCCAAGCACCCGGAACACGCCGGCGACCATGATCCAGACGATGGTGATCGGAATGAACACCTTCCAGCCCAGGCGCATGATCTGGTCGTAACGATAGCGCGGAAAGGTGGCGCGAAACCACAGGTACAGGAAACAGAACACGGCGGTCTTGAGCAGGAACCAGTGAATTCCGCCTGCGCCAAGGAAGGTGTCGCCCAACACCGGCCAACCCTGGAACGGACTTAGCCAACCGCCCAGGAAGAGCAGCGCGGCCAGGGCCGATATCAGGATCATGTTGGCGTATTCGGCGAGGAAGAATACGGCAAAGGCCGAGCCGGAATACTCGGTGTGAAAACCAGCGACAATCTCCGACTCACCCTCGGCCACGTCGAACGGGGCGCGGTTGGTTTCGGCCACGCCGGAGATGAAATAGATCACGAACAAGGGCAGCAGGGGCAGCCAGAACCAGGACAGCACACTGCCGGACTGGGCCTGAACAATGCCGCTGAGGTTGAGCGTCCCCGACAGCACGACCACGCCAACCAGGGCAAAGCCCATGGCAATCTCGTAAGACACGGTCTGGGCTGCCGAGCGCAGACCGCCGAGTAGCGCGTATTTCGAGTTCGATGCCCAGCCGCCGATCAGAATGCCGTAGACGCCCATGGAGGTCAGCGCCAGGACGAACAACAAGCCGGCATCGATATCAGCCAGCACCAACCAGTCGTCGAACGGAATCACGGCCCAGGCGGTCAGGGCCGGCGCCAGGGCCAGCACCGGTGCCAGCAAAAACAGGAAGCGACTGGCGTTGGTCGGGATGATGATCTCCTTGAACAGCATCTTGAACACGTCGGCAAACGGCTGCAGCAAGCCCATCGGACCCACCCGGTTGGGCCCGCGCCGCACCTGCATGTAGCCAATCACCTTGCGTTCGAAGAACGTGAAATAAGCCACCGCGATGGTGATCGGCAAGACAATCATCATGATCTTGGTCACGGTCCAGATCAGGGTCAGCAGTTGCTCGATCATGATGCCGCCTCGACCGATACAGCACCCCAGGCCGGCCCGAGAAGCCGCGTCTGGGGCGTTGCGCTGGGCAACCAGACCGCGCCCGGCGCAATCCGGGCATCGGCCTGCCAGGGCAGCTCAATCGCAGCTTCGCCCTGGCGGATACGCACTGGCTCATCCTCGACCAGGCCAAGCTCGGCGACGCTGGCCGGATGCAGACGAACAATGGTCGCATCGGCGTGGGTGGTGGCTTGCAACGGCGCCGAGCGGCGCTGCAGGCCATCACCGGCGTACAGGGGCACATCACCGATCCGTCCCAACGTGTCTTGATCTGCATCGTTGACAGCCGGGTCAAGCGACCAGGCAACATCGGTTGGCATTGCCGCCGGCTCGCGCTTGGCGACCGCCTCGAGATTGACGAAATCGAAGCCCGGAAGCTGATACAGCTCGCCCAGGCGCCGCAGAATCTTCCAGCCCGCGCGGGCCTCGCCCGGTGGACGAACAACGGCGCGAAAGTCCTGGCGCTGGCCGTCCAGGTTGAGATAGCTGCCGTCGGTCTCCTGCAGGGCAGCAAGCGGCAGCAGCACATCGGCGTGCCGGTCCAGCAACTGGCAGCGAACACTGGCAACGGCGACGGTGAACTCGGCCGCGGCCAGCGCCCGTGCAGCCAGCGCCGGATCGGCAAGGTCCAGGTCCGGCTCGAAGTCCCAGAGCAGGTAGGCCGCTCGCGGCGACGCGAGCATTGCCTGCGCATCAAGGCCTTGTGGCCCTGGCACGCAGCCGGCGCGCCAGGCACCTTCGCTGTTGGCTGGTCCGGGCAGAATACACAGGGCGGCATCGACACTGGCCGCCAGCCAACTGGCCAGCTCGCGCAGCCAGCTGCCCCGGGTGTGATTCAGAGCACCGTCGCCAAGCACGATCGCCGGGTTTTGGCCGGCACGGAGCAAGGATGCGATGCGCGTGCTGCTCTGGTCTGCTTCGGCATGGGCCAGCAACTCACCCAAGCGACCGTCTGGCGCTTGCAAATCGCCAAGCTCAAGGGCCGCGCGACAGATCCGGGCCAGGGCATCAACCATGGACTGCGGAGCGACGGTGACCCGTTCGGCCAGATCGAAGTGGAAGTCGTAGGCGACAGGGTTGAGGTCCATGATCTGCGCATCGTTCAGACGCCATGCGCTGCGCAGACGGTGACCCAGCAGGGGCTGGTCGTGGCGGATATTGCCGCCGACCAGGAATATCGCATCCCGCGTCGCCAGCTCGCGACTGGGAATGTCCATGTGGGCCAGGCCGGCACGCGGATGACGCAGATCGCCCAGGCGCAGGCGATGGTCGAGGTTCTCCGAACCCAGGCCACGGGCAAGATCTGCCAGCAACCGATGCTCCTCGCAGGTTGCACGCGGGGATACCAGCATGCCCAGGCTTTCGCCGCCGGCGGCAGCCATTGAACGGGCCAGGCCATCGCGCACAGCGTCCAGGGCCTGGCCCCAGTCGCAGCTTTGCCACTGACCATCGATCTTGATCATTGGCGAGGTCAAGCGGTCATCGCTGGCCAGGCCAAAGTGACTGTAACGATCACGATCCGACAACCAGCACTCGTTGATCGCCTCGTTGTCACGCGGCACGGCACGCATGATGCGCTGGCCGCGTACATGGTAGAAAAGATTGGCACCCAGGCAATCGTGCCCGCCGATGAACGGGCGGGCCCGCATTTCCCAGGGTCGGGCAGAGAACCGGAACGGCTTGTTGGTCAGCGCGCCGACCGGGCACAGGTCAATGATATTGCCTGACAGTTCGGAGTTGATATTGCGCTCGACGAAGGTCGAGATCTCGGTGTGCTCGCCGCGCCCGATGCCGCCGAGCTCGGCGGTTCCGGCGATCTCTTCAAGAAAGCGAACGCAGCGCGTGCAGTGGATGCAGCGGGTCATGTCGGTAGACACCAGCGGGCCCAGGTTCTTGTCCTTGACCACGCGCTTGCGTTCGGTGAAGCGCGACACCGATCGGCCGTACCCCATGGCCAGATCCTGCAGCTCGCATTCTCCGCCCTGGTCGCAGATCGGACAGTCCAGCGGGTGATTGATCAGGAGAAACTCCATCACGCCGCGCTGGGCATCAACGGCCCGTTTCGACTCGGTAAACACCTTCATGCCGTCGGCCACCGGTGTCGCGCAGGCCGGCAGCGGCTTCGGCGCTTTCTCGACATCGACCAGGCACATCCGGCAGTTGGCCGCAATCGAGAGCTTGTGGTGGTAGCAGAATCTCGGAATGTCGATTCCGATTCGGTCAGCCGCCTCGATGATCATCGAGCCCTTCGGCGCCTGCACCACCTGGCCATCAATCTCTATCGAAACCAGGTCGGTCTGTGGTCGCTCAAGCGTCGCCATCACTTCACCTTGCCCGGCCGGCGCGTTGTCATCGCGCCAGCCTGCCTGATCGTGCTGCCGGTCTGGCTCATGCCGCCTCTCCCAGTTTCTCGGCGACGATGGAGCGGCCATGCTGGATGAAGTACTCGAACTCATGGCGGTAATGACGCAAAAAGCCCTGCACCGGCCAGGCCGCGGCCTCGCCAAAGGCACAGATGGTATGACCCTCGATCTGACCGGCAGCCGAAATCAGCAGGTCAATATCTTCCATGCGACCCTTGCCGTCCATGATCCGCTTGAGCACGCGGTACATCCAGCCGGTACCCTCGCGACACGGCGTGCACTGGCCGCAGGACTCGGCGTAGTAGAAGCGGGCGATTCGCGTACAGGCAGCCACCATGCAAGTCGTCTCGTCCATGACGATGACGGCACCGGAACCCAGTCCCGAGCCGGCTTTCTGGATCGAGTCGTAATCCATGGTCAGCTCCATCATGGTTTCGGCTGGCAGCACCGGCATCGACGAGCCACCCGGGATGACTGCCTTCAGCGCGTTGCCATCACGGACCCCGCCGGCCATGTCCAGCAAATCGGCAAACGGCGTGCCCAGCGGGATTTCGAAATTGCCTGGCTTGTTGACGTGCCCGGAGACCGAGAAGATCTTCGCGCCACCGTTGTTCGGACGCCCCATGGCAAGAAACCACTCCGGCCCATTGCGCATGATGGCCGGCACCGAGGCCAGGGTCTCGGTGTTGTTGATGGTGGTCGGCTTGCCGTACACGCCGAAGTTGGCCGGGAACGGTGGCTTGAATCGAGGCTGCCCTTTCTTGCCCTCCAGCGATTCCATCAGCGCGGTCTCTTCACCGCAGATATAGGCACCGGCACCGAGCACGTTGTGAATATCGATATCGATGCCGGATTGCATGACGTCGCGGCCCAGGTAACCGGCCTGGTAGGCCTCCTCGCGAGCAGCCTCGATACGCTCGAAAGGCTCGTGGTGGAACTCGCCGCGCAGGTAATTGTAGGCAACCGTTGCGCCCATGGAATAAGCGGCAATGGCCATGCCTTCAAGCAAGGCATGCGGATTGAAGCGCAGGATGTCCCGATCGTGGCAGGTGCCCGGTTCGGACTCATCGGAATTGCACAGCAGGTACTTCTGCCCCGGCGCCGAGCGCGGCATGAACGACCACTTCAGGCCGGTCGGAAATCCAGCGCCCCCGCGTCCGCGCAAGGCCGACTTCTTGACCGCTTCGATAATCTCTTCCTGGCTCGTCTTCTCACGCACGATCCGCTCCCAGGCCTGCCAGCCGCCGTGCCGACGATAGGCCGCCAGCGACCAGCACTGCTCGTCGTCCAGGTGGGTGAATACGACATGGTGATCAGACATCAGCAATCTCTCTAGTCCAGGCCATCCAGAATTTCGTCGATCTTCTCCGGCGTCAGATGCTCGAAGTAATGACCGTCGACGATCATCATCGGGGCGCCAGTGCAGGCGGCAACGCACTCTTCCTCGATTTTCAGGAAGATGCGACCGTCCGGCGTGGTTTCGCCAAGCTTGATGCCAAGCTTGTCTTCAACCTGTGCCACGACCTTGTCTGCACCGCACAGCATGCAGGAGATATTCGTGCAGATGGAGATCGAGTGACGCCCGACCGGCCGGGTCTCGAGCATGGAATAGAAGTTGGCCACCTCGTAGGCCCACACCGGTGGCACGTCCAGGTAGTCGGCCACGGCATCCATCAGTTCCGCGCTGAGCCAGCCCTTGTTTTGCTGCTGGGCCGCGAACAAGGCCTGGATCAGGGCGGAGCGCCGCCCTTCCAGGCCTTCCGGAAACTTGGTCAGCCAATGGTCGATGGCAGCCCTGGTCGTTTCCGACAGCAGGCTGGCCTTTCCTGCAACCACTCGTCCGGTCGCCTGAATACTCATCGGTCGATTTCTCCGAAGACAATGTCCTGCGTTGCGATCAGCGCCGGAATATCGGCGAGCATGTGGCCCGCGGCCATCTCGTGCATGGCCGACAAGTGGGCGAATCCGGGCGCGCGCAGGTGGACGCGAAACGGCTTGTTGGCTCCGTCGGACACGAGGTAGCAGCCAAACTCACCCTTGGGAGCCTCTACCGCAGCATACGTCTGCCCTTCCGGCACACAGTAGCCTTCGGTGAACAATTTGAAGTGATGGATGAGCGCTTCCATGTCATCCTTCATTTCTTCCCGAGTCGGTGGGCTGACCTTGAAATTGCGCAACATGACCGGGCCGGGATTGTCTCTGAGCCAGGCCACGCACTGCAAGACCATGCGCGCTGACTGGCGCATCTCCTCGATCCGGACCAGGTAGCGGTCGTAGCAATCGCCGTTGCTGCCAACCGGGATATCGAAATCCAGCTCGCGGTACTTCGCGTAAGGCTGCTTCTTGCGCAGATCCCAGGCCACGCCACTGCCCCGCAGCATCGGCCCGGTGAACCCGAGTTGCAGCGCGCGCTCGGCGCTGACCACGCCAATGCCAACCGTGCGCTGCTTCCAGATACGATTGTCGGTCAGCAGCGTTTCGTAGTCGTCGACCTTGCCAAAGAAGTCCTCGCAGAACGCTTCCAGGTAATCAAGCAGACTGCCATGGCGCCATCGATTCATGCGCGCCAGGTCCTTGCCCTTGCGCCAGCGACTTTCGGCGAGCTTTGGCATCTGGTCCGGCAAATCACGGTACACGCCGCCCGGCCGGTAGTAGGTCGCATGCATGCGAGCCCCGGATACCGCCTCGTAAGTATCCATGAGGCTTTCACGTTCCCGGAACGCATACAGAAAAGCGGTCATGGCACCCAGGTCCAGCGCGTTGGAGCCCAGCCACATCAGGTGGTTGAGTATCCGCGTGATCTCGTCGAACATGGTGCGGATGTACTGGGCCCGATCAGGGGGCTCGATACCCAGCAGCTGCTCGATGGCGCGAACATAAGCATGTTCATTGCACATCATGGAAACATAATCGAGCCGGTCCATGTAACCGATGGACTGGTTGTAGGGCTTGGACTCGGCCAGCTTCTCAGTCGCTCGATGCAACAGGCCTACATGTGGGTCGGCCCGTTCGACCACCTCGCCGTCGAGCTCAAGAATCAGGCGCAGAACGCCATGGGCGGCTGGATGCTGCGGCCCGAAGTTCATCGTGAAGTTCTTGATTTCACTCATCGGGCGTCACCATTGTCGAGCTTTTCGTCCACGTAGCGACTGTCGCGACGAACAACCCTGGGTACCAGGACGCGCGGCTCGATTTCCACCGGCTCATACACCACACGGCCCTTGTCCTGGTCGTAACGGACACTGACGTTGCCGATCAGCGGAAAGTCCTTGCGGAACGGATGGCCCATGAAGCCGTAATCGGTCAGGATGCGGCGCAGATCGGGATGGCCTTCAAAGACGATTCCGAACAGGTCGAAGGCCTCGCGCTCGTACCAGCTCACCGAGGCCCAGACCTCGATCAGCGATGGCAGCAGCGGTAGCTCATCGTCAGGCGCAAAGCAACGCAGCCGCAGGCGGCGGTTGTGCCTGAGACTGAGCAGGTGAACGACCACGGCGAATCGATGCTCGATCTCGGCCGCTTCCGGACGCTCCTGCCAGGAAAAGCGACCGGGACCCAGCGCATCGACGCCGCGCGAGAAACCGCTTCCCGATGCCTCGGCCGTTTCCCACTCGTCATCACCGTAGCCGAGGAAGTCGATGCCGCACAGGTCCACCAGCTGTTCGAAGCAAAGCTGCGGTTCGTCGCGCAACTGCCAGGCCACGTCCAGCCAATGCTCGGCCGGGATATCCGCGGTCAACTGGCCACGATGCTCATCCAGGCGTTCAACCTTGCTGCCGAGGACATCTTCCAGCGCTCTGGCCAGGGCCTGGTTGGCTCGAGAGGTCGCTGTCATGACCCACCAATCGAGTGGGTGCGGCGGATTTTCTTCTGCAGCTGCAGGATGCCGTAGACCAGTGCTTCGGCGGTTGGCGGACAACCCGGCACGTAGATATCAACCGGAACGATACGATCGCAGCCTCGGGTCACGGCATACGAGTAATGGTAGTAGCCACCGCCGTTGGCGCACGACCCCATCGAGATCACCCACTTGGGGTCGGGCATCTGGTCATAAACCTTGCGCAGTGCCGGCGCCATCTTGTTGCACAGTGTGCCGGCGACAATCATGACGTCCGACTGACGCGGGCTGGGCCGAAAGATGACGCCGAAGCGATCGATATCGTAGCGCGAGGCCGCCGAATGCATCATTTCAACCGCGCAGCAGGCCAGACCAAAGGTCATTGGCCACATCGAGCCGGTCCGAGCCCAGTTAATCAGGGCATCGGCGCTGGTCGTGACCCAGCCGCGCTCGAGCAGGGGGTTGTCGGCGTGGGGCCGCAGAATGTCATCGACCTCGCCGTCGACCAGCGGGTTGTGCAGGATTTCGCTCACTCCCATTCCAGGGCCCCCTTCTTCCATTCGTAGACAAAGCCGATCACCAGGATCAGCAAAAAGATGCCCATCGCCACCAGACCGGTCATGCCGATCTCGTCGAGCACGACGGCCCAGGGAAACAGGAAGGCGATTTCAAGGTCGAAAATGATGAACAGAATGGCAACCAGGTAAAAGCGCACGTCAAACTTCATGTGAGAGCCTTCGAAGGCCTCGAAGCCGCACTCGTAAGCCGAGAGTTTTTCACTGGAGGGGTTGCGTGGGCCGAGAATGCCGCCCACGAGCAGCAGGACCGCGCCCATACCCGCGGCGACGCCCAGGAAAATCAGAATTGGAAAATATTGGGCAAGCATTGTGTTCGTTTCGTCTCCGATTCATTGGTCGATCGGGAAACAAGTCGAACGGTCCGGAAAGCGAAAACTACCGAACCCACATGGATCCCGGAACCCTCCAAAAATGGTGCCGAAGGCCGGACTCGAACCGGCACGGCTTTCGCCACTGCCCCCTCAAGACAGCGTGTCTACCAATTCCACCACTTCGGCAAATTTTAGAGGGGCCACACCAAGAGCTCGTGAAGAGCTTAGTCCTGGGGCGGCTCCGGGATGAATTCGTCTTCTTCTTCAGGCAGGAAGATGAACTCTTCCTGCTCTGCTTCGACCTGCTCGGCGGCAGGCGGCGCTTGCAGCCCGGCAGCAATGCCGAGATCGTCGGGCGATTCGATCATGCCGCCGGAACGGGCCACGATCACGGCCATCGACAGGCTGATGGCGAAAAACGCCACGCCCAGCCAGCTGGTGGTCCGGGTCAGAAAGCTGGCCGAGCCACGGGCACCGAACACGGTGCCGGAAGCGCCCGCGCCAAAAGCGGCACCCATGGTGGCACCCGGGCCGCGCTGGACCAGCACAATGGCGATCAGGCCAGCGGCCAGCACGACATGAAATACGATCAGAACTGTGTAAAGCATTTGTTTTTGAAAACCGGTTCAGTTGTCATCCAGCCGCCTGGTAAATGGCCATAAAGCCATCGGCCGACAGCGATGCGCCTCCAATCAGGCCACCGTCGATATCTTCGCAATCGAGCAGTTCAGCGGCATTGTCCGGCTTGACACTGCCACCGTACAAGATTCGCAGTCGGCCGGCTATTGTAGCATCTTCTTCAGCCAGGTGCGCTCTGATCATGGCATGAACCGTTTGCGCCTGGTCCGGCGTGGCCGATTGGCCGGTACCGATTGCCCAGACCGGCTCATAGGCCACAACCGCCCTGGCAAAAGCGGCGATCCCGCAGGCTTCCAGCACGGCGTCGATCTGGGCCCGAACCACTTCGTCGGTTTGCCCGGCCTGACGCTCTTCCAGGCTCTCACCCACACACAAAACGGGCTGCAGGCCAGACGCCTGGGCGACCGCGAACTTGGCCGCGACCAGTGCGTTGTCTTCGCCATGCAGGCTGCGACGCTCGGAGTGGCCGACGAGCACGTGACTGCAGCCCACGTCTGCCAGCATCCGACCGGCAACCTCCCCGGTGTAGGCCCCGCTGTCGTGGCGACTGAGATCCTGGGCGCCAAGCAGAACGGGGGTATTTTCCAGCAGGGAATTGACCAGCGGCACGTAGGGATAGGGCGGCAACACCAGCACGTCGCTGGATTGACCGGCATCCAGACGCGACAGGATGCCGGCGATCAGCTCCCGGACCATCGGCTTGCTGCCGTTCATTTTCCAGTTGCCAGCGATCAACTTGGTGCGCATCGGGTGGCTCCCCCGCTTGATTCAAACGCGATAGGATAAGATGCCTGACCTCCACAGGCAACCACAGAATCATGGCCGCACGACCGCTTGCACTCATCACCGGCGCCTCGGCAGGCATCGGTGCCGAATTCGCCCGTCAAATGGCGGCTGGCGGCTACGACCTGGCCTTGTCAGCGCGCCGCCGGGAACGACTCGACAGCCTGGCCGAACGCCTGCGCACCGAGCACGGCTGCGAATGCCTGGTGATACCCGCCGACCTGGCCGAACCAGGGGCACCGCAGGCAATCTGCGAAGCCGTGGCCGAGCAAGGGCGCACGATCGATGTCCTGGTCAACAATGCCGGGTACGCCATCGCCGGGGTCTACCACCAGACCGAGTGGGATGACCAGGCGCGCTTCCTGCAGGTCATGGTCACCGCCGTGGCCGAACTGTCGCATCGCGTGCTGCCCGGCATGCGCAACAGCGGCAATGGCGGCATCATCAACGTTGCCTCACTGGCCGGCATCGTGCCCGGCTCATCCGGACACACGCTTTATGCGGCAGTGAAGTCCTTCATGATCTCGTTCTCCGAATCACTGGCGATGGAAAACGCCCAGCGAGGCGTTTGCATCCAGGCCCTGTGCCCGGGCTTCACCTACTCCGAGTTTCACGATGTGGTCGGGACCCGCGACATCGTCTCGAAGATGCCTGATTACATGTGGATGCAGGCCGAAGAGGTCGTGCGCATCAGCCTTGCCCGATTTGGCAAGCCCGGGGCGCCGGTCATGCTGGTACCTGGTCGGTTCAACCGATTCCTCGCCACGCTGTCGCGCAAATTGCCCTACCGGGCCGCCTTCGCCCTGGTCAAACAGCGCAGCGGAAACTTCCGCCGCCAGGAAACCGACTGACCAGTTCGGTGGTCATTCACGCGCCACAAGCGCAAGGTGACCGACACTGCCCGACCTTCACTCAAACTGGCCTTGGGCCAAAAGGAGACAACGAAATGATTCGCCAGCTGATCGCTGCAGCATTCCTCGCCACGGCAAGCACCGTCGCCCTGGCAGACGACCAGGCTGAAGGCAATGGCAGTGTCGAGCACTACCTGATCGACACCCGTGGCGCCCATGCCTTCATCCAGTTCAAGATTTCGCACCTGGGCTTTTCCTGGCTGTACGGTCGCTTCAACGACTTCGAAGGCGAATTCACCTTCGATCCAGCCGACCCCGCCAACTCAAGCGTAGAGGTCACCATCCAGACCGGCAGCGTCGATTCCAACCACGAGCGTCGGGACAACCACCTGCGCAACGAGGATTTCCTGAGCGTCGAGGATTTTCCCGAAGCGCACTTCCGCAGCACTTCGTTCCGCCACATCGAGGGTGAGCGCTACCATATGGTCGGCGAATTCACCTTGCTGGGTCATACCCGGACGCTGGAGTTCGAGGTCGAGCACGTCGGCGCCGGCACCGATCCATGGGGCGGCTACCGGCGCGGGTTTACCGGCCGGACCACCTTTGCCCTGGCCGACTTCGGCATCGATTACGATCTTGGTCCAGAAGCCGAAGTCATCGAGATCATCCTCGATGTGGAAGGCATCCGCCAGTAAGGTCGCGCTTGAATTCCGGGCACAGCAGCGGGCAACGGATGGTCCGGGCTCAGGATTGACCGGCCACCATCATCTGCTCGATCAACAGTGATCCGGTCTGGATATTGCGGCGGGTATCGATATCGGTACCTGCCGCCACCACACCTTGCAGCATGTCACGCAGGTGGCCGGCAATCGTGATTTCCTCGGCCGGCCAGGCCAGTTTGCCGTTCTCTACCCAGAAACCTGCCGCACCGCGCGAGTAATCCCCGGTGACCAGGTTCACGCCCTGCCCCATGACCTCGGTGACTACCAGGCCGGTACCCATCTCGGCCAGCAACTGGTCGAAGTCAAGACCACCACCCAGCACGGCCAGGTTGCGCACGCCACCAGCGTTGGCTGTCGTCTGCAGGCCGAGCCGGCGGGCCGAGTAGTTGCTCAACACGTAACGCAGCAGCTGACCATCGGCGACCAGGGCCGACTCACGCGTCGCTACGCCATCGCCGTCATACCAGCCGGATGAAGCTCCGCCGATCAGACGCGGCCTTTCAACCAGCGAGACCCATTCCGGCAGCACCTGCTGGCCAACCGCGTCGAGCAGAAAACTGGCGCGCCGATAGAGACTGGAACCGGATACGGCCCCCACCAGGTGACCAATCAAGCCACGCGCCACTTCGGGCGTGAAAAGCACCGGCACCTTGCCGGTAGGCACGCGCCTGGCACCCAGTCGGCGAACGGTGCGACTGGCTGCGCCGGCACCGGTCAGCGCTGGCTCGGCCAAGTCGGTGAATCGGCGCCGGCTGTCCCAGTCATAATCACGCTGCATGCCGGCCTCATCGGCGGCAATCAGCACACAACTCTGGGAATAGCTGGTGCCGCGACTGCTGCCAAAAAAGCCGTGGCTGTTGGCGTAGACCGAGACCGCGGCCTCGGTGCTGACACTGGCACCTTCGGAGTTGCTGATTCGATCATCGGCCTGGCGCCCGGCATCCTCGATGGCGCGGGCGCGGGCCAGCAAGTCACTCATCTCCAGGTCCACTGGATGCCACAATTCCAGGTCGACGGCCTGGTCAGCCATCAGTGACACGTCGGCCAGGCCAGACGATGGATCAGCCTGGGTATGGCGGGCAATGGCCAGGGCCCGGTCCACGCATTCATCGACGATTTCGGGGCGCAAGTCACCGGTCGAGGCCGAGCCGCTGCATTGACTGCGAAAAACAGTTACCCGGATGCCGCGATCGCGCGCTTCTTCCAGCACATCGACCTCGCCCAGGCGAACCGCCGCTTCGCGGGCCAGGCTGGAAGACACCGAAACCTCGGCCTGGTCGGCACCACCCTGGCGGGCGCGATCCAGCACCCGTTGCGCCAGTTGCTGAAGTTGTTCGATTTCGCGTTCCGGGCGGTCGAGAAAGTCGCTCATCAGGCCGTACCCCCGACGGTCAGCCCATCGACACGCAAGGTCGGCTGGCCGACGCCCACCGGCACGCTCTGGCCTTCCTTGCCGCAGACACCAACGCCACTGTCGAGCTTCAGGTCGTTGCCAACCATGCCAACCCGGGTCAGCACATCGGGGCCGTTGCCAATCAGCGTGGCCCCCTTGATGGCAGCCCCAAGCTTGCCGTTCTTGATGCGGTAGGCTTCGGATGCGGCGAAAACGAACTTGCCCGAGGTGATGTCAACCTGGCCACCGTTGAAGTTGACCGCGTAAATGCCGTCGGCGACCGAGGCGATGATCTCGGCCGGGTCGTGTTGGCCGGGCAGCATATAGGTATTGGTCATTCTCGGCATGGGCAGGTGGGCAAACGACTCGCGCCGGCCATTGCCGGTCGGCGCCACGCCCATCAGGCGGGCATTGAGCTTGTCTTGCATGTAGCCGACCAGGCGGCCGTTTTCGATCAGGGTGGTGCAGCTGGCCGGCGTACCCTCATCGTCAATACTCAGGGAACCACGGCGCCGCTCCAGGGTGCCGTCATCGACGATGGTGCAACCCGTGCTGGCCACTTGCTCACCGATGCGATTGCTGAAGGCCGAGATTCCCTTGCGATTGAAGTCCCCCTCCAGGCCATGACCGATGGCCTCGTGCAGCAGCACGCCCGGCCAGCCCGGCCCGAGCACCACGGTCATGTGACCGGCCGGTGCATCTTCTGCGGTCAGGTTGACAGCGCCCTGACGGACGGCCTCGCGGGCCATCTCCTGCCAGGTCTCCGGCTGCATCAGCTCGGCCAGTTCAAAACGACCGCCGCCGCCGGCGAAGCCTTGTTCGCGCCGGGTGCCATCTTCCATCAGCACGCGAATATCCAGTCGCACCAGTGGCCTGACGTCGCCGGCCAGGACGCCGTCACTGGCAGTCACCAGGATCGCCTCGAAGCTGGCCGACAGGTTGACCGTGACCTGGGTGACCCGCGCATCCAGTGAGCGAGTATAGGCATCCACCGTCCGCAGCAACTCCACCCGGTCGCTGGCCTGGCCGGTGGCGGTCGGATCGTCGGCCGCGTAACGATGCTTCGCCTGCACCGCCTGGCCGGCCTGCACCCGCCCCGATTGCCCGGAGCGGGCAATGGCCCGGGCGCTGCTGGCCGCCTGCATCAAGGCCGGCAGATGCAGGGAGTCGGCATAGGCAAACCCGGTCCCGGTGCCGGCCACGGCGCGCAGGCCAACGCCCTGGTCCACGTCCCAGCTGCCGCCGCGCACGCTGCCGTCTTCCAGCATCCAGCTCTCGCGAACCCGGCGCTGAAAATAGGCTTCGCCAAGGTCCACGCCCGGACCACACAAGCGCGCCAGTATTCGCTCCAGGTCGTCTTCACCCAGGCCAGCCGGTTGCAGCAGGTGTCCTCTTGCCAGCTCAAACATCATGTCTTGTTCATCCAGGTTCCTTGGGGCTTCTGCCCGTCTCGCCAAACCAGGCTCGCACGGGGAAGCGTGATGATAGGGAAAACGGCGATGCGCCGTTGTAATCCACCGATATGCCGACGAACGCGCCGGCTTTCAATCGACCGGCGCAGGCGGCCCGATGATGGCCTCTTCGCCAGCTTCGTCAGTCACCCGGGCCTGGACCAGCTCGATGAGCGGGTCATCCCAGGAACCGGTGACGGAATAGCGCGCCTCGGCAATGCCGCGCAACGGGCGCTCGAGCAGGGTTCGCAAGACCAGTCCGGCGGCCGCACCGGCCGGACCACCGGCCAGCACCCCGATCAGCGGCAGGGTTGCGCCGAGACCGGGCTCGACCACGATGATCTGATCATACTCGCGCGCTGCCATGTCGGTGTCACCGGTGATCGTGATATTGGCCGCCGGCGCCGTAATTTCCAAGCCATCGGTGCGCGCGAAACCTGCCGCCAGGTCGAACCGGCCTTCAATCTGGTCGAACTTGAAGCCGGCGCCAAAGACATCGCGAAAATCAAGCATCAGCCGGCGCGGAATGGCGGTAAAACTGGCCAGCCCGAGCAAACGACCCGCCCCGGGTCGGGCCTCGGGAATGGCGCCATCGTTGATCCGGAGATCCAGGCTGCCACTGAGCCGACCGAGGGAAAAATCCATCGGCGCACCCGGCCAGCGCACGTCCAGATCCACCTGGGCACGGCTGGCCAGGAGTCCGGATTCGTAGCCCGCCGACTGCAGCAGACCACTGAGATCGGCAGTACTCAGGCGGCCGTGAAATTCACTCTGGAGACGCTGTTCGCGCTCGACCCAGCGGCCACGACCGTGGAGGCGCAGATCCGGGCCGGAAATATCGATCAGCTCGACTTCCATACCGTCGACGGCGGCATGCGCCTCCAGGCGCGCGCGTCCAAGGTCAAGCTCCCCCCAGCGCAGGGATTCGATGAACAGATGCAGCGGCGGCAGGCCAAGCGGACTGCGGGTCGAGGTCTGGGCACTGAGCGGTTGCAGCCCCAGCTCGGCGGCAACGGGCTCCGGATCGACAGGTGCCAGGCGCAAGCGCTCGAGGTCGGCGACCAGGACGCGGCCCGAATCCAGCGGCACCGGCACGGTGATCCGGCCGGCCATACGCTCGCTGTCGAGCAACAGCTGCCAGGCCAGCTCATCCCGGTCGAGAGACAGGGACAGGTCATCGAGTTCCAGCCCGAGTGCCTCTACCCGGTCAAGCTGAAGCTGGATATCGACGCTGGCGGCAGCCCCGGGGTGCGCCTCGTTCTCGCCCAGCAGCTCGAACCAGTCGGTCAAGGCCAGCTCGGCCAGGCGACCGCGCACGATCAGGCCATTCGACGCCGGCAGATCCGGCACGGCATGATCCAGGCCAATGGCCAGGGCCCAGTTTCCGTCCGCCAGTCGCCAGTTCGCATCGGCCATGGATTCGATCTCCAGGCTTCCTGCCTGACCGTTTTCATCGACCAGCACCTGCAGGGCCAGCGGCCATGCTTGCGCGGCCGGCTTGGTCATCGGTGCTGGAAGATCGAGCGCCAGGCCGCGCAGGTCACTGGACAAGCTGATGCCAAGTCCACCACCATCACGACCAGTCACCAGCAGCTCGAAACGGCTCTGGCCGCTGGCATGCAAAGCCTGCTCGGCCAGTCCGGGGAACCACGGCAGCGGGTTGATGGTTCCGACCAGGCGCAGCCAGGCCGGTGCATCGAACGCTGCCTCAAGCGCCATCGGCCAGGATTGATCGCCAACTTGAACTTCTAGTTCATCTGCGCTCAGGCGCCGGCGATCGAACTCGGCCCTGCCGCTCAGCCCATCCACGCCCAGGCCCACGCCTGGCAGCGCCAGGCGCGTTCTGTCGAGGTCGACGATGCCGTCCATCGACCAGGTCTCCATATCGCGGAAAGGCAGGCCCAGATCAAGCGCAATGGCGGCCGGACCGGACCAGCGCGTCGTCTCGATAACGCCGGTGAAGCCATCCACCGGCATCTCTGCCAGCAGCGCAGCGACCTCGGCTGCCTCGGCCCGCGATGCCACCAGGGACAGCGCCAGGGTCGGTTCGGTCAGGTCCGGAATATCCAGATCAGCCCGGTCAACGGCGACCGCGCCCAGGCTGGACTGCTCGAGCTGGGCCGATAGCGAACGCCCCAGAAACTGGGCCTGCCCGGCCAATCCGCCGGCCCTGGGCCAGTCCGGCCAATAGTCGATGTCCACGCCCTCGAACGCCACCTCGGCCTGGAAGTCACCGGGTTGGATATCGCGTGCCAGTTTGCCGGCGCGCATGTGCAAAACAACATACCCGCTCGCCTGCTCGACCCAGCCCAGCGACTGCTCCAGCCAGTCCATCGCGGCCTCGGGAACAAAGCGAGGCGGCAAGTAAGGCCTTGGATCGACCTCGGCCACGCGCTGCGCGTCAATGGAAAAATCAAGAAAGGGCCGGCCCTCCCAGAGCAGAATCCAGCCGTCGACGCTGCCGCTGGCAAAAGCCGTCTGAATACTGACCTGGTCCAGCTCCATGGCCTGGGGCGACAGCAATATTCGACCACCGATCGCCTCCAGCGCTACCGTGGGCTCGAACAGTATCGGCCAGACCACCTGGGGCTGCCCGCCCGGCATCAGCACGGCACGGTCACCGGACAGCGCCAGTGCCAGGTCCAGGCCGGTCAGCTGAGGCAACGGATCCGGAAGTTCGAGCGACAGCCCCTGGATTTCACCGCGCAAGGCGTGCAGGCTGCCGTTGGGCTGCAATGCCAGTTCCAGGTCGACCACGCGGCCATCGGCATGGGTCGGCATGGCCGGCCAGCGTGCCAGCCAGGGCAGAACAAGCGCGTGCAGGGCGCCAAGATCCAGCTCGTCGACGGCCAGGGCGATGACCGAGTCTTTCAACCCCAAGGCAACACCACGGGCCAGGCTGACCGCCTCGTCCCGGCCCGTGTAAAGGCGCACCAGCTCGATCTGATTGATCTCCGATGCGCTGCTCAGCACCAGCTCGGCCCCAACCCGATCGCTGCCCAGGCCCGCATCCATCAGCGACAAGTCGAGATCAACCCGAGCACCTTCGTCCACCGACCACCTGGCCCACCCTTCAACCGAAGCGCGGGCCGACTCAGGCAGGCCATCGGCACCCAGCCACTGCGACGGCACCAGTTCATCGCCAAGCAGCCAGGCTCGGGCTTCACGCCAGCGCCCGTCGGGATGGTCGACACCCAGGGCAAAGCGAAGGCCGGGCCCGGACTCTTGATCGGGCTCGAGCAGCCCCTGAACCTCGGTACGCGGCCCGCGTCGCCGGATTTCCCCTTCAACCAGGCGGGCGCCAAACGCGGGCTGATTGGCCGGCCTGACGGTCAGGCTGGCATCCCGGACCAGCAAGTCACCCGCTGGCACGACGTCACGGCCGTTGCGCTCACCCAGTGCGGCACCCCCTTCGAGCTCCAGACCCCAGTTGCCCTGTTGATCCTGGACCAGGACCAGGTCCAGGCCAAGCACCACGAGGCGAAACGGGTTGCGATCACCGCGCAATAAGTCGGGCAGGTGCAACTCCAGGCGAGTCTCGTCGATTTCCAGCAAGGCGGCATCGGTTGGGCCCACTTCCAGGCCGAACAGGTGGACTTGCGGAGTCAGCCTCGGCCACTGGGCCTCGATCCTTTCAAGACGCACTTCCTGGCCGATGCGCTCGCCGATATGTAACGCCAGCCAGGGCCGCATTTCATCGGCATACGGGATCAGGGCGCGACCGATACCGACCAGCACGGCCGCGAGAATGATCACCACGGCGATGGCCGTCAACAGCACGGCTCGCAGCGAGCCGAGCAGGGCACGAAAGCGGGAACGAGATGCTTGACCAGTCAAAGTAAAACGACGTCGAACTGTTCCTGACCGTATTGTTCTTCTGGCTGAAACTGGATGCTGGTACCCAGTAGCTCGGTCAACTCGGCGATCGAGCGATGATGATCTTCGAGCATGCGATCGACCACGCCCGGCGCCGCCATGACCCGCAGCTGCCCGGTTTCGAACTGGCGCACGGCGCGCAATATCTCCCGGAAGATTTCCGAGCAGACGGTTTCGATGCTCTTGACCCGGCCGCGCCCGTCACAGACCCGGCAAGGCTCGCACAGGCGATGCTCCAGGCTTTCGGTGGTGCGTTTGCGGGTCATCTCAACCAGGCCCAGCGGCGAAATCTCGGAAACCGAGCTGCGAGCATGGTCGCGGGCCAGCGCCCGTTGCAGGGTTCTGAGCACCTGGCGCTTGTGGTCGGCCTCGGTCATGTCGATGAAGTCGATGATGATGATGCCGCCGAGATTGCGCAGCCTGAGCTGGCGGGCGATGGCCTGGGCGGCCTCGAGGTTGGTCTTGTAGATGGTTTCTTCGAGATTGCGGAAACCGACGTAGGCACCGGTATTGACATCGACCGTGGTCATCGCTTCGGTCTGGTCAATCGACAGGTAGCCACCCGACTTGAGCGGCGTGGTGCGACTCAAGGCACGGTCTATTTCCTGCTCAACCCCGTAGAGATCGAACAGCGGCCCGTCGCCATCGTAGTACTCGATGCGCTCGACCCAGTCCGGGAAGAAATCGCTGGCAAACTTGCGGGCGCGCTGCCAGGTGGTGCGGTCATCGATGCGCACCTTGTCAATGCCTGCATGCATCAGGTCGCGCAGGGATCGATACGGCAGGGACAAGTCCTCGTAGATGCATTGCCCAGCCTCGGCCGCCTGCATGGCCTGCTCGATACGAGACCACAGCCGACGCAGGTAATCCAGATCCTTGGCCAGGGCTTCGGCGACCACGCCCTCGGCATTGGTGCGCAGAATGAAACCGGCCCGGGTGGTTTCGCCGATCATCGCGCGCAGCATGTCCTTCAGGCGCTGCCGCTCTTCCTCGGCCTCGATTCTGACCGACACGCCCAGGCTGTCGACTTCCGGCAGCAGTACCAGGTAGCGGGACGGCACGCTCAGCTGAGTAGTCAGGCGCGCACCCTTGCTGCCAAGCGGATCCTTGATCACCTGGACCAGCAGTTTCTGGCCCTGCCTGAGCAAATCGGTAATGGCCGGAGCCGGGGTCGGCTCGCCGTCTTCGCCCAGCTCCGGCTGACGTGGGGTAATGTCGTTGGCATGCAGGAAGGCGGTGCGCTCCAGCCCGACATTCACGAACGCGGCCTGCATGCCCGGCAACACCCGCTCGACACGGCCCATGTAGATGTTGCCCACGTAGCTGACATCGTTCTCGCGCTCCAGGTAAAGTTCCTGCAGCAAGCCGTTTTCAACCACGGCCACGCGGCTTTCGGTCAGGGTGACATTGATAAGAATTTCGTCGCTCACGGGCCTGTCTGAAAATCAATCCGGGCAAGCATAGCACTTCATCAAGCGCTACCATTGATAACCCGGCTCAGACCCCGAAACCCTGGCAGGATTCCCCTTGATACTAGCTTCCGCCTCACCGCGCCGCCGCGAGCTGCTGACCGTCTTCGACATCCCGTTTCGTGTGGTACCTGCCGATATCAACGAAGATCGGCTGGCTCAGGAATCCGCCACCGACTACGTCAGGCGCATTGCACTGCAAAAAGCGCTGACCGTGGCCACAACCCACCCCGGCGAATTCGTCCTGGGCTCGGACACCGCGGTCGTGGTCGACGGCTCCCCCCTGGGCAAACCCGCCGACGCCGACCAGGCTCGATCCATGCTGCGCACCTTGTCGGGACGCTGCCATGACGTCCTGTCCGCGGTTGCCCTGGTCTGTCCCAACGGTCGCCACCTGCAGCGCCTGAGTACCACCGAGGTCGAGTTCAACCAGCTACCAGAGGGCTGGATCGAAAGCTACATCGCCTCCGGCGACCCGATGGACAAGGCCGGTGCCTACGGAATACAGAACCAGGCCGGCATCTGGATCCGCCGCATCAGCGGCAGCTACAGCGGCGTCGTTGGCCTGCCCCTGTTCGAAACCGGCGCCCTGCTCCGCGAAGCCGGTTTACTGGACTAACAAACCGAAGCCTGGCGCACGGGCGACAAGACAAAAAACCTGGGAACCACCGAAGACACCGAAAACACCGAATTGATTTTTTCCTCCTTCGGTGTCTTCGGTGTCTTCGGTGGTTCCCTTGTTTTTTCAGCAGTTGGCCAGCTAACGGAGCCGAAGCTTCTGCAAGAAAAACTCACGCCCGGTGGTAAGGATGCCCGGACAGGATGGTGGTGGCGCGGTAGAGCTGTTCGGCGACCATGATTCGGATCAGCATGTGGGGAAAGACGGCCGGGCCGAATGACCAGCGCTGACGGCTGCGGTTCAATAGGTTGGCGTCCAGGCCATTGGCGCCGCCGATGACGAAGCAGACCGGATCGCCATCGTGCTGCCAGTCGGCCAGGTGTTTGGCCAGGTGTTCGGTGGACCAGGACTTGCCGCCGCCGTGCAAGGCGATCAGCCGGGCGCGTTCAGGCAGCCTGGCGAGCAGGCGTTCGGCTTCGACTTTGGACTCCTGACCCGGATGAGAGCGCCCGGCCACCGGTACTTCAACGAGTTTCAGCGGCAGGTGCGGCGGCATGCGCCGGGCATACTCGTTCCAGCCAGCAGCCACCCAGTCGGACATGCGCGTGCCAACGCCGGCAACGACCAGATCCACTGCGCAACGCTCAGGCCTGGGCCGAACGCGTGGCTGGTGGCGCACTCCAGAGCTTTTCGAGGTTGTAGAAGGCCCGGGTTTGCGGCAGCATCAGGTGCACGACCACATCGGCCAGGTCAACCAGGACCCATTCGGCCTCCCGGTCTCCCTCGACACCGAGCGGCTTGACGCCAGCCGCCTTGGCCCGCTCGACCAGTCGATCGGCCATGGCCTTGACCTGGCGGGTCGAATTGCCGCTGGCAACCAGCATGAAATCGGCGAAGCTGGACCGATCGCGAAGATCGATAATCTGAATGTCCTCGGCTTTTGCATCTTCGAGGACGGCGTGGGCGAGATCCCGGAGTGATCCGGATTCGACAATCGTGGATTCGTTCAAGTATCCGTTCTAAGGGTGACCTGCCGCTAGTCTATACCTTTTTGCGGCGGCTTTCATTGCAGCCATAAAGTCCGTGCTTGCGGATGTAGGCCAGCACAGTGGCCGGCAACAGGAATCGGGGATCGCGACCGACCGCCAACTGGCGCCGGATATCGGTGGACGAAATGGCCAGCTGGGTCACTTCGACGTGGCGCACGCGCCCGGCCGGTTGCCCCATCAGGTCGCGGGTCCGCTGCACCCGCCGTTCCTTGAACATCTCGCCAAGATCGTTCGGGTAGCGCGGACGACTGCGCGGACGAGTCATCACCACCAGGTGGGCCAGGTCGAACAGTTCGCGCCAGCGGTGCCAGCGGTTCAGACCATTGGCGGCGTCCTGACCCAGGCACAGCAAAATAGGCGCATCGCCCACTTCGGCCCGGATGCTGGCCAGCGTGTCGACCATGAACGACGGCCCGTCCCGGCGCACCTCGCGCTCGTCCACGGTCAGGTCCGGGTATGGTGCCAGGGCCAGCTCCAGCATGGCCAGACGATGGTAGGCATCGGCCCAGGTACCCTCGCGATGCGGCGGATGCCCGGCCGGCAACAGGCGAAAATCGCTGACCTTGAGTCGCTCCGCGACCTCGGCGGCGGCGCGCAGATGGCCGTAGTGCACCGGGTCGAAGGTGCCGCCGAAAACGGCAACGGCCCGGTTCTTCATGCGGCCACCCGGCCGGGCCGACCGGCCAGATCGACGCACAAACGCTCCAGGTTGAGCCAGAATTCATCGCGCTGATTTGATTTTGACATGCGATCCAGGTCCGACAAACGAGCCAGCGCCTGGCGCACGCGCGCCGGGCCAACCCGGCCCGCGGCCGACTCCAGGCCCTGGCGGCGGCTAGGCCAGACCTTGAGCTTTTCCATCGCGCGCTGAGCCGGCATCTGACGGCACAGGGCCTGGAAGGCCTCGACCTGCATCAACTCCCTGGCCAGGGCACCCACGACCAGCGGCATCGGCGTGGCGCCATCATCCAGGCCGCGAATGCAGCGCACGCTGGCTCCAGCCTGTCCGCTCATGACCAGTTCGACCAGGCGGAAAGCATCGAATCGGGCGCTGTCAGCCACGGCCTCCTTGAGCTGGGCCAGGTTGAGCTGACTGCCGCGACCGTAAAGCAACGCCAGGCGCTCGACCTCCTGCGCTGCGGCCAGCAGATTGCCTTCGAGGCGATCGGCCATGAAGGCCGCGGCGGCATCGTCTGCGCTGATGCCGCGCGAGCGCATCCGGGCCCGAATCCAGGCCGGCAGGCGATGCGGCTTGATGCTCCAGCAAGGGACAAACACGCCGGCTTTTTCGACATCGCGAAACCAGGCCGTTTTTTCACTGGCCATTTCCCAGGCCTGGCACTTGATCAGCAGAATGTCGTCGTGCTGGCCGGCCGCCCACTCACGCAAGGCCGCCCCGCCCTCGCGCCCCGGCTTGCCACTGGGCAGACGCAGTTCGATCAGGCGGCGGGTTGCAAACAGCGACAGGTTGTCGCTTGCCGACCCAAACTGGCTCCAGTCATAGCGCCCATCAGCATCGATCACGACCCGTTCAGCGACGTCGGCCGAGCGCGCTGCCCGGCGGATGGCATCGCAGGACTCTTCGACCAGCAACAGCTCGGGTCCGGCCACCAGGTAGATCGCGTCGACACCCTTGTCCAGGTGGGCCGCCAGCTTTTCCGGGAACAGTTTCATCGCCCTGTCAGATCGACTCCAGGCGTCTGAGCATGCGGGCTGCCATGGCCTGGCGCAGGTCGTTGCGAAGAAACTCCTCTTCCCGACTCGCGGCCAGGATTTCCTGCTCGTCGAAGCTGTACTCTCGGGTCAGGCGCAGCGTCTCGCGAGCAATCAACACCTCGCCATCGCCGTCCAGCAGTTCGAATTCGACATCGAAAATCAGCAGGAACTCGCGGACCCGGGCCCCGGCCGCGATGGTCAGCGCCTCGCTACGCAGTCGCTCGGCGTGGATGCGCAGTTCAGCCGCGCCGTCAACGGGGGTGCTGTGCAGATCGACCCCATTGGCTCTCAGCACCAGGCCCAGTTCGCGAATGAAGGCGGTGCTGTCGTCCGCTGTCACCAACCAGGTCTGGTCCATCACCGGCGGCAGGCGTGCATCACCGCGCAGCTGGAAGCCACAGCCTGCCAGGCTGACAATCAAGATACCCAGGATCAGCGCGCGCATCAGCCGACGACGATATTGACGAGTTTGTTCGGCACCACGATCACGCGCCGAACCGACTGACCTTCCACAAAGCGCCTGACATTTTCCTCGGCCATGGCCAGATGCTCGACCTGTTCCCGGGGACTGTCCGGCGGCAGCGCCAGGCGACCGCGCACCTTGCCGTTGACCTGGACAACCAGGGTGACGGTCTGGCGAACCAGGGCCGACTCATCGACTGCCGGCCAGCCGGCATCGAACACCGAGCCGGCATGGCCCAGGGACTGCCACAAGGCCTCGGCGATGTGTGGTGTGACCGGCGCAATCAGGCGCACGATGCCTGTCCATGCTTCCTGGCACAGGCTCCGGTCTGCAGCCGGCTCCTGCTGGTAGCGATTGAGGTGATTGCTGAACTCCATGATTGCGGCAATGGCCGTATTGAAAGTGTAGCGGCGACCGAAGTCATCGCCAACCTTGGCAATGGTTTCATGCAGCAGGCGACGCAGTTCGAGCCCGGCCTGGTCGAGCCTGGTCGGATCCAATCCGCCGCCCGCAGAGCCCGTGTCAAGATGGGCGCGGACACCGCTCCAGAGACGCTTCAGAAAGCGCCAGGCCCCCTCGACGCCGGCGTCCGACCATTCCAGCGACTGCTCGGGCGGCGCGGCGAACATGGAAAACAGGCGCACCGTATCGGCACCGTACTGGTCGACCAGGGCCTGTGGATCGACGCCATTGTTCTTGGACTTGGCCATTTTTTCGACCCCGCCGGCATGAACCGGCTGCCCGTCGCTGCGCAACAGCGCGCGCACGAAGCGGCCCTTGTCGTCGCGCTCGACATCGACATCGGCCGGATTGAACCACTGGCGCCGGCCCGCGGCGTCCTCACGGTAGTAGGTTTCGGCCAGCACCATGCCCTGGGTCAGGAGCCGGGCGAAGGGCTCATCGACAGCGACCAGGCCCTCGTCGCGCATCAGCTTGGTCCAGAAGCGTGCATACAGCAGGTGCAGGATGGCGTGCTCGATGCCGCCAATGTATTGATCAACGGGCATCCAGGCATTGGTCTGCTCATCGACCATGGCCTGATCGTTGTCGCTGCAGGTGTAGCGCAGGAAATACCAGGACGAATCAACAAAGGTATCCATGGTGTCGGTTTCGCGCCTGGCCGGCCGACCGCACTTGGGGCAGGTCGTGTTGACGAACGCCTCGCAGCGCGCCAGCGGGTTGCCAGCCCCGTCCGGCACCAGGTCTTCGGGCAGGCGCACCGGCAGGTCCTCGTCCGGCACCGGTACATCGCCACAGTGATCACAGTGAATGATGGGGATGGGACAGCCCCAGTAGCGCTGCCGCGATATGCCCCAGTCACGCAGGCGGAACTGGACCCGGGCCCGACCCGCCGACCGGCTTTCCAGGTCGTTGACGATAGCCTCAAATCCGGCCTCGCAGCTCAGGCCGTCGTACGGTCCGGAATTGAGCAGCTGCCCGCTCTTGACCACGTAATCTTCATGCCAGCTGCTTGCATCGTAAGCGCGGCCGTCAGGCAGCGAAACCACCTGGACGATGGGAAGCTCGTACTTCAGCGCAAACTCGAAGTCGCGCTCGTCATGGCCGGGCACGGCCATGATCGCGCCTTCGCCGTAGCCCATCAACACGTAGTTGGCCACCCACACCGGCAGCTCGGCGCCGGTCAGCGGATGAATGGCTTTCAGACCGGTGTCCATGCCCAGCTTCTCCTGGGTGGCCAGCTCGGCTTCCGACACCCCACCTTGCTGACACAGCGCTATGAACTCGGCCAGGGCGGGGTTGTCGCGCGCAGCTTTCCTGGCCAGCGGGTGCTCGGCAGCCACGGCCATGTAGGTTGCACCCATCAAGGTGTCCGGGCGGGTCGTGAAAACCTTGATCGTCTCGGTCCCGCAGGCAAAGCTGATCTCGGCCCCTTCGCTACGACCGATCCAGTTGGCCTGCATCGTACGAACCCGCTCCGGCCAGCCGTCGAGCTGGTCCAGGCTATCCAGCAATTCCTGCGCGTAGTCGGTAATGCGCAGGTAATACATGGGAATCTCGCGCTTTTCGACCAGCGCCCCGGAACGCCAGCCGCGGCCATCGACGACCTGCTCGTTGGCCAGCACGGACTGATCCACCGGGTCCCAGTTGACCACGCCGGTCTTCTTGTAGGCCACCCCCCGCTCAAGCAGGCGCAGGAAAAACCACTGGTTCCAGCGATAGTAGTCCGGATCGCAGGTGGCCAGTTCGCGCTCCCAGTCAATGGCAAAGCCCAGCGACTTCAGCTGAGTACGCATGTGAGCGATGTTGCGGCGGGTCCACTCTGCCGGCGGCACGCCATTGGCCATGGCCGCGTTTTCAGCCGGCAGACCAAAGGCATCCCAGCCCATGGGCTGAAGCACGCGCCGGCCGCACATTCTCAGGTAGCGAGAAATCACGTCGCCAATGGTGTAGTTGCGCATGTGGCCCATGTGCAGCTTGCCCGATGGGTAGGGAAACATGCTCAGGCAGTAGAAGCGCTCTCCGCTACCGCGTTCCGCGCGGTGGGCAGCCTGCGCTTCCCAGTGCTGCTGGATGTCGGGCTCGATGCGGGCCGGATGGTAGCTGTCGGTCACGGTCTCGGGGGTTGTCAATGTCATTATTCCGCCAACGGCCCCGGGCGCGACGGCAATGGGCCGGCCCGGACCGTCAATCTCCTCAAGAAGAACTTAGTCGGTTTCGTCGTCTTCGTCTTCGCTGAATTCGACCTCATCGAGCTCGCGCCAGGCCGCTTCAGCCTGTTCCCGCAGGGACTTGGTTGCTTCACGCGCTTCGGCCCAGGCATCCTCGGTAAAGTCGCTGGCCTCTTCCCAGGCCATGGCAGCACGATCACGGGCGCGCTCGGCAGCTTCGCGGGATCGCTCCCAGGCATCGCGGCTGCCGCTCTCGGCCGCTTCAGCGGCCTGTTCGGCCAGTTCGCGAGCCTCGCGGGCCAGACGTTCTGCCCGTTCCCACAGCCGCTCGACGCCGCTGTCCATCTGTTCGGTCCCATCGGCCAGGAGATCAGCGATCTCGGCCTCGGCTGCTTCGGCCTGTTCAGCCGCGTCCTCGAACACGTCGGTCATGTCATCTTCAACGGCCGCAGCGCTGTCATCGACCGCTTCGTCCATATCGGTGGCATCGTCATCGCGCTGGCAACCGGTCAGGACCAGGGCCATCAACATCACAAGCAAAATCAGATAACGCATGGTCAACTCCTAGGCTGAATGCAGGTCTTGGAACTCGCCATTATGCCCAAAAGCCGGTCGGGTGAGCCGAGGAATAACGCGATTGGCCGGGAACCGGAACACTTCTCGGTTGCTCGCGGGGCTGGACGCTGGCTGTTCCAGCTCGACAGACAAGCTGCCGGCGCAAGGACCTGGATGGTCACACCGGCGTTGTTATACTCGGATGCGTTGGTATTCATCAGGCTTTTTGAAATGAACATGATCATGAATGGCAAATATTTGCTTCAGATCGTCGCGTTGCTGGTCGGCATGGCCTGGCTCGCCGACGGAATGGCACAGGCCAGGGCTGCCGGCTACGCCGAGCATACGCCGGGCTATCGCTACCATGTCGATGCCACGCGCTCCTACCATGCCGGGCAGTTTGCCAGCGCCAAGTCAAAGTTCACCGCCGCGGCACGCTGGGCCGACAAACTGGCGCAATTCAATCTTGGCGTCATGAATTACCACGGCCACGGCGTGCGCCAGGACTGGGCGCGCGCCTGGGCCTGGTTTGCGCTGTCGGCCGAGCGTGGCTACCCGGAAATGGTCGAAATGGCCGAGATCGTCTTCGATCAGCTCACCGAGGCCCAGAAAGCGCGGGGTCAGCGCATCCTGGAAAACGAATTGCTGCCCGAGTTTGGCGATGCCGTCGCCATCGAACGCACCGCGACCCGGATGGAGCGGGAGCGCCGGCGTGCCACGGGTTCACGCACCGGCTTTGTCGGCAATCTCGTGGTGATTGATCGCTCGGGCCGCAACCGCAGCGGCGATGAATTCTTTCGCGCCGAGGCCTGGGATTTTCGCCAGATCGTTGAGCTGGAAACTCGGATTTTCCGGGCCCTGGCCAGCGGTGGGGTCACCTTGCGCGATTTCGAAATCATAGAAGAGGACGATGATGCCGCCGAGAACTGAAAATCCGGCGTCGATGATCGGTCGCCTGTCCAGGACCTTCAGCCTGGTCCTGGCCCTGGCGCTGCTGTCAGGTTGCGCGGCCCGGGAACTGCAGGATAACCTCGCCGGTGCCACCGCCCAGCGCCTGGTCACCTACGCCATTGAAGACCTGGTCTCGCAGATTCCCGAAGCCGACTTCGCCCCCTACCGAGGCCAGGCCATGCGCCTGGACAGTCATTTCATTGCCGAGGACAAGCTGCGTAACTACGCCGACCAGCGCCTGGCCCGGGAATTGCTGCAACGCTTCGATATTCGCATTGTCGACCCGCTGGACCCTGAAGCCAGATTCAGCCTGAGCGTCTTCTACACGGCACTGGGCACAGACCAGGGCCTGCTCGGCTTCTACCTGCCCCTGGGCGCTGTTCCCGGCATGGACGACAACACCCGCATCAACCTGATTTCCCTGGAGCAGTTCCACGGCGTAGCCGAGATGTTTTACTTCATCGACGGCGAAGACATGACCAGACAGGGTCCGCGCCTGCTTGGCCGCACCCGCACCGATGCGCTCGGCCTGCCGATCATCACCATTCCGATTTCCAGCCTGGATTGAATCCAGTCACGGGGCTGATCAGTCGCGCATGCCGCGATTGGTCAGGTCCAGCCAGTCATCGAAATCCGGTTCACCCCGTTCGGCAAGCGCCGTGTTGAAACGGGCCGCCAGGCGCTTGCCCTCTTCAACCCCCCACTGGTCGAAGGGATTGATTGACCACAGCACCGACAGGGCAAATACGGCATGCTCGAAAGAAGCCAGCAAAAAGCCCAGTGATCGCGCATCCAGTCGCCGGGCCATGAGAACCATCACCGGCCGATTGCCCGGCAAGCGCCGACAGGGTCGCTCATCATCTCGACCACGCGCCATTGCGGTTGCCTGGGCGAGCAGATGCGACAGTTGCACCCGGTGCCAGTCGTCACGACCGTGTCCCGGTTCCAGCACCCCGGCCAGGATCAAGGGATGAGAATCGGGCGCCTGGTGCAAGGCCTGGAAAATCGAATGCTGCAGATCCGTACCTCGGCCACCAAACACCAGCGGCGAGGTCGACTGTCGCAACGGAACATCCTCAAGATCCACGCCCTTGCCAAGGCTTTCCATGACCAGCTGCTGCAGAAAGTCTCCCAACAGCGCCAGGCGCGGATCATAGGCCACGATGCCGAGGCTGGGCGCGCTGAGGTCGCGGCGCAGAAAGTGCATCAGCAAGGCCAGGTGCAGCGCCAGCGATTGATTCCGATCCGGGCCAGAGAAGCAGAGGTCCGCCGCGGCCGCTCCGCGCAGCAGCTCCCTGAAGCAGGCGCGCCCCAGTCGGGCAGCCGCGCTCACGCCAACCGAAGACCAGAGCGAAAATCGCCCACCCGTCCATTCCGGAAACGGCA
The DNA here is from genome assembly GCA_007131235.1 of Wenzhouxiangella sp. Lineage (GTDB taxonomy): Bacteria > Pseudomonadota > Gammaproteobacteria > Xanthomonadales > Wenzhouxiangellaceae > Wenzhouxiangella. Next base: position 36,452 of record SLQY01000011.1, read on the forward strand.
GCACATGAGCGCGATCGATGCCGAAATCCGCGGCCCGTTCAGGCATGGCGGTTGCGGCCCAGGCCTGGCTGGCAAATCGCTCTCCCAGCCATTCGCGCAGCGCCCTGGCCTGGAGCAGGGTTTCCTCAGTGGAAAATGACTTGGAAGCGATCACCACGCCGGTTCGAGCAGGATCGAGCTCGGCCAGCAGGCGGTCCAGGCGTCGTGCATCCACCGTCGACAGCCAGTGCACGCGCACCGCCGACTGATCAACATCCAGCGCATCGCTGACCAGGCGCGGCCCCAGGTCCGAACCACCGATGCCAACATGGATCAGGTCGGTCAGACCGCGGTCGCCATTGAACAACGATTCGGCCAGGGCAAGAAAACCATCGCGATCCCGGGCCAGGCATTGGTCGGGGTCGGCACCGGGAAAGCTGGACGGATCGTCCGCTCGCAGCGCCATGTGCAGGGCCGGGCGACGCTCGCTGGGGTTGACAATTTCTCCGCCGAACAGGTTTGCTACGGCCGCCTCGAGGCCGGCGTCGCGGGCCAATTGCTGAAGCTGACCATAACCATCCCCGGTCAGCGGCAGCCGCGAGTAGTCGAGCAGCCAGGCCTGATCAAGCAGAGAGAATTGACGTATGCGCTGCGCGTCTTCGGCAAACAGCGTGGCGACGTCGGGGGTGTGGTTTTTTCCCAACACCTGCCCGCCAGCGATCAGGCAGCCTGGGCCGGAATATGCCCGGCAGTGCGCAAGATGCGATTATTGCCATCGGGGTAGACCAGGCTGGGACTGTAGCTGGCAGCCGCCGCCGCATCCATGGCACCGTAGGCGGCGATGATGACCAGGTCGCCCGGCGAGGCCTTGTGGGCTGCGGCACCGTTGATGCTGATCACGCCGCTGTCGCGTTCGGCGCGAATGGCGTAGGTGACAAACCGCTCGCCATTGTTGATGTTGTAGATATGTATTTGTTCGTACTCGAGAATTCCCGACGCCTCGAGAAGCGCCTCATCAATGGCGCAGGAGCCTTCATAGTCCAGCTCGACTCGTGACACCGTGGCCCGATGAATCTTGGCCTTGAGCATATTGACCTGCATGTTACTGATACCTCAAGCTTTCCTGACCGTGCTCAATCAAAAAAAAACCCCTCCCCTGTCGGGGAGGGGCAATTTGTCGGAGTGATGTACCTCGCTTCGCGCCCTGCGACCTTGCCTAAACGTTGCGGTTTCGTCAAGGTTGGTGGTAAGTCTACCACAGGCTTGGCCTTCTTGCCAACTGACTTTTCACAATCGGTTGCGCGTCGGCCACGTCTACTGAGAGCTCACCGACGGCAACAAGTTCCTCCGCCCGGCCTCAAACTCATCGCCGATGAAAATGACTGTTCACAGCTGTTTCACCGACCAGATTGCACCATTGGCCCCGTATTCGGAGCGGACCCTCCAAGGCCCTGACTCCCTCCCCCGTTCCGGGTACGAAGCAAAGCCCCTGACCAAGGCTCCCGGTCAGGGGCTTTTTTTATTCTAGGATTCAGTGTTCAGGGTTCAGTGTTCAGGGGGGCGACGTTTTTTTTCTGGTGTGGTGGGTACAATTTGGGCCTTGGTACTACAGGTAGAAACGAGATGAACCCACGATCGACGCATACCGTTCGTATTCTGGGCTGGGCCGGACTGCTGCCGTTCGCCTTTCTGCCGCTGATCGCGGCGATCGATACGGCCGAATGGCTGCAGCGGCTGCTTTTGACCTACGCCGTGATCATCCTGGCCTTCATGGCAGGCACGCTGTGGGCCCGGCTTCTGCTCGCCGATGATCCCGGGCGGTTTCGCCTGATTGCCAGCAACGTGCTGGCCCTGGCCGCCTGGCCGGCGGTACTGCTGGACCTGCACTGGGCAGCGTTCTGGCTGACACTGGTATTTGGTGCCCACCTGCTGCTCGATGAACCCTGGCGCTCGCACGATCTGCCCGGCTGGTACCGGCGCCTCAGGCTCGGCCTGAGCAGCTCGGTGATCGGGCTGCTCCTGCTGACCGGACTGATCGGGGCCGGGCGTGTCTTCTGAACCTGTCCTCCAGGCCATTGGCGTGGGCCGGCATTTCAGTGTTGGCGCAGAGACCATTTCGATTCTCGATGGCCTGGACCTGAGCCTGGAACGCGCCGAGCGGGTCGCCATCATGGGCGCGAGCGGTTGTGGAAAAACCACGCTGCTCCACTTGATCGCCGGCATGGACCAACCCAGCCAGGGTTCTATCCATTTAGCCGGCACCGATCTCGGCCAGCTGGCCGAGCCGGCCCTGACGCGCATGCGGGCGCGTCGCATCGGTCTGATCTTCCAGGACTTCAACCTGATAGACAGCCTGACGGTGGCCGAAAACATCACCCTGCCGCTGTGGCTGAATCGCTTGCCGCAACCCACCGAATTTCTCAATGAGCTTAGCGATACACTGGCCATCCAGCCCCTGCTGGATCGCATGCCGACCACCTTGTCCGGCGGCGAAAAACAGCGCGTGGCCATTGCACGCGCGCTGATCCACCGACCTTGTCTGATTCTGGCCGATGAACCTACCGGGAGCCTGGACGAAGCCACGGCGACCCGGGTCATGGACCTGTTCGACCAGGCCATCAAGCGCAGCGAAGCTACCTTGCTGATGGTGACCCACAACCGCGAAGCAGCCGGGCTTTGCGAGCGCCGGTTGATGCTGCGCAACGGGTCCTTGCAGCCTGCCGAATGAACCCGCTGCTGCAGTTTTCCAGGCGCTTTTTGTATCGCCACCCCGGCCAGCTGCTGTTGGCCCTGGTCGGCATTGCTGCCGGCGTCGCCGTGGTCACCGGGGTCGCCCTGCTCCGCGACGTGCTGATCCAGTCACTGGACCTGGCCAGCGACGCCATCGCCGGGCGCGACAGCCTGCGTATCGAACATCCCGCGGGCAGGCTTGCCGAGTCGGTCTACGTTGACCTGGCCACTCGCGCCGGATCGCCCGACCTTGTCCCGGTCTTGCGTGCCCGCGTCCGTCACCAGGGAGAAAGCCTGGAAATCCTTGCCCTTGACCCCCTCGCAACCAGCACCGGCCCGATGGGCCTGAGTGGTCCGGCCACCGCTCCATTGCTGGGGTCTGCGCGCGGCGTCATGCTCAGCCAGGCCACCCTGGATCGCCTGCAGGCCAGTGCCGACGAGCCGCTGGTGGTGCGGGTTGCCGGCCGCAGTGCAACACTCGATATTGTCGCCGTTCTACCCAACCGCCCGGAAATCGACCAGCGCCTGATCATGGACCTGGCCAATGCCCAGGATCTGCTCAACCGGCGCGGCGAACTTTCCTGGATCGACGCCCCGATCGGGGCCAGCGCATGGCTGAGTCAACATTTGCCAGATGACCTTCGGTTGACCAGTGCCGATCAGCGACGTGACAGCGCCGCCAGACTGACCGCCGGGATGCGCACCAACCTGGCCGCGATGAGCCTGCTTGCCTTCGCCGTAGGCCTGTTCGTGGTTCATGCCGTCCTTGCTTTTTTGCTGGTTCAGCGACGTGGCCAGATCGGCATGCTGCGCGCCATCGGCGTGACCCCGGGACAGCTGCGCACCGTGCTTGCCGCCGAAGCCTTCGTCTTGACCGGCTTTGGTGCCTTGCTCGGCCTGGTTCTGGGGACGGTGCTGGCCGATGGCTTGCTTGACCTGGTCCGGGCGCCGGTCGCCGAAGTCTACGGACTGGTAACGGCCGGGACGGTTCGCCCGACCCTGCCGCTGTACCTGGCAGTCTGGAGCCTGGCAGTGGCCCTGGGACTGGCCAGCGTGGCCGGCGTGCTGCGCTCGGCCATGCGCATTGCTCCCGGTGAGCTGAGCCGCGATACGGACTCGCCGGCCGCGCTGTCAGATCGCACGCTGGCGCTGATCGCACTGGTCCTGGCGCTGGTCGGCAGCATGAGCCTGGCGATTGAACGCGGCCTGGAGCTGGCACTGGCCGGGCTGTTGATGTGGCTGACAGCCGTTGCCTTGCTGGTGCCCGCCGCCGGCATGGCCCTGCTGGCTGGCTGGCAACGCCTGCGCCCGGCCAGTTTATCGGGTCGCGCCGTCGGCATGCTGCGCCAGGCCCGGACGAGGCTGGCGCCGGCACTGGCCGCACTCAGCCTGGCCCTGGGCCTGAGCGTCGGTATGGCCATGATGGTGCTGGGATTCAGGGCGGCCGTGGACGACTGGGTAGAGCGGCTGTTGCGGGCGGATGCTTATCTGACGGTCAGCGCCGGACAAATCGACGATGACTTGCTTGCCGAGGTCGAGGCCTGGCCGGAGGTCGTTTCGATCTCCAGCGCCCGGCAACGCGAGCTACCGGATGGAAAACGGCTCGTCGGCTTTGACCTGCCCGCGCCGGCCTGGGCCGGTTTCGACTGGCTGGCCGGGGACTCGGCGACGGCCCGTCCCGACTTTCTGGCGGGCCGGGGCGCACTGATCAGCGAACCCATGGCGCGCCATGGCCAGCTCGCGGTCGGCGACAGCGTGAGCTTCATGACCCCTGGCGGCGAGCAGCGCTTGCCGGTGCTGGCGGTCTACCGTGACTATGGCAGCGATCGCGGAGTGATCGCGATTGACGGCAGCTTCTACCGGCAGTGGTTCGACGACCGACGGCGCGACAGTCTGGGCCTGTACCTGACCGATCCCGAGGCGTCGCTGGAGCAGCGCCTCGCGACCCTGCCGGTCGAAGCCGCACTGACTACCCGTGGCCAGGTCCGCGCCCAGACCCTGGCCATTTTCGATCGCACCTTCAGGATTTCCTGGGCATTGGCCCTGCTGGTTGGCCTGATCGCCCTGGTCGCCCTGGTCAGCGCCCTGCTCGCCCTGGGGCTGGAGCGCGGCCGTGATTACGCCACGCTGCGGGCCCTGGGACTGACCCGTTCCGGCCTGCTGGCCTGGGTCATCACCCAAACCACCGCGCTGGCTGCTGCCGCCGCCGTACTGGCCATTCCAATCAGTTTCGGCATTCATGCCACGCTGTCGCTGATCATCCAGCCGCGGGCTTTTGGCTGGACCGTTCCGCTGAGCCTGCCGCTGACGCCCTGGCTCCTGATGCTCCCGCTGGCCCTGCTGGCCGGCGCCCTGGCCGGCCTGTATCCGGCCTGGAGCATCACCCGGCGCAACCCGGCACCGCTGCTCCGGAGTCGCTGATGCGCCTTGACCTGGCCATACTTGTCCTGGTCGTGACCGCCTTGGTTGCCTGGCTGGGCTGGCAAACGCGAACAACCGAGCCAGGCGTCGAAGCGATCGGTCTGGCCCAGGTACTGGGCGACGCACCAGCCCACTTCCGGCGCGTCACCGAACCGGTGGCGCTGGAATTCCCGCGCGATCACGGCGCTCATCCTGATTACCGCAGTGAGTGGTGGTACTTCACCGGTAATTTCGAAACCGCTGATGGCCAGCGCCTCGGATTTCAGTTCACCCTGTTTCGTTTCGCCCTCAACGAGGCCCAGACCGCGCAGTCGGACTGGGCCACCGATACGCTGTGGATGGCGCACCTGGCCCTGAGCGACGGGCGATCAAGGCGTTTCTTTCAGGCCGAACGCTTCGCCCGCGGGGCGCTTGAACTGGCCGGCGCCACTGAATCTCGCTGGTGGTTGCGCGACTGGGTAGTCAATGCCACGCCCAGCGGCTGGCACCTTGTTGCCGATGGCGGCGACTTCGCCCTTGAGCTGAACCTGGACCAGGTGCGGCCGCTGGTTCTGCAAGGCGATAGTGGCTACAGCCGCAAGGGACCCGAGCCGGGCAATGCCTCGCGCTACTACTCGGCCACCCGGCTTGAGGCCAGCGGACGCATCCGCCTGGACCAGCAATGGCTGGAGGTCACCGGCCTGGCCTGGCTGGACCGCGAGTGGGGATCGAACCAGCTGTCGGAGACCCTGGCCGGCTGGGACTGGTTTGCCCTGCACCTGGACGATGGACGCGACCTGATGGTCTACCGCTTGCGCGACCATGATGGCAATGCTTCGCCCTGGTCTGCCGGCGCGCTGGTCGAGCGTGACGGCAGCTCACGCACCCTGCAGCACACCGATTTCACTGCCGATGCGCTGACATGGTGGCGCGATCCCGATGGTCAGCGCTGGCCCCTGTCCTGGCGCATCCGGGTACCCGACGCGGGCCTGGATCTGACCACCAGGCCGTTGTTCGAAGACCAGCTCTGGACGCGGTCGGTGCGTTACTGGGAAGGCATGATCGACGTCATCGACAGCGCCAGCGGCCAACCCCTCGGGCGCGGCTATACCGAGCTCAGCGGCTACGCCGAGTAAGCGTTCAATGCGCGGCCAGCGTGTCGACCGGGGACAACGGCGGCCCAGACGGGGACTGATAGGAAGGCTGGGAAATCCGTTTGCCACTGCGAATGCCGAGCAAGCGCTCGACATCACCGACCGCAACACCACGCTTGAGGAGGTGGGCGGCAAAACTGTTGCGCAGGGTTGCGGCCGAGACACTGCCGCCTATCCCGGCCTGGCGGGCTGCTGACTCGATGATCTGGCGCCCTTCCGGCTCCGGCAGATGGCAGCGCAGGACCGGCCCATCGGGCCTGCCCGGCTCACCCATGTAAGGTCCGGGAAACAGAAACTGCCACATCCAGCTCCTGGCCGTGGCAGGGGCCGCGCGCAGGCCTGCCGGTAGCTGCGCGCCACCGTAGCCCTCGGCCAGCTCACGAATATGCCTGAGCTTGAGCTCTTCCTGGTGGGCACGGATGGGATCACGCACCCTGGCCGGCAACAAGGTCTCGCGCAGCAACCGCCCATTGGTATCGCGCACCAGGATGCGATCCGGCTCCAGATCCCGAATGCGCAGACGCACACACTCCATCAAGCGCAAGCCCGAACCATAGACCAGCGAAGCGAGCAGCCAGTCGCTGCCGGTCAGGCAACCGAGCAGCTGCTGCACCTGCGAGGGGGTCAACAATAGCGGACCAGACTCACGCTGGAGCCGTTCAGCAATGGCGTCAAGGCCGTCCAGGCTGAGCACAAGCACGTGGTCGAGCAGAAACCGCACGGCCTTGAAAGCCTGGCGGCGCGCACCCGCCGAGAGCTGGCGGCGCTGGTCCAGTGCGGCCAGGAACGCCTCGACGTCGGGCTCACTAAGCGCGTCGACCGGGCGATTCAAGTTGAATTCGAGAAACTGCCGGGCCCAGTACAACCAGGCCTTGCGAACGTTTTCACTCATCTCTTCGCCGTCCAGCCGCGCCTGCATGCGGCTGATCAGTGACGATGAATCCATGCTGGGACTGCCATCCATGCCATCACCCTTACCGTGATGGATATCACACTAATAGTCCGGGTGCCTGGCTGTCAAGGACATTCATCTCGGAGGCAGAAAAACCCGTCCGTCACGCATGACAAACTGCACGGCCGAGAGCTGGCTGACGTCACTCAAGGGATCTTCCGGCACGGCGATCAGGTCGGCCAGAAAGCCTGGTGCTATGCGCCCGAGCTCCTGCTCGAGACCAAGCAGCTCGGCGCCATGGAGGGTGGCGCTGCGCAGTGCATCGGCCGGTGACATGCCGGCCTCGACCATGTACTCGAACTCGCGGGCATTGCTGCCGTGCGGACACACGCCGCAGTCGGTGCCGAACGCGATCCTTACCCCGGCGGCATGGGCGCGCGCAAAAGTGCCCTGGATCAGGGGACCGATCTCGGCCGCCTTGGCTGCCACCACCGGGGGAAAGTAATCGTCGATGGCCGCCTTGTCGGCAACGAAGCGGCCGGCTGAAATGGTCGGCACATACCAGGTCTGGTGCTCGATCATCA
>SLQY01000154.1 GCA_007131235.1 Wenzhouxiangella sp.
AGAAAGGTCGCATTGAAGCCGATGAAGATCAGCCAGAAGGCCCACTTGCCCAGCGACTCCGACGGTGCCTTGCCGCTCATCAGCGGCAGCCAGTAGTGCGCCGCGGCCAGCAGCGGAAAGACAAAGCCCCCGATCAGCACGTAGTGCAGGTGGGCGACGACAAAGTAGCTGTCGTGGGCCTGCCAGTTGAACGGCACCAGGGCCAGCATCACGCCGGTCAGGCCGCCGCAGACAAAGATGAACAAAAAGCCGAACAGGTAAAGCATGGGCAGGCTGGGTACCGGCCGTCCGTTCCACAGCGTGGCCAGCCAGGCAAAAAACTGGATCGCAGTGGGGATGGCCACCAACATGCTGGCGGCAGAAAAGAACAGCAGCGCCAGCTGCGGGATGCCGACGGTGAACATGTGGTGTACCCACAGCCCGAAGCTGATGAAGCCGGTCGCAATGACCGCCGCGACGATCCAGCTGTAGCCCACGATCGGGCGGCGGGCAAAGGTCGGGATCATCATCGACACCGCGGCCGCGGCCGGCAGAAAGATGATGTAGACCTCGGGATGGCCGAACAGCCAGAACAGGTGCTGCCAAAGCAGCGGGTCGCCGCCGGCGCTGGCATCGAAGAATGGCCAGCCGAAGGCGCGTTCGATTTCCAGCAGCACCGAACCCAGGATCAACGGCGGGAAACCGACCACCATCATCAGCGCCGTGATCAGGATGTACCAGCCCCACAGCGGCATGCGATTGAGGCTCATCCCGCTGGCTCGCACCTTGAGGATGGTGGCAACCAGTTCGATGGCGAAGGCAACTGCCGAGACCTCGACGAAGGTGATGCCGATCAGCCAGACATCGGAATTGATGCCGGGCGAAAACTGGCCCGACGACAGCGGTGTGTACATGAACCAGCCGCTGTCCGGGGCCACGCCGGCAAACATGGCCAGCAGTAGAATCGCGCCACCGAACAGGTAGCACCAGAACCCGAAGGCACTCAGGCGCGGAAAGCACAGGTCGCGTGCGCCGAGGAATTTGGGGATGAAATACAGGGCCAGGCCCTCGATCAGCGGAATCGCGAACAGAAACATCATCACCGTGCCATGCATGGTGAAGATCTGGTTGTAGGCGGCGTGATCGAGAAACTCGTTGCCCGGGATGGCCAGCTGCGCCCGGATCAGCATCGACAGCAGGCCACCGATGATGAAGAAAATCAGGCTCAGAACGATGAAGCGCAGGCCGATGACCGAGTGGTTGACCGCTGACAGACGGCCGAAGCCTGGCGGGGTGCCGAACAGCCGATTCAGCGCATCGCGCCGGCGCGCCTGATCGTCTTTCGATGCGCTCATGGCCCGTTTCCGGTTTGGGTAGCCAGCCAGGCATCGAAGTCGGCGGCCTCGTGCACGAAGACGTCGAAGGCCATGTGGGCATGGCGAGCACCGCAGAACTCCGCGCACTGGCCGCCGAACTGGCCCGTCCGGGTTGGCTGCAACCTGAGCGTGTTGGAGCGGCCCGGAATCGCGTCCAGCTTGCCACCCAGGGACGGCACCCAGAAAGAATGGATCACGTCGCGCGTCTCGATATGCAGGTCGACGCGGGCATCCAGGGGCAGATGCAACTCGTCAACCAGGGCGAAGCGCTCGCCGTTGGGCGCTTCGTATTCGAAGTGCCAGAACCACTGGTGAGCGATGACCCGGATCTCCAGGTCCGGACTGCCTTGCGGCAGCAGGGAATGACCGCTGCGCACGCCGTAGACCAGCAGCAGGACAACCACCACCAGCGGCAGGGCCAGGCCACCGCCAATCAATAGCAGGCGGTTGGATACGCCCAGGGGCTGCGACTGTCGCCGGTAGACCGCGTGCAGCCAGAAAGCACTCATCAGGGCCATGAAGAACAGGGCACCAAAGATCATCACCCAGGTGATCCAGGCAATGTCGATTGCGCCCTGGCCGGCGGGATGCAAAGCCGAGTAAGGACTCTGGCAGCCGACAAGCGTCAATGCGGCCAGGGCCGCGAGAGTGCTACGATGAGGCCGGATCAAACCGCGTGAATCAGCCATGCCCACAGCACCTCTTCCAGACGACGACCGTGGCAGTCGCGTGGCCATTGCCGGTCATCCCCTGCATGCCATGATGGTGACCTTCCCGATTGCCTTCCTGATGTCGGTGGCAGCCACCGACGTGGTCTGGATCATTTCCCAGGACCCTTTCTGGGCCAGGCTGTCGCTGTGGCTGGTTGGTGCCGGTGCCATTTCCGGTTCGGCCGCCGCGCTGGCCGGTACCGTCGAATTGCTGCTGATTCCCGGGGTGCGGAGACGCGGCGTGAGCTGGAGTCATTTTGTTGCTGGCATCACCCTGATTTCGGTTGCGTTCACCAACTGGTATCTGCGCCTGGCCGGGTCGGAGGACATGATCTTGCCCTGGGGTTTTGCGCTCAGCCTGCTGGGTGCGGTGCTGGTCGGTATCGCCGGTTGGTTGGGTGCCAACCTGGTGTTCGATCATCGCATAGGCATCATCGATCATGACGGTGACTGAGGCGGCCCGGCAATTCATACCGGCTTCCAGCTGACCAGTACAATCACGGCCACGATCAGCAGCGTGGCCGGGATCAGCAACAGCAGGTGCGTGGCCGGTCTTCGCAGTTCGGGAGCTTCGTACAGCAGCCCCATCAATCGTCCCATGTAGGTGTGCAGCATCACCATGCCGGTGACGGTCATCAGCTTCAAGACCATCCAGCCGCCCAGTGAGGCAGCCAGAAAGACCAGCGCCGTGCCGGAGACAACGGCAATGACGGCGGCCGGTGACATCAGGCCGACGTAAACCAGTCGAGTCTGATGGCGCAGCTGTTTGAACTCGGATTCAGAATGCGATCGCGCGGGATGCGCGGCAAACAGGCCAGGCAGGTAAAGCAGGGCAGCCGCCCAGACCGCCACGGCCGCGATATGAATCAGTTTGAGGCTGGCGTATGCACCCACTGAGGCCGGGACTTCTGTGTCGAACGAACCTGACACTCTACACCATGTATATCTTTGGCTGTGTTCGATACCAGACTTAACTCAGGTTAAGGCAAGGGTAGAATGCCAAGGGCTATGCTTGGCGGCTACTTTCCCAAACCAAACCTCTAAGGAAATGAAATGAATGCAATGAAACTGGTTGGCATTGCTCTTCTGGTGGCAGGTCTGGTTCTTCTGTTCCTGGGCTATCAGTCCTCCCAGGGTTGGGATGATCAGATCAGTGAAGCCATCACCGGTGAATACACCGACAGCACGATGTGGTACTGGATTGTCGGTGGTGTCTCTTCCGTGATTGGATTAGTGTTGTTGACAATCAAGCGCTGAGACCGGCGTGAAGGGCCGCTACAGCTGGGCGCAAGCACTGGGCTGGATCGGTTTGATCTTGTTTCTGGCCCTGCTGCCGCTCTTTCTGGCTGGTTGGCGGGCTCCGCCGTCGCGCCATGTGATGGTCGAGCTGGGGGCGTCTCTGGGCTTGCTGGGCCTTGGTTTGTTGTTGGTCCAGGCCTTGACCAGCGGCAGGCTGGCATGGGTGGCTTCCAGTTTTGGCGCAGACAATCTGACCCATTTTCACCGCCATCTGGGCCTGATCGGGGTCTGCCTGGTGCTGGGTCATCCGCTTGTCTTGTTGCTGGCCGAACCCGCTTTTATCAGCTATCTGGATCCGCGAGTCGATCTGGTCAGGGCACTGGCCCTGTGGCTTGTGCTCATGGCTATCGTCTTCATTGCTGCATCCAGTCTCTGGCGGCTGCGCTTCGGATTGAGCTATGAACTCTGGCGCCTGTTGCATGGCCTGCTGGCGGTGGTGATTATCGTGCTCGGTACGGGTCACGCGCTGATGGTGGACCATTATCTGAGTTCGCCCTGGCAGAAGGCCGTGCTGGCGTTGATGGCCGCTGCCGGTGTCGGGACGGTGGCCTGGACGCGCCTGGTTCGGCCCTGGCTGGGCCGCCGCCGTCCCTGGCGGGTGGTGTCGGTCAGCCCCGAGCGCGGTCAGGCCTGGACCGTGCGGCTGGCGGCAGATGGCCATGCCGGCCTGCAATTCCAGCCGGGCCAGTTTGCCTGGTTCAGCTTTGGTAGCGGTCCGATGACGCTGCAACAGCATCCGTTTTCACTGGCAGGCTCGGCGGTAGACGTTGAAATCCGGTTCACGGCCAGCGAAGCCGGCGATTTCACTTCCTCCATCAAGCATCTTGAGCCAGGCACCAAGGCCTGGCTGGAAGGACCTTTCGGCTCTTTCGTGCCTGACCATGATCCGACCACCGCCTTGTTGATGGTTGCCGGCGGCATTGGCGTCACGCCCTTTGTCAGCATGCTGGAAACGTTCCGCGATCGTGGCATCGATCGTCGCGTTATCCTGGTCTACGCCAATCCCACGCTGGAGGACGCCACGCTGTCCGAGGCGTTGGCGTCGCTGGCCGAGCGCCCCGGTACTGAGCTGGTGCACGTGCTCGAAGATCCCCCGGATGACTGGAGCGGCGAGCGGGGATTGATCGACGAATCACTCCTACAGTCGTGTCTGGAACGTCTGGCCGATCACGATGGACCGATTCAGGTCATGACCTGCGGTCCGGAGCCTGTGATGGACCAGGTCGAGTCGGTGATGCGTCGCTGCGGAATCCCCTGGCAGCGCATCTTTTCCGAGCGCTTCGAGATTGTCTGAGCATGAAACAGAGACGTTTGTACAAGAACATCTACCGAGCTGCGGAAGTCATGGCCTTGATCGCCGTACTGGCCGCTGTTGCCTTCGCACTGCGCTAATTACTACCTGATTACGTACGTACCTCAGCCATTGGTCAGAGGGTCTTGTCTGTCAGGCCTTGAGGTGCAGCCGAAGCGCGCAGGGCCAGGC
>SLQY01000181.1 GCA_007131235.1 Wenzhouxiangella sp.
CCCTGGAAGATCAGGCGGCTTTGCGGGCTCCACAGCCCGTAACGAGAATTCAACCTGACCGGCTCGGGATAACTGGCCTCAACGTAAACCAGCTTCTCCTCGTTGGTGGGGTTTTCCAGGATCACGTACCAGCGCGCCGGCACGATCGGATTGACGACATTGCCAGTGACCAGCTCGATACCCTCGGCCGAACCGGTACCCGACACGACCATGCCCGGCGGCGGCTCCGGTGTGCCAGGCGCGCTGCCGGTCAGGCTGCCGAATACCGTCGGCTGAAGCCCGGCGATGATGCCATCGTCGCCCTGAACGGTGGCTCCGAGCTGGAACGTCGACGGCGGCACATCAATGAACAATTTGTCGTGCCTCGTGTTGGGCGGCACGACCACCGCCAGCGATTCACCCTTGAACAATGCCGTCGCCTGCGGCTGGTTCGGCTGGTCCCGTTCGATCAGAACCGCGATGGCTCCAACATCGGCCAGGCTATCGGGCGTTGTGCTGACCCCAACGGCACCGATCCATCGCTCGTTCTGCCGCATCTCGGGCTGGTCCCAGTACAGCTGCAGGTCAAGCGGGCCGCCCGAATGGATACCAACACCGCTGGCAACCAGGCTGTAGCCGGCACTATCGTTTTCCAGAACAGCATGCTCAAGACTGACGGCATCCGAACCACTATCGCTGGACGCCAGCCAGTTTTGCACCACGATCCACCAGGTGCCGGACTGAGGATTGCTGATCGCGCAGGTTTCCGTCGACTCCATGAACTCCCATGACACGCAGACCAGTTCGGACTCTTCGGGCTGGCCGTTGCCGTTGGCATCGAAACCAACGAACAAGTCGATATCCGGTGCCTGTTCGGAAGCGGTTTCCACAAACAGCATCAGGGCGTCTTCCGGGACGTCAACCAGGAAGGTTCGCGTGCCTGCTCCGCCCGAGAACGGATCGTCCGGGGTCGGGTCCTGCGCCAGGCTGAAGGTTTCGCGACTGGGACGAATCAGCGCGCTGGTATTGAAGACCGCCTCTGGCAGCGCCGGAACGCTGTCAAGTTCAAGCACCTGCCCACCGCGATTACTCGAGGCGGTGATCTCCGTGCGCTCGGGCAGGCTGCCCGGGGTCACGAATGCGCCTACCTGCAAGCGCTGCACGGACATATCGGCATCATCCGGGGTCAGCACGACCTGGCCCTGGCCCAGGGTCTCTTCGGCCACCGAGCCGGCAGCGATCGAAATGGTCAGCACCTGCCGCTCACCGGCAGCCAGGCTGAACGATGCAGGCGAGACGGAAATGGCCAGGTCTCCCTGGCCGTGAGCAGACCAGCTGCCGTCGGTCAGCGCCTCGACAGTGCGGACCACGGTGCAGGTACCGTCGCACTCATCGACCATGATGCCTGCGAGGTTCAAGTTACCTGGGCTGCCCCCTTCGGCCGGGTTGGCCACCGTGAACTGGGCGCGGCTGACCGGCAGGTACAAGCCTGCACGCGCGGCCAGATCTACCCGAATGCGACCGCTGCCACGATCGAACAGCGTGGCTGGCTCGTTGGCCCAGATCATGGGGTCGGTCTCGGCCGTGGTTTCCAGGCTCGACTGCAAGGCGTCCGGACCCCAGTCCGGGAAAAGCTGGCGCAGCTGGGCGATGGCTCCGGTCACGTGCGGCGAAGCCATCGAGGTGCCGCTGCGGGTAGCGCCTGCGGTAGATCCCCCGATGTGGGCCGCCAGAATGCCTTGCCCAGGAGCAGTCACGTTGGGCTTGACCAGGTTCTGAACGCCAGAGGGACCACGCGAGCTGAACGCGGAAATCTGGTCCTGAAAGTCCACGCTGCTGCTCGTGACCACCGCGGATGGCATATTGACCAGCAGCGGTTCAGCAGCCTCATTGATGGCGGCAAGAATATCGTCGCCGTCGGCCAGGCGGATCATGCCGGCAGGAATCGTGGTGTTTTCCAACCCACCCATATCGATGGGATCACCGGGTACGTTATTGATCATCACCACCGCCAGGGCGCCGGCGGCAGCAGCGTTGTTGACCTTGACTTCGAAGGTGCAGTCGCCGCGCTTGAGCAAGGCCACGCTGTCGGCAAAAGCGTTGGCCGAAAAGCTGTCACAACCCAGCAAGCTGTTACCGGCCTCGTCGCCGGGCACCAGGGGCACACCGGTAATCGGGGTAGTCGGCAGCCCGGGACCACTACCATAGGTAATGAACCAGGCACCAACACCGCTGATCAGGATGCGCTGACCGCGGCGCTGCCTATGGGTGCTACTGCCAACGGCAAATGCCCACGGCACGTAAGCAGGGAAGGTCACGGTTCCTGGCCCCGGACCGTTGTTGCCTGCCGAGGTAACAAAAGGAATACCAGCCTGCCACAGGTTCAAAACCTGGCGGCCATAATGATTGGCCCAGGGGCTGATGTCACTTTCCCCGCCGATAGAAAAATTGACCACGTCCACACCCAGTTCGATGGCGCTTTCAAACGCCTGCAGGAAGGCCGGGGAGATGCAACCCGGCTCACCAGCTCGATCTTCGTACTCGTCAGGCAGCTCCAGGTAGCAGGCCTTCCAGGACACGATATTGGCAGCCGGCGCAACACCTGCCAGGCCATCAGACCACTCAACGCCGGCAGCGGTGGCCGCAACGTGCGTGCCATGGCCGTCGTTGTCTAGGCCCAGCGTACCTTCCGTGGTGAAATCAAACACACCGACCAGCTTGTTGTTGCAGTTGACATCCGGGTTGCCGCACAGGCCCTGCCCGCTGCCATAGGGATTGGTGAACGAGAACCCGCCAATGGACGGATTATCGGAAAATGCCAGGTGATCGGCATTGATGCCGCTGTCAATCACGCCAACGACCGTGCCGGCACCGGTGGCGGCACTCAATCCAGGCAAGCCGGACGCCAAGTCGCGTGCGCCGATCAGCTGTGGTCCATGCAGCAGCTGCAGCTGATGGATCAAAACCGGCTGCACCGAGCGTACGCCCGGAGTTCTGGCCAGTTCGCGCGCTTCGGCGCTGGTCATACGCGCGGAAAAACCATTGAGCGTGTGGCGGAAAACAGCGGTCGGTTCGAGGTCGCGATTAAGCCGAGCGCGGGCGTTATCGAGCACGCGCGCACGCGCGCTGTCAAGAAATTGCGTGTAGGCCAGAACATGGCTGGCCTGGGCGTCGAACTGGCCCGGCCCGGTCACAGCCGGCGCGGTCGCCCTTGCCGGGCGGGCATCATTCGAGCTGATCGACGACAATGCAGCCTGCGCCCCGCGATACTCCAGGGTTGGGGCATCATCGAGCTCGACAATCCAGTGATTGCGCGCGATTTGCGGCTTGGACGCCATCACGCTGGTAGAGAAAAACAGACTCAGGATCACCAGCAGCCAGCTTGAGCTGCGGTACGTTTGATTGGCTCTGTTCATGTTATTCAGGTACTCCATTGCGAATCATTCCCGAAATTGACAAACCGGCAGACACTTCGACCACCGCGTCAATAGCCAATGCCCGGTGTCATTGGCGCTACCCCTGAATGATGATTATATTGGATCGCCGCGCTTTCTTTGCGACGGGGATTGAGTTGAGGTTGCGGCCGCGGCGGAATCTGCCACCGGTTGGCGCAGCGTCACCAGCTCCTCGGCACTGGTTGGATGAATCCCGACGGTGCGATCGAAGTCGGCCTTGGTCAGCCCGGCCCGCACCGCGACGGCAAAGCCTTGCAACATTTCCGGCGCATCCGGGCCGACAATATGGCAGCCCAGCACGCGGTCACTGTCAGCGTCGACGACCAGCTTCATCATGGCCTTTTCGGTGCGACCGGACAAGGTGTACTTCATCGGTGTGAACTGCGACCGGAAAATGCGCACGCTCAGACCCTGCGCGCGGGCCTCGGCTTCGCTCAGCCCGACCGTGCCGACCGGGGGTTGAGAAAACACCGCCGCTGGCGTGTTGACATGATCGACCGGCCGGTCCATGTTGCCGAATTCGGTATCGGCAAAGGCATGGCCCTCCATCAGGGCAATCGGGGTCAGCGCGATCCGGTCAGTGACGTCGCCAACGGCATGGATATGATCAGCGCTGGTGCGACTGTACTCGTCGACTTCAATCCGATTGCCAGGGCCTAGATGAACCCCGCCATTTTCCAGGCCCAGATCCCAGGTGTAGGGCTCGCGACCGGTGGCAAACATGATCGCATCAGCAACCTGTGTCGAGCCATCCGAGAACGTCACTTCAATGCCGTCGGCTACCTTTTCCAGGCGCGCCGGCTCGACCTGGTAGCGGAATTCGATGCCGCGCCCCTGCATACCTGCCTCGACCGCTCGGCGAATGTCATCGTCGAATCCACGCAGAATCAGATCGCGCCGGTACGCCAGCGTGACCTCGCTGCCAAGCCCGGCAAAAATACCGGCAAATTCGACGGCGATGTAGCCGGCGCCTGCTATCACGACCCGCCTGGGCAAACGCTCCAGGTGAAAGGCCTGATCGGAGGTGATCCCCAGCTCGCGACCGGGAATGTCCGGTACCCAGGGCCGGCCACCCACAGCGATCAGAATCCGCTCCGCCGAAAAGCGCTTGCCGTCAACCTCGACCGTATGGGCGTCAAGCAGGCGACCCCGACCCATGTAGAGGTCGACGCCGGCGTTGTCGAGCAACTTGATGTAGATCTGGTTGAGGCGATCAATCTCGCGATCCTTGGCAGCGATCAGGTCAGGCCAGGCAAACTCGGTAGTGCCAAGCTGCCAACCATAGCCGGCACAATCTTCAAATGCCTCGCTGAACTGAGATGCAAAAACCAGCAGCTTCTTCGGCACACAGCCTCGAATGACACAGGTACCGCCAACCCTGGATTCCTCGCAGATCGCCACCCGCGCCCCATGGCCGGCAGCAATGCGCGAAGCACGGACACCGCCCGAGCCGGCACCAATCACGAACAGGTCGTAGTCGAATTTACTCATCGCTGGCCCGCTTGACGAGCAGCCTGACGATTGCATTCATGCATATTGCTTCGTTCCATTGATCCAGATCATTCCCCGATCCCCGCGAAGATGGAATAATAACCCACGACATCGTTTTCTCCCGGACTCTGCCCGATACAGTGATCGTCATGGTCAAACGTCAGCATGGATGAAACCCTGCTGCAAGCCTTTCTGAGCACGCGTTACCTGGTCAACGTGGGCCCGGAGCCGCTGTGCCTTCGCATCGGTCGCGGCCATGCTCGCCTTGACCAGCTATTGCAACGGCGAAGCTGGGCAATCCTCACTGCGAGCAATCCGCGGGCTCAAAAACGGTCCGACGACGAAAACCAGGCGCGTAACCGGCAGTTGCTCGCCCATGCCCAGGCCGCCGAGCTGGCGACGCGACCAGCCATCAACCGGGCCGACGAACCCGGCTGGCCGGACGAGCACAGCCTGCTGTTGATCGACCCGTCTACCGACTGGCTGCTTGACCAGGCCCGCGGCTTTCAGCAACTGGGCCTGGTTCACGGCCGTGCAGATGCGAAGGCCGAGCTGTGGTTGCTGGTCCCGTGCCCGGCAGCCCGTGGCCTGGCTCAGGTCCGGGAGATGGGCTCATGACAAGCTTGCTCGAAGCCCGCGGCGTCAGTTTCAGACGCCAGGGCGAGCGTATCTTTACCCCGCTGGACATCACCCTGGAGACCGGTTCGGCCGTGGTTGTACTCGGGCCCAATGGCTGCGGCAAGACCACGCTGCTGCGCCTGTTGGCAGGCATTCTGCAGGCCAGCGAAGGGCAGCTAGCGCGTCATGCACCAACCGCCTTCCTCGGGCACGCCTCGGCCCTGAAAGGCGAACTGAACTGCCGCGAGAACCTGGACTTTCTGCGCCGTTTCCACGGCTGCCCTGGCATCAGCAGTTCACGCGCCCTGGCCCGAACCGGACTGACCGGCCTCGGCCTGCGCCCGGCCCGCACCCTGTCGGCCGGCCAGAAACGACGTCTCGGCCTTGCCGGGCTACTGGTGTCACCGCGTCCGATCTGGCTGCTCGACGAGCCCTATGCCAGCCTGGATGACGCTGGTGGTGAACTGGTCGATGAGCTGCTGGACAATCACCTTGCCCAAGGCGGGTGCGCGGCCTTGTCGACCCATCAACGCATGCCCGTTCTCGCCACACCTGCACAGGCATTGCGTGTCGAGCCGGCCGCCGCCGAGGAGCCGGCATGAACCTTCGGGCACTGGCCGCGCTACTGATGCGCGACCTGCGCCTGGCCGTGCGCCACGGTGGCGAATCCCTGATGCCGCTGTTTTTCCTGTTTGCCGTGCTGATCCTCGTTCCGCTGGGCGTAGGCCCTGGCCCCAATCTGCTGGCGGCCATCGCGCCCGGCATGATCTGGGTGGCTGCCTTGCTGGCCAGCCTGCTGGCGCTGGAAAACCTGTTTCGCCCCGACCACGAGGACGGCAGCCTGGAGCAGTGGTGGCTGGGCCACCTGCCGGTCACCGGGCTGGTCATGACCCGGCTGTTCTCCCACTGGTTGATTACCGGGCTGCCCGTCATTCTATTCGCTCCCCTTGCCGCCCAGATGCTCTATCTCCCGAACCAGGCGCTGGGCGTGCTGGTCCTGAGCCTGCTGATCGGCACCCCGATTCTGTCCCTGGTCGGAGGGCTCGCCGCTGCCCTGACCCTGGGAACGAACCGGGGCAGCGTTTTGTTGTCCATCCTTGTGTTTCCGCTCGTGGTACCCGTGCTCATTTTCGCAACCGGCGCGGTGTCAGCCGTTGCCGATGGCTTTTCGCCACGCGCTCACCTGGGGCTGCTGGCCGCGCTCCTGGTCCTGGCACTGACCCTGGTTCCACTGGCAGTCACCGCCGCGTTGAGATTGAATATCGAATGATCTGGAAAACTCTGAAGGTCGGCTTTCACCGACTTGGCTCACCGCCAACTTTCTACCGCATCAGTGCCTTGATCAGCCCGTGGCTGTGGGCCGGTTTCGCACTCTGCACGGCCATCGGTCTGTACTACGCCCTGTACGTGGTGCCGCCGGACTACCAGCAAAGCGACAGCTACCGAATCCTGTTCATTCACGTACCGTCGGCCTGGCAGGCCATGGCCGGCTACCTGGTCATGGCCATCCTGGCCGCGATCGCCCTGGTCTGGAGAATTCGCACCACCGAGATCATGGCGATGATGTGTGCCCCGATCGGGGCCGCCTTCACCGTCATCTGTCTGCTGACCGGCTCGCTGTGGGGACGTCCCATGTGGGGCACCTGGTGGGCCTGGGACGCCCGGCTGACCTCGATGCTGGTGCTATTGTTCATCTATCTCGGGATCATGGGCTTGTATGCGGCCTTCGAGGATCGGCGCAAGGGCGCACGCGTGGCCTGCATCCTGGTACTGGTGGGCGTGGTCAACATTCCGATCATCCACTTTTCCGTAGAATGGTGGACGACATTGCACCAGGGCTCGACGATTCGCTTCTTCGGGGAATCCACCATGCATCCATCAATGATGCCACCCCTGGTCTGGATGACGGTTGCGGTAAAATTGATGTTTGGTGCCGTGCTCCTGGATCGCTCACGCAACGAGCTGCTGGAGCAGGATCGGCGCAAGGGCTGGGTTCGCCAGGCCTTCGGAGGTGATGCATGATTCCGGATTTCGAGTACGGCTTTTATGTCTGGACCAGCTATGCCGTTTTTGCCCTGGTGATTGGCTGGCAAATCATTCAACCTCTGGCCAGGCGTCGCCGCATTCTGGCTGAATTGCGCGAAGAACTCGCGCTGGAAACTGGAGAGTACGATGACCCCGACTCGTAAGAAGCGCCTGGCCGTGGTCGGCCTGATCCTGCTCGGCGTCAGCGCTGCCACCGCCATCGCCCTGACCGCCTTGAATGACGCCATGCGATTCTCCATAGGCCCAAGCGAAATCGTCGCCGGCGATTTCCCCGAGGGACGCCAGCTCCGCCTGGGTGGCCTGGTGGCAAGTGGGTCGGTTCATCGAGACACCCAATCCCTGGCGGTCAATTTCAGAGTCACCGACTGCATTCACGAGATCCCGGTCTCCTTCAATGGCATCTTGCCCGACCTTTTTCGCGAAGGTCAGGGAGTCATCGCCCACGGGATGCTTGATGAATCCGGCATGTTCCAGGCCCATGAAGTGCTGGCCCGCCACGATGAAACCTACATGCCACCCGAGGTGGAACGAGCCATGGCCCTGGCCGGAGGCAACCTGGTGTGCGGTGAACCGATTGAAGATCACCTGGCCGCGGTCGAGGTAGCCTACTGATGATTGCCGAATTCGGACAGATTTCGCTGATCCTCGCACTGATACTGGCCATTCTCCTCGGCACCGTGCCGCTGTGGGGTGCCTACCGCCAGAACCATGCGCTGATGAACCTGGCACCGTCACTGGTGGCCGGTCATTTTGTCTTTGCCCTCGCCGCTTTCCTGTCCCTGGCAACCTTGTTCCTGCGTCATGACTTCACGGTCATCAATGTCGCTACCAACTCGAACCTGTTGCTACCCTGGTACTACCGTATCAGCGCCACCTGGGGCAGTCACGAAGGCTCGCTGCTGCTCTGGATCCTGATGCTGGCCGGCTGGATGCTGGCCGTCGTCGTTTTTTCTCGCAAGGTGCTACCCAAGGTCTTTCTGACCCGCGTGCTATCGGTCATGGGCCTGATCTCGATCGGGTTCTTGCTGTTTACGATCCTGACCTCCAACCCTTTCGACCGCATCCTGCCGGGGCCGATCGACGGACGCGACCTCAACCCGCTGCTGCAGGATCCCGGCATGATCTTCCACCCGCCCCTGCTCTACATGGGTTACGTGGGTTTCGCCGTTGCCTTCGGCTTTGCCATCGCCGGGCTGCTTGGCGGCCGTATCGAGCGTGACTGGGTGCGCTGGTCGCGGCCGTGGACGCTGATGGCCTGGGCTTTCCTGACCGGCGGCATCACGCTGGGCTCCTGGTGGGCTTACTATGAGCTGGGTTGGGGTGGCTGGTGGTTCTGGGACCCGGTTGAAAACGCGTCTTTCATTCCCTGGTTGCTGGGTACCGCCCTGATCCATTCCCAGGCAGTGACCGAAAAACGCGGTGCCTTTCCGGCCTGGACCGTGTTGCTTGCCATCGCCGCCTTCTCGACCTCTCTGCTCGGCACCTTCCTGGTGCGCTCCGGCGTACTGACCTCGGTGCATGCCTTTGCAACCGATCCCGAGCGCGGGGTGTTCATTCTTGCGTTCATGGCCGTGGTCACCGGTGCGGCACTGTTGCTCTACGCCCTGCGCGCCCCACGCATCATGACCGGCAAGGGCTTCGACTTCGTCAGCCGCGAAACGGCACTGCTGCTTAACAATGTCTTTTTCGTCGTATCGGCCGGCATGGTGTTGCTGGGCACGCTCTACCCGCTGATCATAGACTTCATGGGTTGGGGACAGATCTCCGTTGGCCCACCCTACTTCAGCGCGATGTTCATTCTGCTGATGACGCCGATCGTGATGCTGATGCCGTTCGGCCCCTTTACGCGCTGGGGCAGGGATGAGTGGCGGCGAGTGGTTGCGCCCCTGGTGCTGAGCCTGGTCGTGGCGATCGTTGCCGGCACGGTCATTGCCGCCGCACTGGGTGCGTTCAACCTGCGCGCCGTCACCGGCTGGATCGGCGGCATCTGGCTGATCATGGGTTCCCTGAGTCATGTCTGGCGGCAGAAGAAAAACTCTCGCTTCAAACTGCCTCGTGGCCAGCTTGGCATGGCCATGGCACATGCCGGTGCCGGTGTATTCATCATCGGGGTTGGCATGGTTGCATCGATGACATACGAACGCGATGTACGCTTTGGTCCAGGGGATACCCTGGAGGTCGCCGGCTACCGCTTCCACCTGGAAGAGATTGCATCGGTCAAGGGTCCGAACTGGATTGCCGATGAGGGTCGGTTCACGGTTTTTCGCGGCAATCGCGAGATTACCCGGATGCAACCTCAGAAGCGCCTCTACCACCGCGGCCAGCAGGTCATGACCCAGGTCGCGCTGCGGCCAGGCTTTACTCATGATCTCTACATCGCCATGGGCGAACCCCTCCGCGATGGAACCGGCGACTGGAGCATACGCGTTCACATCAAGCCTTTCGTTCGCTGGATCTGGGGAGGTGCCTTCCTGCTGGCCATCGGCGGATTGTTGGCGGCTAGCGATCGGCGCTACTGGCGCCAGCAGCGTGACGAGGCCGAAGCGCGTGCGGTTGCCGATGGAGCACAGCCGGCATGATCCGCATGCTCGCCCCCCTCCTGGTATTCCTGGGGCTGATCGGCTTGCTCTTGATCAGCCTGCCGACGGCAGAACAGCGGCGCCAGGTAACCTCGCCGCTGATTGGCCGCGAAGCGCCCAATTTCAGCCTGCCCAGCCTGCATGATCCCGAGGTGTCCTACAGCACCGCGGATCTGCGCGGCCAGCCCTTCATCCTCAACGTCTGGGGCAGCTGGTGTTTCGCCTGCCGGGTGGAACACCCCTACATCACCCGGCTGGGCGAGGAAGCGGGCATCCCGCTGGTCGGCTTCAACTGGCGCGATGAGCGCGGCGATGCGCTGACCTGGCTGAGCCGCTTTGGCGACGCCTGGGCCTTCCATATGGTTGACGAAGAAGGCCGCGCAGCCATTGACCTCGGGGTTTACGGCGCGCCGGAAACTTTCCTGATCGACCATCGCGGGATCATTCGCCACAAGCACATCGGGCCCGTCGACCAGGCCTCCTTTGATGACCTGATGCGCCGAATCAACGAAATCCGACAAGAGGCCGGGGTATGAATCGCCAGCCACTGACCGCCGCGACTGCAACGCCCGGGTGGAGCGACATGCTGGTTCTGACCCGTATCGCCGGCCTGCTCTGGCTGGCGCTCGGGACAGCGACGCTGCACGCCCAGGTCGACGATCGAGCCAGCCACCCGATCGACGACCAGGCCAGCCAGCCAGGCGCCGCGCGACCTGTCGAGCAGGGTCGGATGGGCGGCATGGTCACCCCAATTGAGCCGCTGCCTTTTCGCAGTGCGCTGGAAGAGCGTCGTTTTCGCGCCCTGGTCAGCGAACTGCGCTGCACTGTCTGTCAGAACGAGTCGCTGGCCGAATCCACCGCCCCCCTGGCCCGCGACCTGCGCATGGAGGTCTTCGCCATGCTGCAGGACAACCGTTCGGACATGGAGATTCGCCAGTTCATGGTCGATCGCTACGGTGATTTTGTCCTTTATCGTCCACCGCTGACAGGTCATACCCTGCTGCTTTGGTTCGGCCCCATCCTGTTGCTGATCGGCAGCCTGATCGGAGCCTTTATCGTCATCATCAAAAGGCGCCAGGCCCTGCAATGACCTTCACCTTTTTTGCTATCGCGGCCATTGCTGTCAGCATCGCCGTCTTGTTCGTTGTTGTTCCACTGCTTCGCAACCCGCAGCCTGAAAAAGACCGGCTCGAGCAGGAGCTTGCAGCGCTGGATGAGCGCATCGAAGAGCTCGATGCCAAAGAATATGCCGAACAACGCAAGGCGCTGAGGAGCCGGATAAAGCAGCTACAGCGACCGCGCAGCATCGGTTTCGGACTGATCGCAGCCCTGGCATTGGCGGTTCCCGTGGGCACTGTGGTCCTGTACTCCAAGGTCGGCGAGCCCGATGGTCTGACGCCGACCGAGCCGGCCATCGCCGAGCTTCGGAACGAATTGATTCGAATTGCCAATCGCCTCGAGCGCGACCCGAATGATTTCGAGCAATGGGCCCGGCTCGGCATGGCCTACAAGGCTATCGACGAGTTTTCCTCGGCGGCGCACGCGCTCAGGCGCGCTTTGTATATCGACGACGAAAACCCGTTCATCATGGTCGAGCTGGCTGAAACCCTGATGTTTCATTCGCAAGGCCGGCGCCTGCCGATCGAATCGGTCAACTTGCTCGAGGCCGCCGTAGCCATCGACCCGCAGAACCAGAAGGCATTGTGGCTTCTGGGCATCGGCAGTTTCCAGGAGAGCGGCTACCAGCGCGCATTAGCCTGGTGGCAGCAGCTGGAAAGCCAACTGCCCGAAGGGTCGGTGCGCAACTCTGTGCGCGAACAGATGCAGCGCGCCCGCAGCCGCCTGGACAATGGCGAAAGCTCTGCCGCGCCGTTACCGCCGGGCCATCCGCCCCTGGCCGATGACACAGCCGACCCTGCGCCGGTTTTCCTGGTCGAGGTCGCGCTGGATCCCGAAATCGATTCAGACCTGAGCGGCTCGGAGTCGGTATTCCTGATCGCCCGTGCAGCTGACGGTCCACGCGCTCCACTGGCGGTTCAGCGTGTACTGGTCCGTGATCTGCCTGCAACCATTTCCTTGAGTGACGCTGATGCCATGATCGAGGGTCTCAACCTCTCGAACCACACCGACATCATGCTGACCGCCCGTGTTTCCTTGAGTGGTACCGCCGAACCACAGCCCGGAGATCTTGAGGGCCACGCCGGTCCGATCGATATTCTTCAGGCGCCGGGTGCGAGCGTGCTGATCGACACGCGCATCGCTCCTTACTAGCGCCGACAACGCGGCAAGCTGCCGCCCTCCGCCGAATGTTACACTTCCGTTACAGCTTTGTGACGGACTCTGATGAACACTTCCGGCTATATTTCTCGCATCTTCGGGACTTCCCCCGTGCGCCCGCTGCAAAAGCACATGGACAAGGCTGCCAAGTGTGCGCACAAGTTACCCAAACTGATCAAGGCCAGCTACCAGGATGACTGGGCCAGGGCGGCCACCGCGCGGGAAAAAATTGTTCTTCTGGAGCATGCTGCCGACGACCTGAAGCGAGACCTGCGACTTAGCCTGCCGAAGAGCCTGCTGATGCCGGTCAGCCGCACTGATGTACTCGACATGCTTTCACGGCAGGATCGAATCGCCAACCGGACCAAGGATATTTCAGGCTTGATCATGGGGCGCCGAATCATCATTCCGGAGCCCATCCAGTCAGTCTATCTCGAGTTTCTCGAACGCAATCTCGACGCCGTGACCCAGGCGCGCAAATCGGTCCACGAACTCGACAAGCTTTACGAGTCCGCCTTCCGAGGCACCGGGGCCGACCTGGTCATGGAAATGACCGATGAGCTCGGTCGGCTCGAAGACCAGAGCGACGAGCTCCAGATAGGCCTGCGCGCGCAGTTGTTCGCTATCGAACGCGATCTGCACGCTGTTGATGTGATGTTCCTCTACAAGATCATCGATCGAACCGGCGACCTGGGCGATATAGCGCAAAGAGTGGGCAGCCGCCTGCACATGATGATCGCCCGCTGACCGCATCAGCTGATTTTCTGCGATGGAACAGGCGATTTTCTACATCATCCTTGCGGCCCTTTTCGCCTTGTTCATGGCCTGGGGCATCGGCGCCAATGACGTCGCCAATGCCATGGCACCGTCGGTGGGTTCCAAGGCAATCACGATCAAGCAGGCCATCATCATCGCGGCCATTTTCGAGTTTGCCGGCGCTGTTCTGGCCGGGGGAGGTGTCACCAGCACCATTCGTCGCGGCATCGTGGATGCATCACTGCTCAGCGGCCAGCCCGAATTATTGATTTACGGCATGCTGTCAGCGCTGCTGGCAGCCGGTGTTTGGCTGCTGATTGCCTCGCGCTTTGGCTGGCCGGTATCCACCACCCACACCATCATCGGTGCCGTTGTTGGCTTCGCTGCCATCGGCATTGGCGTATCGGCCGTGCACTGGCCCCAGGTTGGCCGGATCGCGATGAGCTGGGTGGTCAGCCCGGTCATTGCCGGGGTCATGGCCTGGCTGCTGTTCATGAGTGTCCAGCGCCTGATCCTCCAGCGCAGTAACCCGCTGAAGTGGGCCCGACGCTACGTGCCCTGCTACATGTTCCTGGCCGGTTATTTCATGACCTGGGTTACCGTCGACAAGGGGCTGGCGCATGTCGGCCTGAACTTCTCGACGCTGCAAGCCAATCTACTGGCCGTGCTGATCGGTGGGCTGGTTACCGCCATCGGCACGCTTTTCATGCTGCGCATTCCCTACCAGGAACCGCAAAAGCGCGAATTCCATTTCGTTACCGTGGAGCGTATTTTCGGCATCCTGATGGTCATCACGGCCTGCTGCATGGCCTTCGCCCACGGCTCGAACGACGTTGCCAACGCGGTTGGACCAGCCGCGGCGGTGATCAGCGTGGCCATGAGCGGCGACGTGACCCAGGATGCCATCGTGCCAATCTGGATCCTGATCATCGGCGGGATCGGCATCGTCATCGGCCTGGCTACCTATGGCCACCGGGTCATTGCCACCGTGGGTCAGAACATCACCGCCCTGACACCCAGCCGCGGTTTCGCTGCTGGCCTGGCGGCGGCAGCAACGATCGTCATGGCCTCAGGTACGGGGTTGCCAATCTCCACCACGCATACGGTGGTCGGTGCCATTCTCGGTGTCGGCCTGGCAGGTGGAATCGCGGCCATCAACCTGCGCGTGGTCGGCTCGATCTTCATGTCATGGGTCATCACCGTGCCGGCCGGAGCCGCACTGGCCGTGCTGTTCTTCCTGGTCATGCGGACCGTATTCTAGAGCTTCTCGGCCAACCGCTCAAGAAAGCCCTGGACATCGGCGCGCGCGCGCTCGGCACTGACCTCGAAGCGCCTGGTCAGTTGATCGGCCAATGCATCGATATCGCGGTCGCCTTTTTCGATGGCCTGGACGATGGTCAGGCCCGTGACGTTGAAGCTGAAAAGTTGTTCGCCATCGCTGTCCAGCACGACACCGCTGCCGTCATCCAGGCTGGTGATGGTCAAGCGGCCCGACTCCAGGCCTCTGGCAATGGTTTCAATGGACATGACAATGATCTTCGGATTGGCGTCAGTCCGCATTATCCTGTCCTGACGGCACCCAAGTCCACAGTCATGCGCCCACTTGCTCCTCCTCACCTGGCCTCGCAGAATCACCCCTGCATCTGGTTACTGTCAGCCTACCGCAGCGACAGCCACGCCTGGTGGGCAGACTGGCTGACCAGCAGGCTCACCGAGATCGACTGGCAGGTACGCGAGCTGCCTGGTCGCCACTTCGCCTGGCGCATCCGCGGCAACCCCTTGAGCTGGCTGGATCGCCTTCCCAAGCGGTCGCCCGACCTGATCCTGGCCACCAGCATGGTTGACCTGGCCACCCTGCGAGGTATTCATC
The DNA here is from genome assembly GCA_007131235.1 of Wenzhouxiangella sp. Taxonomy (GTDB): domain Bacteria; phylum Pseudomonadota; class Gammaproteobacteria; order Xanthomonadales; family Wenzhouxiangellaceae; genus Wenzhouxiangella. Next base: position 15,072 of record SLQY01000181.1, read on the forward strand.
CGCACCTGGCCGGTGTTCCCGCCATTTACTACTTTCACGAAAACCAGTTCGCCTACCCTCGCAGTGAACAGCAGCTCAGCACGATTGACGCCGCCATGGTGCAGGTGTACGGCGCGCTGGCAGCCGATCGGGTACTGTTCAACTCCGCCTACAACCGGGCCAGTTTCCTGCAAGGCCTGGAAGACTTGCTGGCCCGGCTTCCCGACCACCAGCCCATTGGTCTTATTGAGCGATTGGCTCGAAAAAGCGAGATACTGCCAGTACCCATCGCCCCGGTCACGGGCCAGGACCAGCGCGATCCGAAGTTGATTGTCTGGAACCACCGCTGGGAGTACGACAAGGCGCCTCAGCATTTTGTCGCCGCGCTGGACGCCCTGGCAGAATCCGGCATTGACTTTCGCCTGGCCGTGCTGGGGAAGCGTCCCGACCGAGCACCTCGGGCCCTTGTAGCACTGCGTCAACATCATGCAAAGCAGATCGTGGTCGACGGCCGGGTATCCCGGCAAGAATACGAACACTGGCTGGGACAAGCCGCCATCGTGGTCAGCACGGCCCGCCATGAATTCCAGGGACTGGGCGTGCTCGAAGCAGCCAGTGCCGGCGCCTTTCCTCTCGTTCCCGATGACTTGTGCTACCGGGAACAGTATCCACAGCACTGCCGCTACCCGGCCGGGAACACCCAAGCACTGGCACAGAAGCTGCGCGCCGCACTCACCTGCCCGCCCCGCCCGGTCGATATCTCGGGCTATACCGAGGCGAGCCTTTTGCCCCGGTGGCAGCAGGCGCTCTCGACTACGCGCAAGTTCATGAATTGTTCGGGCTAGTCCTCGATCAGTTCCCGATGTACACAGACAGCCGTATTGCGTGGCCGGACGGAAAGGCCGCGCGCCTCCAGGTGGGCGCGAGTGATCGAGGCGCCGAACAGCAGGATCAGCGACGAATAGTTGACCCACAGCAGCAACACCACCAGCGAGCCGGCCGCCCCGTAAGTCGAAGCCGTGGCCGTGGTCGCCAGGTACATGGCAATCAGCGAGCGGCCAACGGTGAACAGGATCGCGGTAATCAGGGCACCCGCCAGCACATCGCGCCAGCGCAGAATCACATCCGGCAGGATCTTGAAGATTGCAGCAAACAGCAGCGTGATCACGGTCAGCGAAATACTGATCTCGATAACCACCATGGACCATCCGGGAATCGGCAGCCACTGCTCGGCAAAGTTCATGACTGCACGCATGGCAACGCTCAGTAGCAGCGAGACCATCAGCACGAAGCCGATCGCCAGCACGATCGTCAGCGACAGCACCCGCGCCTTGAGGAAGAGCCACAGACTGTTGCGCGACGGGCGCGGTGCTACATCCCAGATCTGGTTCAGCGACTGCTGCATCTGGGCAAAGACCGTGGTCGCACCGGCGACAATGGCGACGATGCCAATCAGCGTCGGCATGATGCCACTCTGTTCAATCTGAGAATTGATGACCGCGGTCTCGACCACCTCCGCCGCCTCGCTGCCCAGCACCTGCTGTAGCTGCTCCATCAGCTCGCCCTGAGCCGCGCGCTCGCCCAGCACCAGGCCGATCATGGCCACGACCACGATCATGACTGGGGCAATGGAAAAGACGGTAAAGAAAGCCAGCGCCGCAGCGTAGATAAAGGCCTGGCTTTGCAGCCAGTTTTGTCCTGCGGCGATGAAAATGGAGGACCAATAACGAAAAAAGCGAGCAAACATGAGCCAGATCAAACCTTGGGGGATTGTGCTATTTAAACTAGTCTACCCCGCCCCTGGTGAGCCACCAGGTCAGAAGCTCACTTCCTTTAAGGAGACGTTTGATGCGGTTTGCTATTGGAATGATCACTCTATTCGCCCTGCTGCTGACCGGCCAGGCCAGCGCG
>SLQY01000014.1 GCA_007131235.1 Wenzhouxiangella sp.
CAGAGGTTTGTGATATCAATCACGCACTTGAATCCTGGCTTCGACACGGAGCACGGCGCGATCTGACTGTTCGCCAGATTGTCAGGTCAACCTTCGATTGGACAGCGACATCAACAGTAAGCTGTGCTAGGATTTGAATCACGGTTGCCCGGCGTCCCCCTACTGCCAACGCCAACACGCAAGCCCCCAGCCGGGCAACCGTTCTCTTCGCCATCATCGGTTTCCTGCTTCGGATTGGCCTTTCTGGAGCGGTGAAGTTGTGAACCAGGTCCTTGGAAAATCCTAGTCTCCACCTGCCATCTCCATGAAAAACCAGGGTTCCGACCTGATCATGCCTGGCGCTTGAATGGACCTTGACCACAGTCCGCGCTGCTGCCATTGCCCACGCCCACCGACGTCGACGCCCTGATCCGGATGCACTTCCGTCTGGCTGCCGGGAATCTCCAACTTGCCCCACGCCAGCACTGTCACGGAGCTGTAAAAGAAGCGATGCTAATCTCTGCTGTTGATCATCATTTCGTCATGCCATCATGCCTTTCTTGCTTCGCTCCTGTCTACTCGCCCTGATAGCGGCAAACCTGGTCGCTTGTGCAGCACCGAATCCGCGCCCGACTGACCTGGGCGGTGAACAGTACCTGATCAGGCTGGCCCCTTCCGGTGCTGCCGGCAATCAGCTGCAACATCCGGCCGTTCTAGACCCGACTCAGTTATCACAGATTCTTGGCAGCTTGAGGTTCGAAGAGCAAGGGCTGTTGTCGCGATCCGAGCCCCAGCCGGTGTTCGATCAGGCAGAAATCGACCGGTTGGCACCGGGCCTCAGCCAGATATTGGCTAACGCCGCTGCCAACCAGAGAATCGACTTCGTCAGCCACGGCCGCACCGCAACCAGCTTCGGTAACGCCATGAAAACCGAAGGTGCCCTGTTTGTTGCGGCAGACGGGACGCTCAACATCGCCTTCTCGGGCATTCGCCAGATCATGACCGTGGATGACGATTTCACCCGCTTCCGCGAAGTTTCCCTGGGAGACCCGTTCAGCATGGAGCGATCCATGGTAACGCTGGCCAGCGACCAGCCGGGGATCTCGGCAAAACGTCACCGGGATGGATCAACCTATCCCATGTGGGTTTCAATCGCCTTGCAAGCTGAAAGATCCGCCGCCTCCCAGGTCGCCGCTGATCCAGCAGCCAGAGACCAATCTCACTCGGGAGTTCAAGCACCCGCCTATCCGGCACCTCGACCCATTGATATCGAAGTCGAGACCAGCGCCACCGCGGCATCGACCAGCCCGGAATCCGTGCGCAACCGCCTTGAGTTTCTCAAGGAACTCCATGAAGACGGCTTGATTTCCGACCAGGAATACCAGCGCGAGCGCGAGCGAGCTCTTCAGCGGCTGGACTGACTAGTGGGCCCTGCTGATTGCCGGTAGGGCCTCCCATGCTCCAGCGCGACCGAGCTCAGTCTGAGATCCTTCGAATAGTCTGAGACCAATGCCATGCTTGCCGGGCCCGCAAAGTCTGCAAACCCGTTCTCCTGGCCCAATGTCGCACAGCCAACAATGAAGCCCCGGGGGCCTTGATCCCGGCGGGCTTTGCGACGCCCCGTTCCGGCGACAAAGCCGCATCATGGGCATGACCCCGAAAGCGTGGCCCGGATCCAAGTGGCACGATAAATGCTGCGTACTTGCATATGGCTGCGTAACATCAACCCGGCAACGAAATACCTACGGTACTCCTTGCACGGCATTTGCGGCGCATGTCCGTGTAGACCTTCGCTCATGGGTCACGGCCGTTCCGGCCGGGCATTGACGCGGCAATCTATTGGATTGCCGCGTTAATAGCCACACTCCAGGCCTCTCCGCCTTGCATCATGCGCAACGCTTGCATATTTTGACAGTCGGTGTCACGCTGGCCGGTGGCAGGATGGTGAAACACACGGGGTGTTGGAACAACAAGTAGACACAACGCCATGGGTGGATTGATCAACTTCAAACAGTGCCTGGGGGTGATCCTCCCTCTGACCGTGGCGATCCTGATACCCGGCATGGCGCTACCGGTCGAGCCGCCGACCGAACGAGTGCGAATTGCCGGTGCATTTTACCTGGGTGATGCGCCGACGGTCGTCGCCAGCGAACGTGGGCTGTTCGCCGCCCATGGAATTGAAGCTGAAGTCAGCCATCTCGCGTCGGGCAAGCTCAGCCTGGCCAAATTGCGCGCTGGCGAGGCCGATTTCGCGCTGACGGCGCTTACCCCCGTGGTTCTCGATCGCCTGGCCGACGCCGATCCTGGTGGCTGGGACGATCCGGTCATCCTGGCAAGCCTGGCCCATTCCGGCGATCTGCTGCAGATCATCACTCTCGATCGTCTTGATATTCGATCAGTGGCCGACATGCGTGGAAAACGGGTTGCCATCGACCGCGGAACGAACGCCGAGTTTGTCTGGTGGCTGCACGAGCAGTATCACGGCATCGAGCGGGCTGTGGTTGAACTGGTCGACCTGTCGTTCCCGGACATACCTGCAGCACTGGTTGCCGGCCGTATCGATGCGGCGGTGCTTTGGGAGCCCCATGTATCGATACTCAAGGATGCACAACCCGGGACGAGGCACTTTCATTTGCACAATCTGTATGCCGGCAAATGGGTGCTCGTGACCACGCGCCGCACCGCGCAGGAGCGGCGTGCGCTGTGCCGCCAGGTGCTGGCAGCCTACGGCGAGGCAATCGCCTTTATGGAACGCAGACCCGATGAAGCGCTCGCCTTGTTCAGCCAGCGCATGGATGTCGCCACCGGCGTCCTGGCCGCTCACTGGAACGCGCTCGACTACGGCCTGCATCTGGATTGGGGACTGATCGCCGGGCTCCAGGAACAACTGCACTGGGCGCAGGCAGTGGGCTACGACAATGGCAGTGAGCCTGTTCGTGTACTCGACCTCATCGATGCCGGGCCACTAGGAGATCTCGGCATTGGTGCCGTCAGCATTCCCGCAGCCGTGCCGCCGGACCGGGTGCCATGAATCTTTATCGGCTGTCGCGGCTGGGCATCGCGCTGTGCCTGACGGGCTTGGCGCTGCTACTTGTCCTGGGCGTGGTCGGCGGCAATCGCATCGGCGAGCGGCAGCAGGAGATCAGTGCGCTCCAGGAGCTACAAAAGCGAATCAACGAATTCTCCGTGGCCAGCGACAACCTGGTGCTGTTTGGGGCCGACGACGATCTTTGGAGTGTCTACCAAAGCGAAAGCCTGGAGATCCGCAGAATGCTGGAGCAGCTTGGCGAACGGCATGGCGATGCGCACCGCGCGGCGCGCCGTGTCGAGCAATTGGCCCAATCTGTCGGCGCGGTGCTGGCAGCTACCCGGACCAACGAAGATCCGGCTCGCCCAGACCCCGGCATCGCGCCGCTGGAGGTTCCCGTCCGGAGCCGGATCATCATGAACCAGGTTGCCGTCCACGGCATCGCCCTCGATTCCGCGCTGGACAGTGCGATGCGCGAGCGTCGGCAGGCAATCACCGGCGAGGCGACCCGGATCGGCATCGCCCTGGCCGGCGCGGCACTGCTGTTTGGTGTGCTATGTACCGCCGCCTTTATCCTGATCCACCGACGCATCGCCCGACCGGCCCGCGCGCTGGTCGGTACGCTGGAGCAGATCCGCGCCGGTGACAGCGCGGCACGAGCCCGCATCACCGGTACTGACGAGCTCAGCCACCTGGCTGCAACACTCAATCGGACCCTTGACGAACGTGACGCTGCCGACCTGCAGCTGGCCAGGCAACAGGAGCAGTTGCGGGCCACCCTGGCCGAGCTGGAAGAAACCAGGGATCGCCTGCTCCGAGCCCAGTCCATCGCCAACCTGGGCAGCTGGGAGGTCGACCTGGAAAAAGACCGGCTTGAATGGAGCGATCAGGTTTACAAGATCTTCGGCCTGGCCGACGACGAATTCGAAGGCACCGAGGCGGCTTTTTTCGAGCGAGTCCACCCCAACGATCGCGATTGGCTGCGCGACCGTTATGCCGAGTGGCTGAATCAGGGCGGTGAGTTTCATGCCGATCACCGCATCATCGGCCCGAATGGTGGCATTCGCTGGGTCCGCGAACAGGCCCGTATCACTCGCTACATGGACGGCAAACCCGCCTTTACGACAGGTACCATCCAGGACATTACCGAACAGCGCCGGACGGCCGATCGACTGGCGACCATGCTCGAATCCATCACCGACGGCTTCGTGGCTTTTGACAATGATTGGCGCTACACCTATGTCAATTCCGAAGCCGCCCGATTACTGGGTCGATCGGCCGAAGCACTGATCGGCAAAACGGTCTGGTCACAGTTCCCCGAACTGTCAGAGACGCTTTCCGGGCGGGCACTGAACGAAGCGATGCATGAGCACATGACCAGCGCGGCAGAAGAATACTTCGAACCGCTTGGAGCCTGGTTCGAGATGCGCGCTTATCCCTGGGAGCAAGGGGTTGCCGCGATCTTTCGCGATGTCACAGAAAATCACCGCATTCTTGAGCAGGTCCGGGCGCAGGAGGCGGCCCTTCGAATCTCCCGCGACAAGCTGGACGCGGCCCTGACAGCACGCAAGGCATTGATCAATTCCCTCCCGGCCCATATTGCCATGCTCGATAGTGACGGCGTGATCCTCGACGTCAACGATCAGTGGCGGCATTACGGTCAGCTGAATGGCCACCAGGGTTCGGATTTCGGCGTCGGAACCAACTATGTGACGCTATGCGAGACTGCCAGCGGTGACTGTGCGGAGGAGGCGCAGGTCGTAGCTGGGGGCCTGCGCGATGTGCTGAAGGGC
>SLQY01000344.1 GCA_007131235.1 Wenzhouxiangella sp.
TCCTCCATGACCAGGACCGCGCCTACGCCCTTCTCCGCCATGCGTTTGACCGCGTCTATCACCAGCTCGGCGGGATTGACGGAAAAAATGTCGTGGCCCTTGTCATCAAGGATATGAGCGATGTTGTGCATGGGCGTGAACTCGGCCTGGTCAACGGGGATCGGACTTCGAGTATATCGCGAGGATTGACCAGGAAGAAACCGGCTTGAATTACCATGCCACCTGGAATGATTGACTGACAGGAATGACCGGATCATGAACCCAGCAACGCAAGCGCCGCGAGCGGTCGTCCTGCTGTCCGGTGGGCTGGACTCGGCCACCGTGCTGGCTGCGGCGGTCGAGGCTGGCTACGAATGCCATAGCCTGGCGGTGGATTATGGTCAGCGCCACCGAGCCGAACTGGACGCCGCCGAGCGAGTCAGCCGTGCCCTGGGGGCCAGTTCACATCGGGTGGTCAAGGTGGATTTGCGAGCCATCGGCGGCTCTGCGCTGACCGACGATATTTCCGTGCCGACCGAACCGGCCGAGGGCATTCCGGTGACTTACGTGCCAGCCCGCAACACGCTGCTGCTGAGCCTGGCGCTGGGCTACGCCGAAGTGCTTGATGCCCTGGATCTATGGATTGGCGTCAATGCCGTCGATTACTCGGGCTACCCGGACTGCCGGCCACAGTTCATCGCGGCGTTCGAAGCGCTGTCCCAGGTAGCGACCAAGGTCGGCGTCGAGGGCGGAAGGTTTTCCCTGCATACGCCGCTGATCCATCTGACCAAGGCCGACATCATTCGGCGCGGGGTTGCCCTGGGCGTGGATTACGGGCTGACGGTGTCGTGCTACCAGGCCGACGAACAGGGTCGGGCCTGCGGTCGCTGTGATTCCTGCCGCCTGCGTCGCGCCGGCTTCGAGCAGGCCGGCGTTGCGGATCCGACGCGCTATAGGCGCGCTGTAGGTGACAGCGGAGGGGTACGCTAACGGTCGCGATTGAGGAGGCGGTCGGTCAGCCACAGCAGGGCGCCGGCATTGCCGTCCAGAAGGGACAGGTTGGCCAGGGCGTCGTCGGCCAGTTCGGAGATACGCTCGCGCGCGGCCTCAATGCCGAACAAGGCTGGCCAGGTTGCCTTGTCGTGGGCCTGGTCCGAGCCTACGGTCTTGCCGATCACGGCGGTTTCACCCTCGATATCCAGCAGATCGTCGCAGATCTGGAAGGCCAGGCCCACCTGGTCGGCGAAACGGCTCAACGCGGCACTGGCGGCCGGGTCCAGCTGGTCGGCCAGCGCGGCCGGCATCATCACCGATGCCCGGATCAGGGCGCCGGTCTTGAGGCGAAACATATGTTCCAGTGCATCCCGATCAGGGCGCTGCCCCTCCAGTTGCAGATCCAGGGCCTGGCCGCCGGCCATGCCGCGCGCGCCGCAGGCCTGGGTCAGGATCTTGATCATGTCCATCCCGGCGGCGGGATGCTGGCCGAGGTCCGGGTCGCTGGCGAGGATCTCAAAGGCCAGGGCCTGCAGGGCGTCGCCGGCCAGGATCGCGGTTGCTTCGTCGAACTGCAAGTGGGTGGTCGGTCGACCGCGGCGCAGGGCATCGTCGTCCATCGCCGGCAAATCGTCATGGACCAGGGAATAGCAGTGGATCAGTTCGACGGCACAGGCTGCCGGGTCAAGCAGAACGGGATCGATTTCCAGTAACTCGCCGGTGGCATGGACCAACAGTGGCCGCAGCCGCTTGCCGCCGTTGAATACGCTGTATTGCATGGCCTGGCTGAGCTGATCCTGGCCGTCCAGCAGACTCGCCAGGCGTTGTTCGACGTGTTCAACCAGGGCGGCACTGCGCTGGTCGAACGGCCGCCTTGTAAACGCTGACTGACTCAAGGCCCTGATGCGCCGGCCACTGACGGTCAGTTGAAGGGCCAGAGGCGGCCCAGTCCGGTGCGGCGGTCGGCGTCATCGTCCAGCCTGTCGCCGAAGTTGTACTCCAGTACCGCCCGGGTATCGGCGCTGAGCTCGTCGAGCTCGAGGCGGTCGAAGGCCCTTTTCAACAGGTCAAGGGCGTCCACATTGGCCGGGGCACCGGGGAAATTCTCGATCACGTAACGAGAGCGGTTGACGGCGGCAATGTAGGCACCGCGACGAAAGTAGTATTCGCCGATCACCACTTCTGCTTCGGCCATGACGTTACGCAGGAAGACCATGCGCTGACGGGCATCGGCCACGTAGCGGCTTTCCGGAAAGCGCTGGGTCAGCTCCTGGAAATCCATGAAGGCCCGGCGTGCGCTTTCCTGGTCGCGGTCGACAACCTGGCCCGGGAACAGTCGCCTGAGCATGCCCATCGCCTGGTCATAGTGGACCAGGCCTTTCAGGTACCAGGCATAATCGACGTTGGGATGCGTCGGGTAGGTGCGGATGAATCGATCCAGGGTGGTGATGGCTGCCTCCGGTCGACGCGCCCGGTGCATGGCATAAGCCATATCCAGCTGTGCCTGCTCGGCATGACGACCAAACGGGTAGCGCGTGGTCAGGCGCCGATAAAGGTCGATGGCAAGCTCGTACTGACGATTGTTCAGCGCGCGCTGGGCGTCGGCATACAGCGCCTCGGGGCCATCATCTTCTTCGACACGGTCGCGTGCACATCCGCCAGCCATGGCCAGCATTACCAGGGCCAGGCCCATGATCAAAAGGCGCGGCAATTGCAGCCGGGTTTCTTGCATAATCAGTGACATGTTTTGGATCGGTGACCTACGTGACCCATCATGATGCCAGAAGTGCCGGTAAATGTCCGTTAATTGCGGCATGAAGGAACCGGTCAAGGCTGTTTTGACCATTGCTTCCGCCGATGCCGGTCGACGCCTGGACCTGGTACTGGCCGAGCACTGGCCGGATTTTTCCCGAACCCGCCTGGCCGGCTGGATCCGGGATGGCCAGGTTCGAGTCGATGGCAAGCCGGTCAAGCCGCGCCACGCGGTCAGCACCGGCGAGTCCGTCCGCCTCGAGGCCACCCTGGAGACTCACCCCGACAACCCCCAGCCCGAAGCCATCGCGCTGGATATCCTGTTCGAAGACGAGGCATTGCTGATCGTCAACAAGCCGCCGGGCATGGTGGTGCACCCCGGCTCAGGCAATCCCGATGGCACCCTGGTCAATGCGCTGCTCCACCACGATCCAGGCCTGGCACCACTGCCGCGAGCCGGCCTGGTTCACCGTCTGGACAAGGACACCAGCGGCTGCCTGGTCGTGGCCCGGACCATGGCTGCCCACCGTCATCTGGTCGCTGCAATGAAGCGACGTGACATCAAGCGCCATTACCAGGCCCTGGTCTGGGGCGAGGTGATTGCCGGTGGTCGTGTGGATGCGCCGCTGGGACGGCACCCGGTGGATCGCCGCCGGCAGGTGGTGCGCGCCGATGGCAAGCGCGCGGTGACCCATTACCGTGTTGCCCGGCGCCTGGCCGGCAGTACGCTGCTGGACGTGGTCCTGGAAACTGGTCGCACGCACCAGATCCGGGTTCACATGGCCCATATCCAGTTTCCCATCGTCGGTGACCCGGTGTATGGTCGGCGCGGCTGCCCGGCGGGACTTGGCGAGGTTCAGCGGCAGGCCTGGCAGGACTTTGGCCGCCAGGCCCTGCATGCTGCCCGGATCGGCATTCCCCATCCTGATGGCCAGCGCGAGATCGAAGCGCATTCATCGTTGCCGACCGACATGCAGCGACTGCTCGACTGCCTGGAGACGCCAGCTGATGATTGAGCCCGGCTGGCCGACGATTGCGAAGATCGGCGCGCTGCAGACGACGCGTCATGGCGGTGTCAGCCAGGGTGCCTGGGCCAGCTTGAACCTGGGCCTGCACTGCGGTGACGAAGCCGAGGCGGTGATGGAAAACCGGCGCCGCCTGAGTGCCAGGCTGCCCGGACCACCGCGCTGGCTCAGGCAGGTTCATGGGACCCGGCTGGTCAATCCGGAGCAGTGGCAACCCGATATAGAGGCCGATGCCGCCTGGACTGACCGGCCTGGCCAGGTGCTGGCCATCCTCACAGCCGACTGCCTGCCGATTCTGCTGGCCAGTCGCGACGGACGGATGGTGGCCGCCCTTCATGCCGGCTGGAGAGGTCTTGCCGACGGCATCATTCAGTCCACCCTGGCGCGTTTGCCGGTCGAGCCGGATAGCCTGCAGGCCTGGATTGGTCCGGGTATTTCAGCCGATCACTACGAGGTTGGCGCCGAAGTGGTGGCAACTTTTGGCGACTTGCCAGCCGAGCTGGCCGCAGCCTTTGCCGTCAACCCGGCCGGACGCTACCAGGCCGATCTCAAGGCCCTGGCCGGCTGGTACCTGCAGCAGGGCGGCGTCAGTTGCGTCGTTGACTGCCAGCGTTGTACCGCGTCTGACCCGCATCGTTTTTTCTCGTATCGGCGCGAGCAGGGCCGGACCGGTCGCCAGGCCACCCTGATCTGGATCGAACCTTAGGCCCGAGATCTGGCCTGGGCGTGAGCCGTCGCTTTTCGGTTACAATATCATCCCGGAATCACGCCATCATGGACATCCGGGCATGACCTCTTTGATCTTCGTCACTGGCGGCGTAGTGTCGTCTCTGGGCAAGGGTATCGCAGCCGCGTCGCTGGGCTCCATTCTTGAGGCCCGGGGTCTGCGCGTCACCCTGCTCAAGCTTGACCCCTACATCAACGTCGATCCGGGCACGATGAGCCCGTTCCAGCACGGCGAGGTGTTCGTCACCGAGGATGGTGCCGAGACCGATCTCGACCTGGGTCACTACGAGCGTTTCGTGCGCACCCGCATGACCCA
>SLQY01000188.1 GCA_007131235.1 Wenzhouxiangella sp.
CGAACAACAGGTGCGGCATGGTCAGGCTGGGGTCGGCCAGGCGCAGGTTGAAGCCGGAGCGAATCGACCAGTAATGGCCCAGCTGAACCACGAGAATCAGGATCAGCATCGCGATCACGGCATTGAGGCTGACATCCAGCAGACCCATCGACCAGCTGAATACGGTGACGATGCTGGCGACCAGCCAGCCCAGCGCTCCCAGGCCAAGCCGCCGGCGTCGAATCCGCTGTCTGGCCTGCTCGCGCGTCACTCGGTCTTGTTCGGCCGCGGCTTTTTCCGAGAGCCGTGCCAGCTGTTGCCGCTCGCGTCTCATGGCAACCAGTCCGTGGATGGTGATGATGATGGCCACGGGTGGGCCTGCTGCGGCGCCAGGCGCAGCCCGGTCGGCCGTGGATTGGTAGCGGCTCCCGACGCGACCGACGCCGGACCGGGTTCGAAGGCAATGACAACTCGCCAGTGCAGGTGCACCGGGGCGGTGTTCTGGCCGACCAGGTAGGCGGGGAAACGGACCCGGTAGCCAAGCAGACCGGCTTCGTCGACGAAATACCAATACCCGGGCGGCACCTGGTCGATGTCCTGCTGTGCCACAACGCCCAGGTAGCGTTCGGGGGGATCCTGCAGCAGCTTGAGTGGATTACTGCCGTCCAGGGTTGGCAAGTCGGCATATTGACCGCGCAGCACATACTCGGCCAGGGTCAAGCCCAGGGCCGAGCGCAGTGAGCCAATCACCGTGGCGACATGGGCCGCCTCGGCATCGCCTCTGAGCGGCAGCAGCCGCCAGGCGGCAACACTGAACAGAATGCCGACCAGGATCAGCACGATCACCAGCTCCAGCAGGGTGAAGCCGCGACTGGACCGACCGGTCTTCTCAGCCCAGCGCTGCACTGCCCAGATCCCACATTGGAAGGAACACGCCAAGGGCCAGGATCAGCACCAGTGCGGCCAGGAACACCAGCAGGATGGGCTCGATCGCGTCGCTCAGGTTGCGCAGGTCGTAGTCGACTTCACGTTCGTAGAACTCGGCGGTTTCCTGGAGCATGTTCTCGACCTCCCCGGTTTCTTCGCCGACGCTGATCATCTGCAACACCAGCGGGGTGAACAGCCCGGTGGCCTGGGCCGTGCGCGACACGCTCTCGCCGCGCTCGATACCGGTGCGCATGTCGGTAACGGCCTGGGCAACGTACTCGTTTTCAACGGCCCGAGAAACCAGGGTCAGGCCCTGGATCAACGGCACGCCCGAGCGGTAGGTCATGGCAAACGAGCGTGCGAATCGGGCCAGTGTGCCCTGGAACAGGATATTGCCGACAACCGGAATACGGAGCTTGGTTCGATCCCACAGGTAGCGGCCGTTGGCGGTGCGAATCCAGGCCCTGAAGCCGACAATCGCGCCGGCCAGCGCCAGCAGTATCAGCCACCACCAGTTCACGGCGAAATCCGAGGCACCGACGATGATCCGGGTCGGCAGCGGTAGTGCAGCATCCTGGCTGGCAAAGAAGTTGGCGAACACGGGCACGACGTACACCATCAGGATGGCCACGGCAATGAACATCGCGATAACCACCATCGCCGGATAGCGCAGCGCGGCCTTCATCCGCGCCCGGAAGTCGCGTTCCAGCTCGAGGTAGGTGGCCATTTGCTGGAAGGCCTGGTCCAGCGCGCCGGAAGTTTCACCGACGCGAATGATGCTGATGTACATGGGGGGGAAGATCTTCGGGCTCAGGGCCAGGCCGGCGGCCAGCCCTCGCCCGGATTCCAGGGCATCGACCACCTTGTTGACCGCATCGGCAAGCTGGCGATTGCGCGTCGAGTTGGCCACATTCTTCAGGCCCTGGATCAACGGGACGCCGGCCTTGGTCATGGTGTACATCTGGCGGCTGAACAGGATCAGGTCATTGAGCTTGGGCTTGTCCAGGCCTAGCAGCACGCCCAGGCTGCTGCCGGTGGTAGCCTTGTCTGCCGACGGGTCGATGCTGATCGGGGTAATGTCGAGCTTGAGCAGCTGCTCGGCGACGCGGTCCATGTCCTCGGCATCGACCCGTCCGCTGACCAGTTGGCCGCGCGAGTTGCGACCCTGCCAGACAAAGCCGTTCACGAAGCAGGCTCCGTTGAGATCGGTTCGCCGGCATCCAGCCTGGCGTCGCGCAGTTCTTCCAGACCGCCGGCGAGGCGAATGACTTCGTCGAGCGAGGTAATGCCCTGGGCCGCGTAATCCAGGGCGCACTGGACCAGCGTCCGAAAATCGTCGCGCCGACGGAACTCGGCAATGAAGCCGTCGGTGTCCATGCGCCTGAGCGCGTCGGTAAGTGCCTCGTCCATTTCCAGCAGTTCATAAACCCCGATGCGGCCGCGGTAGCCAGTGTTGGAGCAGTAGGCACAGCCGGGGCCGGCGCGAAAGCTCATGCCGTCGAGCACATCATCGCCGAGCTGTCCGCGCAGCCAGGCAAGCTGGGCCGGGTCGGGCTGGACCGGCTCGCCGCAGCTATCGCAGACCCGGCGCACCAGGCGCTGGGCAATGACACCATCGAGGGCGGCAGCCACCATGTAGCCCTTGGCACCCATGTCGAGCAGGCGCATGACGGTGGCCGTTGCCGAGTTGGTATGAAGCGTAGACAGCACCAGGTGACCGGTCATGGCCGCGCGCAGGCCGATCTCGGCGGTTTCCTGGTCGCGCATTTCCCCGACCATGATCACGTCGGGATCCTGGCGCAGGGCGGTACGCAGCACTTTCGAGAAGGACAGCCCGATCTTGCCATGCACCTGGACCTGGTTGATGCGCGGCAGGCGGTACTCGACCGGATCTTCGACCGTAATGATCTTGATGTTGGCCCGGTTGATGCGGTTGAGCGCCGCGTACAGGGTCGTGGTCTTGCCCGAGCCGGTTGGACCGGTGACCAGCACCATGCCGGATTTCTTGCTGATCAGGCGCTGGATGCGAGTCAGTACCTTGTCCGGAATGCCCAGGGCATTGAGATCGAGCAGCCCGGCCGACTGGTCGAGCAGGCGCATCACCATGGATTCGCCGTACTGGATCGGCATGGTGGACAGACGCACGTCAATGTTGCGTTCCTTGACCTTGACGCTGAAGCGACCGTCCTGGGGCAGACGTTTCTCGCTGATGTTGAGCTGGGCCATCAGCTTGAGGCGGGTGACCAGGGCCGAAGCGATGCGGCGTCCTTCGATCACCTGCTCCTGCAGCTCGCCGTCGACCCGCTGGCGAATGCGCAGCACCTTCTCATCCGGCTCGATATGGATATCCGAGGCACCGATCTGGACCGCGTCCTCGAACATTGACTGCAGCAGCTTGATGACCGGCGCATCGGTCAGGTTTTCACCCTCGCCCAGCTCGGCAATGTCGTAATCGCTGCCGGACAGCTCTTCACCCAGCTCCTCGGCCAGGGTGCTGATCTCGTCGGTACGTCGGTAAACCAGGTCGATGGTTGCCATCAGTTCCGATTCGCGCACCAGCACCACGTTGAGTGGTTTTTTCAGCATCTGGCTGAGCGCGTCGTAGCCGAAGATATCGGTGGGGTCGGCCATGCCTACGGTGATCTCGTTACCGCGCTGGCTCAAGGCCAGGGCGCGGTAGCGGCGGGCATGGGTTTCCGGCAGCATGCGCACCACTTCGGGCTGAAACTGGTAATGCTTGAGGTCGACCACCGGGGTATCGAGCTGGCGGCCGAGAAAGCGCATCAGTTCCTCTTCGGTCAGGAAACCGAGCTGGATCAGTACCCGGCCCAGCTTGTAGCCCGATTTGCGCTGCTCGGCCAGCGCATCTTCCAGCTGCTGCTCGGAGATCATGCGGTGCTGAACGAGCAGGTCACCGAGGCGAATCTTCTTGCGCTTTGTCTGGGTGCTCATCGGGCGGATTCCGTGTCCTGGGGCAGGGCGGCCAGGCGGCCGCGGGCGAAAGCGATGGCGCGCGGGTCGTCGGCCTGCAGTGCGTGCTGGTAAGCGCTGCGCGCGGCCTGGGGCTGGTCCAGCGTTTCCAGGGTACTGCCCAACCCGATCCAGACCTGGCCCCAATGGGGGCGGGTTTCGCTCAAGGCCCGGTACAGTACCAGGGCCTGATCATGCTGCCCGGTCTGGCGCAAGGCGGCCGCCAGCAACAGGTGGTAATCGGCGTTGGCCCCGGCGTCCATCGCCGGCGCATGATCCAGCAGCAGGTCGCGTGCGCGTTCGTCCTGGCGGCGTTCAAGCAGCATCCGGGCCAGCGCCGCCGCAATCGGGGCCGGTTCGGGCTGGTTCAGCCCTGCCTCCAGTAGCGTGATTGCTGCCGATCCGTGGCCGGACTGATCATGCACACGGGCCAGCAGAAGCCGGGCCTCGTGGTCGACCGGGGTCCGGTCAAGCTGGGCTTGAAGATGGTGCCGGGCCAGGTCAGTCTGACCGCGCGCCAGCGCCCGCCGCGCGGCGAATATGGATTCGCTGTCGGCACCGGCTGCATGCTGGGCACGCTCGATACGGATAACAGGCTCGCGCGCCTGCTCGGGGGGATTTTCGCTGGTTTCGGCAGCGACCGGCGGTGTTGTCCCGGCGGCGCGGGAGCTGGCGCCGGTCGAATTGGTTCTTCGAGTTTCTGTGGCAGGCGCTGCCGGCAGCGCAAGCTGGTCCACCGAGACCATGGCGCGGTCTGCCGTTTCCGAGGGCACGGCCTGGTCGCTCGTCGCCGGCGAAATGGCTGGCGCTGTGGCTGCCGGACTAACAACCTGGGCGGTGAGGAACGCC
>SLQY01000155.1 GCA_007131235.1 Wenzhouxiangella sp.
CGGCAGTCCAGACATGGCCGTCGCGGATGTAGATCGCACTGTGGTCCACTTTGACCCGGGGGTAACGTGATTGAAGCAGGTGCGTTACTGACCAATGCGTCGTCGCTCGTTTTCCATCGAGCAGCCCCCATTCGGCCAATGCGAAAGCACCGACGCATACCGACACCAGACGATCGACGTGCGCAGCAGCTTTCAAGGCCCAGAAGCGAAGACGTTCATCTTCCAGTGCCGACACGATGCCGGATCTCTCGGCCCCGGCCACCAACAGGGTGTGGGTGGCCGACGCGTCGCATCGGTCCAGCCCAATGGTGTCGACAAGAAGACCATTGGACATGCTGACCGGCGCGGCACAGGTCTGTCCGGCCCTGAAGCGGATCGGGCTCCAATTTGTCCGGGACAACTCCGCAGGCCACAATGGCGCGGAGGAGGTTGCTCGATGATCCAGAAACTCTGCTGGCTGATGCTTGGTCTGATCCACTTCTTTCCAGCCGTGGCGCTGTTCTGGCCCTCGCTTCTGATTCAACTCTATAGCGTCGAGGCGGGTGACACGGTGTGCTGGGCCTCCTTAAGGTCCTGGTCTGCAAGAGATTGAAAACTGGCTCTCCTGAGTTGTTTCCCCGGAGCGCATCATGGGCCAGCGCTATAACCGGCCGGTCTGCTCACTACCCGTTTCACAAGCCCCTTGAGGAAGACTGACCTTATCTTTGCCGTCCAGGCTCCTGGGGCCGTTTACACTATACTGACTATCGAAGCCCATCAAGCTGCGTCCGAGGGAACAACACCATGCGACTAGTCACGGTTTTTCTGGCCTTGATTGCCAGCACGATCTCGATATCATCCGACGTCATTGGCGATGAAGTGGAGCTTGCTCACGCCCTGATTGCCGAGAAGACCGGAAAGGAGGTCAGACTCTCATCCTTGCCGGAAGGTTGCCAGTTCAGCGAGCCGTGGCAGCTCTGGCTTTGTCAGCCACAGGCATCCGATCCGGCAAGAACCCCCGACCCGGCTGCTTATCAACGGGCAATCGAGGCCATTCGTAGTAGCAGCGGTGCGCTGTTGATCCCCAATTCCTCGACCAGGCGTCTGATGGTATTTGACTCGCACACTGGCGACCTTATCGACGACAGGTTCATCGAGCTGGATCCTGATTCGGGTACAGTCATTCACGCCATCCTGCGCCCCCAAGGCGACATTCTAATTTCGGATCAACTGCGCAACGTTGTTCACCGCTATACACCGCAGGGCGACTACCTGGGCCCGTTCGCACCGATTGGTGGTCCGAACACCACCATCATGCAGAACATTCGCGGAATGTCACTCCGGCCAAACGGCAATCTTCTGGTCACAGTCGCCGGCAACGCCAACGCCAACAGTATCGTGGAATTTGGTCCGGACGGGACCTATCTGGGCACCTTCATCACGCCCGGAAGTGGTGGGTTGAATTCACCTTTCGACATTTACCTGCGAGAAGGTACGGACTGGCTTGTCAGCAGCATCAACACGAATCAAGTACTTCGATTCGACGTGGTTGACGAGCTCCCGCTGGGTGAGTTTGCGACAATCTCGAGCTTTCCCCAGCAAATCGTTCAGACCGAGAGTGGCAATGTACTGGTTGCGAATTTCTCCGGGACCGCCGGGGTTCATGAATTCGCTGCCGACGGCAATCCAATCGGGGTTTACAGCCCCAAGGAGCTCGGCGGCAACCGTGGCGTTTATCCGTTGGGCAACGGCAACATCCTGACCTCCAGCGGCAGTGGCGTGTTCGAGATCAACCGGGAAGGCGAACTGCTCGAAGTCAAGTACGAAGGTGCCTCGAGATTCATTCAGTGGGTCAGCCTGTATGATCGACTGGAACTGGACGTCACCGTCGGCCTGGTACCCGATGAGTGTGGTGTTGAGCGTGAGATCGCCATACTGGCAAATACCGAGGTCACCTTTTGCTATACGGTGACCAACAATACAGATGGACAACTCACCCAGCATGATCTTGAAGACAGCGAGTTCGGTACCATTCTGGACGGCTTCGCATTCGGGCTAGACAGCGGTGAGAGCACCTCGGTTACCGAAAGTGCTTTCGTGTTCGAGTCCCGGCTGGCCGTGGCCGAGTGGACCGCCTACAACATTGGGCCACTGGACATCAACCAGGCCATCGCGGCTGCGCGCGTCAACGTTGAACCGGCCTCGGTTCGTTTGCGCAAGACCGTTGGCCTTGAACAGAACGTCTGTGCCTCGGATTCATTCCTGGTTGTGGATCCGGGAACAACCGTAACCTTCTGCTTTCAGATCGAGAATACGGGCCCCGGGACGCTTACCCGGCATGATCTCGAAGATGACCTGCTGGGTGTAATCCTCGACACCGAGGAACTGGACCTGGCCGCTGGCGAGTCGCTGTTCATCACCCGAAGCGCGACCATCAACGAAGAAACCCGGGCGAGCGCAACCTGGACCGCCTACAACCCTGGCCCCAATGATATTGCCACTAGCTCGAGTTCGGCACTCGTGGTCTTCAGCGAAGATATTTTTGCCGATCGCTTCGAGGATGAATGAGCGGCGCAATTGCTACCGACCCCGCAGACCGCGTCCCGAAAGGATTCTGGACCGCGCGCTGACAAGCCAATCACGTGGCAACGAACGACAACGCACATGCTTGCGTTCGTTTCGGAAGTCAGGGAGCAAGCTGCTTCACTGCCGGGTTAATGGATAGGCAAGGCAAGCCAGGCCTTGCTTTCTATCTGCTCTTGGCTGACTTGGTGACACGGCGCGTGTCCGGGTGCAGGGATGTGCCCAGAATGTGCTCGGAGCGATTGACCACGTGGGAGGCATGACCAACAATCAGGGGATCGGCTGATTGCACAATGCTTTCATCGCGGTCCGGGTAATCCAGACTGGCCAGAAAGTGGCGCATGCAGTTCAATCGCGCCCGTTTCTTGTCATTCGACTTGACGATTGTCCAGGGCGCATCGGCAGTGTCGGTGTAGAAGAACATCGCCTCCTTGGCCTCGGTATAGTCATCCCACCTGTCAAGGCTGGCCAGGTCAATTGGAGACAACTTCCAGCGCTTGAGCGGATCTTCGGCGCGCGAGTCGAAGCGGCGCTTCTGCTCGTCCCGTGTCACTGAGAACCAGTACTTGAACAGACGAATGCCGGAGCGCACCAGCATGCGCTCAAGATCCGGGGCCTGCCTCATGAACTCGAGGTACTCGTTGGGGCTGGAAAACCCCATCACTCGTTCGACGCCGGCACGGTTGTACCAGGAACGATCGTAGAACACCATCTCGCCGGCACTGGGCAGGTGCTCGATGTAGCGTTGAAAGTACCACTGGCTGCGTTCCACCTCAGACGGTTTGTTGAGGGCGATTACGCGAGCAAAACGCGGATTGAGGTGTTCGGTAAAGCGCTTGATCGTCCCGCCTTTTCCGGCGGCATCTCGCCCTTCGAAGAGGATGACAAATTTCTGACCGGTGTCCTGCGCCCACAGCTGAACCTTCAGCAGCTCTGCCTGAAGCTTGGCCTTCTCGCTTTCATAAAGCTTGCGTGCAATCTTGCGCCCATAAGGATATTTACCTTGCTCGAACGCCTGCCGCACCTGATCCGGCGTGACCTTTGGAAATTCGGTCGCCTCGCTGGGGCGATTGACACTGCCCTGCAGCTGCGCTGCGGATCCTGATCTTCGAGAAGGTTTGGCAACAGACATCGATTACTCCGCAACGGCGATAATATGCAAGCATGCGGGAGACGGACTGGCCGGGGGTTGATCTGCATCAATTCTCTGCCACCAAAAGGGCTGGGAGGAAGCAAGCTCAGCTGATCAGCTAGTGGAACATGACGCTAGTCGAGGCGACCTGGAACAGCGGTGATGGTTTGCATTCGACCGAAAGGCCCTTTAGGGTGAAGTCTGTTCTCGTCCTGATTGCCCATGCCCTCCCCGTTTGCCAGGTCCCGTCTGACCGTCGCTCGCCGGCGGCTGCTCGATCGGCTACTAGATCAACTTATCGAGCTTGAGCCCGCGGCACAAGCTGCCAGGCTTGAAGCGCTGGAGCAGCGTGCGCCCCGGCTGACCGCCTGGCTGCGGCAGCTGATCGCTGCGGACCTGGACGCGCCGCCGCGCTTCGAGATGCTGTTTCAGCGTGTCGGAAAAGCCGCGGAGCTGGCTGCCCAGCCGGCCACCATTCGCCTGCAACCGGGCACCCGGCTGGGGCCCTGGCGCATCATTACCCCAGCCGGCAGTGGCGGCATGGGCACCGTGTATCGCGCCGAGCGAGCCGACCAGGCATTCGAGATGACCGTGGCGGTAAAGCTGATACGGCTGGCTCGGGACTCTCTGGAGGCACGTCTCCGGTTGGAGCGCGAACTGCTGGCGCGGCTTGACCATCGCAACGTTGCCCGCCTGATCGACGGTGGCACGACGCCTGGCGGCCAGGCCTACCTGGTCATGGAGTGGATAGCAGGACGTGATCTAGACGCGGTCATTGATGAGGACAGCCCGAATCTGCCTGCGCGACTGGCGCTGTTTGAACAGATGGCCGAAGGCGTCGTCCACGCCCATCAGCAACGGGTCATTCATGGCGACCTGAAACCGACCAACGTGCGTGTCGCCGACGATGGCCGGGTCTGCCTGGTCGATTTCGGCGTCGCTCGACTGATCGCTGACGATGACGAGATCGAATCGCCGGACTGCCAGGCGTTGACGCCGGCATTCTCTGCGCCGGA
>SLQY01000249.1 GCA_007131235.1 Wenzhouxiangella sp.
AACGCCGAGTTGCGCCAGCACAGTGGCTCCCGAAGGGCCGTTGCACAGGCGCCGTGGGCTGCGTTCCGCTCGCTTGAATTGGCGACGGCCAGTCCTGCGCTCGCGCGCCTTGCCCACAACGACTGTGCAGCGGCTGAGTGTTACCTAACTTACCGCGTGGCCCACTAGGTTAGTCGATCAGGCTGACGACCAGTGAAGCCCGGTACTGGCGCCAGGTAATCGGGATGACGAAAGAGCGTTCGGCCAGGTCGAGTTTTCCGTCGCCGGCACCGCCTTCGAACACGTCAGGCACCGATATCTCGAATTCACTACCGAAATGACGCCTGGCGTTGCCGGAAATGGTGTTGGCCACCTCACCGACCACGTCGGCCATGAACTCGGCATCAGCTCGGGTTTCGCCATTGACCATCAGGATGTGACGCAACATGGCGCGTGGCGCGGTGAAATACACGCAGCCGGTGTAAACACCGCTGATCATGATGACCCCGGTAAAGTCGGACACGACCGGCTCGCGATTTTCAACCAGGTACGGTGCGCCCACTTCGGTTGACTGACCAACGGTGGAGCGAAAGTAGTGAATGGTACCGTCGATCAGAATCTGGATATCATTTTCGTCCACGGCGGTTCCCCTTGATCAGGCGGTTGAGTGCATCGTTGAGTTCGGTTTCTTCGAAAGGCTTGATCAGAAAACCGTTGGCGCCTTTCTTCAGTGCCATGATGGCCGTGGCCTTGTCGGCAACCGCCGATACGATCAGGATCTTGACCGCGGAGTTGGCCTGCACCATGCGCTCGGTACATTCAATGCCATCGACCTCGGGCATGGTGATATCCATCGTGACCAACTCGGGTTGATAGGTATGGAACTTGGCCAGGGCATCGCGGCCGTTGCGTGCCGTGAGGACCTCCTTGATTTCACCAATGGCCAGGGAGCGCTCGATGCGGTTGCGAATGAACATCGAATCATCGACGATGAGAATTTTCATGCCGCTCAAGCTCCATCAACCTGACTGGGTATGGCCAGCTTGAAGGTTGTATGCCGGCCGGCATCGGTACCGACCCGGATATGGGCATTGATACGCCGAACGGCATCGCGCACGATATCCATGCCGACACCTTGCCCGGCATCACTACGCGCTTCACTGGCCGTACTCAGCCCGGGATGAAACATCAGTTTCAGCAGCTGGCCGCGTGAGGGTTTTTGATCATTGGCAAGCAATCCCATTTCTCGGCCACGACGCGCGATGGCATCGAAGTCTATGCCCCGTCCATCGTCGCGAAACAACAGTTCCCAGTCGCCATTCGATGGGTCCTTGCTCAGATGAATATCCAGCGTGGCGGTTTCCGGCTTGCCGGTGACCTGGCGCTGCTCGGCAGGTTCAATACCGTGGGCGCAGGCATTACGAATCAGCTGGACCAGGATGTCACGCAGTGGCTCGCGCAGGTCAGCCGGAAGCTGTTCCTCGTCAAGGCCCTGAACGCGCAGTTCGGCGTGAATATCAAGATCCTCGTTGAGCTGCCTGACCAGGCGCTGCAACAGGGTAATCATGGCCGGGCCGGTGGCGGTCGCTTCGGTGCCATCATCCGGAGACCGTGAGATTCCCTGGGCCTGGAGTCGCTCGATGATGCGACGAACCACCGAGAACTGTGCAAACAGTTCCTCCAGGCGCACGGTCGCGGTCAGGAAGTCATTACCGCTCAAAGGATCAATACCGCGCAGTTCGGCGATAGCTTGCTCGACTGCCGAGGCACGCTGGGCAAGGAAGTCCAGACCCAGCCCGGCGGCCTCGCTCTTGACCGTGTGCATGGGTCGGAAGACCTCGTCGATCAGCGGCCGCAACCCGGTCTTGCGATTGTTGGATTCTTTCAGCGCCGCGTTGGCCTGTTGCATCAACCCGTGCCATCGGCCAAGGGTGTCTTCCAGCATCACCTGGTCGAGCTTGAACAGGCTGACCAGGAGCTCCAGCATGCGCTCGGTTTGCTGGTCCTGGTTTTCCTTGAGTGTTTCTAACTCTTCGCCGAGGCGAACCCGGTCGGTCACATCATTGACTGACACCAGCAGGTGCAGCAATCGATCGGCATCGAACACGCGACGGAAGGAAAACTCCAGGTAACGTTCCTCAACGCGTCCAGTCTCTGTCGGCAGTCGGACCTGGACTCGATCCAGCGGGTTCAGCGAACCGATCAGCGACTCCTCTACCCGCTCCGAGAACAACAGGTCAAGATAATCGCGCGCGGTTTTCAGGGTGTCACCCGGCACCATGTCGCCGAGCATGCCAATGAAGTCGGTAC
This sequence comes from Wenzhouxiangella sp., assembly GCA_007131235.1. Classification (GTDB taxonomy): domain Bacteria; phylum Pseudomonadota; class Gammaproteobacteria; order Xanthomonadales; family Wenzhouxiangellaceae; genus Wenzhouxiangella. Next base: position 2,290 of record SLQY01000249.1, read on the forward strand.
CACCCAGATGACTGCGCTGCAGAATGTACTCCAGCTGGGCCGAGTACTGGTCGCCAAGCCGGTAATCGCGATCGAGCAGGAACAAGCCGCTGGTGACGGTTTCCAGGATTTCATCCGTTTCTCGCTTGGCATCTCTGAAGCGCTTGAGCTGGCGCGAGTACAGTGCGATCAGAAGCAAGAAGAAGCCTACGCCAAGCACGGCCCCGGTCACCTGCACCAGCTGCAGGCGATTGGCATTGTTGAAGGAGTCAACACTGATGACGCCGAGCAGGCGTGATGCCTGACCCAGCAAGGCACCCTCAACGGCGCGCGCCTGTTCAATGGTTTCAAGCAGCACTTGCTCGTGTTCCAAACCCTGCAGTTCGGCAAGCGAATCAATCCGGTTCTTCACCGGGTGCCAGACCCCGGCGATCTGCGGCAGGATCGGTACGGCATCGTCCGGCATCAGCGCTGGATCAACCACCAGCACCTGCCCGGGCGCGATCTGAATGGGTCCGCCGGTAATCAGGCTTTGCAGCAGGTCGTCGACTTGATTGGAAACCTGATTGAGTTCGACGATGGCAGCATCGCGGCGAGCTGGATCAGTATTCTCCGCTTCGGCCAGCCATCGATACAGCGAGTTGATCTCCAGGCGCATGCGTCCGGCCACCTGCACCACCGTTCCGTTGGAGGCAATCACACCGCCGAAATGGCTCGCACCCAAATACAAGCCAGAAGACAACAACACAAAAATCGCGATCAAAAGGGCCTCTGGCCCCGCCAACTTTCTCATCCACTGCATCACGTTTTCTCCCTGGGCCCCCTTGGTTTTTCAATACCTTTCAATCATCCGACTGATTCGCTTCATGCGCCTGCGCATGGTGTGCCTGAAAAGCGGCCTTTCCTTCCTGGATACGCTGATAGATTTCTGTTGCCCGACCGCCAATCTGGTCGATCAATTGCGCCGTGGCATCGGCGCTGGCCGCTTGCCATGCCAGGCGTTGGTCCGGCTTCAGATCATGAACCGTGACATCGGGGTTGGCCCGCAACCCGGCTTCCAGTCTAGCGATCAATGCCCGTACATCAACCCGGGTCTGGTCGACTGGGTCCAATGCCTGGCGTATCTGACCACGGACGTCTGGTGTCAGCCCTTTCCACCAGGCGGCATTGGCAACAATCAGGCCGGCGTCGTAGGCATGGGCGGTCAACATCAAGTGATTGGCCTCACTGGCAATTCCGGCCATGGCAAACATGCCGACCCCGGATTGCCCACCGTCAATCAAACCGGTCTGCAGGCTGGGAATGACATCGGTAAACGGCAACACGATCTGGTTGGCTTCCAGCACACGGCCAAAGATGCGTGCACCATAGGCGCGCGAAGTTCGCAAGCGCTGACCTTGCACCTGCTCAGGCTCCAACATTGGTTGGCGAGCGTACAGGTGGGTCCAACCAACATCAGCCCACTGAATGATGGTCAATCCCTGTTCTTCCAGCAACTCTGAATAGGCCGCCAGCAGGTAATTGTCGAGGATGAAATCCAGTTCTTGTTGAGATTCGAACAGGTAAGGTGCCAGCAACAGGTTCAGTTCGGGAACGACCTGGGATGCTCCTTGCAGCGACAAGCCGGCAATCTGGGCGCGATTGCGCCGCAGATTGGCAATCATGTTTTCTTCCGGGCCGAATTGTGACAGCACGAACAGCTCGACCCGGATCAAGGGTTCGGGCAATTGCTCAGCAGCGGCGCCGAACCGCGCCCACATGTCATGCCACGGGGTGCCGGGCACGGTAACAGCCAGCACGCGAACCCGCTCGCGCGAATCCGACTGATCGCAGCCAACCAGCATGGCCATGACAACGACAACGGCCATTATCAGGCCGAGCCAGCGTGTGCATAGCGCTACCCCGCTTCCACGGCCATTGCCGAAAACACTCATCGTCATGATCCACCCAGCCACAGCGACAGTCCGGGAAAGGCAGCAACCAGGATAAGACCAACCAGCATCAGGCCGAGAAAGGGCAACACCGATTTACACACAAACCAGAACGATTCACGAAACACCGCCGCGGCAACGATCAGGTTCAGGCCCAGGGGTGGTGTCAGGTAACCAATTTCCAGGTTGACGACCATCATGATGCCGAAATGGACCGGATGCATCCCGTTGGCCTCGGCCAGGGGCTGCAAGAGGGGGGCCAGCAACAGGATGGCCGAACCGATATCCATCAGGCAGCCGACAACCAGCAGCAGCAGATTGGTGGCAAGGATGAACAAGGCCGGATGGGCAAACCACTCCCCCAGACTGGCAACCAGGGCCTGTGGCGTTCCCTCGATCATCAGCAGCATGTTCAGACAAAAAGCCAGCATCAGGACCGGAAACAGCGTACCGAGGGTAACCGCGGTGCGCGCGAACACGTCGGGCAGTTCACTGATCCGAATGCTGCGGTGAAACACGACCTCCACCAGCAAGGCGTACACCACGCCCACGGTGGCCGCTTCAGTGGCCGTGAAGTAACCGCTGTAAATACCCCCCAGAACAACGACCGGCATCAGCAGTGCGGCAATACTGCCGCGCAACGCAGCGCCGACCTCGCGCCAATCCATGGCCTCGGTGGGCATAGCGCGATTGTTGACCAGGGCGTAGCCTGCGATCAGGGCGGTCAACATCAAGCCCGGCATCAGTCCGGCCAGAAACAGCGCGGCAATCGAGGTCTGGGTCATGAAGCCGTAAAGGATCAACGGAATGCTGGGCGGAATGACAATCCCCAGGGTGCCGGCCGAGCACAGCGCGCCGATGGCAAACGACTTCGAGTAGCCGGCCTTGACCAGGGCCGGGTACATGACCGAGCCGATCGCCAGCAGGGTGGCAATGCCGGATCCGGATACGGCAGCGAAGATCGCGCAGGCCATGACCGCGCCAACCGCCATGCCGCCTGGAATGGGTGCGGTCAGCGCTCGCATGAATCGGACCATGCGATCGGCCGCGGTACCCCGACTGATGACCTGCCCGGCCAGCAGGAACATCGGAATGGTCAGCAGAATTTCCTGGTTCAGGGCGTGCCAGGCATCAAGCATCAGCGCGCTGGGGAAATCATCCTCCAGCACCGCGTAGGCGATGGCCAGGCAAGCGCCGAGGATGGCAACCAGGTTCTGGCGCAGCAGCAGCAATACCGCAGCCAGCAGCAATAGCAACATGGTCATCATCGAGCTGTCCCTTGCTCGGGACTGACCGGGGCCAGCTCATCGGCCGGCCGCAGGTTCGGCTGCCAGGCGAAAACCAGGTGGCGCAGGGCGCCAGTGGTGAATGCCAGGGGCAGGGTGGCCTGGATCAAGGCACTGGGTAGACGCAGCACCGGTGTCTGCTCACCCAGACCGATCGACTGGCCGACCAGAACGCCTGCCAGGACGGCCAGGAACAGATAGATCACGGCAGTCAGCACATCGGCCAGGCGTTTCAGGGCGGGCTGCCAGCCTTCCGGAACCAGTGAATCGGCGAATCGCGGGCGCAGCTGCCTGCCCGCCGCGGTCGCCAGGCCAAAGCCGGTCATGACCAGAACGACCATCAGAAGCACGGCGGCTTCGCGAGCGCCATCCAGTCCCTGGCCGGTGAATTCGCGCAACGCAACGTCCACCGCGGCGACGACCACCATCAGGATAAAAGCCAGCGTCGCCACCACGCGTTCGGTCGTGCGCAGCAGTTCGAGCAGATGGCGAGCGAATCGTGAACTCATCAACTAGACCTGGGAACCCGGGAAATGTCCGTACATTTGCCGCGTACACTATAGCATCGGGTCTCGCCCGGCAAGTCCGACTTTCGACCGGAATTCGTGTGCAAGGCTGTGGATAATTCCGAGGAGGTTGCCTACACTGAGCGCCCTATGAGTGAATCAGCCCCATCGGATCAAACGCTGCAGCACTGGTTGAAATGCATCGACCGGCTCGAACGGCACGTTCCGCTGGAAGAAATCAATACCTGGATTCGTCCGCTGCACCCGGTGGCCAACGGCAACGGGGGTTTGCGCTTGAGTGCACCCAACGACTTTGTGCGCGACCAGGTAATGAGCAACTACCTGGACATGATTCGCGATTTCTACGCCGGCATCGGACTGTCGCGTGAGGCCATCACGGTCGAGGTCGGGTCGCAGCCGGTCCGTCGTTCACCCACAGCTAAAGGCCGCAGCGACAACACCCACGGGCTGGATGATCGCTACCGCTTTGAAAATTTCGTCCTGGGCAATTCCAACGAACTGGCCTTCGCGGCCGCCAGCCAGGTAGCCAAGAACCCCGGCACGGTCTACAACCCTCTGTTGCTGTACGGCAGCACGGGCCTGGGCAAGACCCACCTGCTGCACGCAGCCGGACACCTGATCGCAGCCGATAATCGCGATGCCAGGGTGCTCTACCTGCATTCGGAGAAATTCGTAAGCGAAATGATCCAGGCACTGCGCCGTGACAGCATCGATGCCTTCAAGCGGCGCTATCGTTCGGTCGACACGCTGCTGATCGATGACATTCAGTTCTTTGCCGGCAAGGACCGCTCGCAGGAAGAATTCTTCCACACCTTCAATACCTTGCTTGAATCGCGCCAGCAAATCATTCTGACCTGCGACCGATATCCCAAGGAGGTTGACGGAATCGAGGCGCGACTGCGTTCGCGATTCGGCTGGGGCTTGACCGTCTCCATCGAGCCACCGGATTTCGAGACCCGGGTGGCCATCCTCCAGAAAAAAGCGCTGGAGCGCGACCTGGAACTGGATGATTCGGTCACCTTCCTGATCGCCAAGCGCATGCGATCCAATGTGCGCGACCTGGAAGGAGCGCTCAATTCGCTGATTGCCAACGCGCGTTTTTCAGGCCGTCCGATCGATCTGGACTACACCCAGGAAATCCTGCGCGATGTACTGGCGGTCCATGACCGGCTGATCACGATTGAAAATATCCAGAAGACGGTGGCCGATTTCTACCAGCTGCGGGTAGCTGATCTGCTGTCGAAGCGGCGTACCCGATCGATTGCCAGGCCGCGCCAGATGGCCATGTTCCTGGCCAAGAACCTGACCGAACACTCATTGCCGGAGATTGGCAATGCCTTTGGCGGCCGCGATCATACGACAGTCTTGCATGCCTGTCGTAAAATCGAGGCCTTGTGCGAGACTGATGGCCGGCTGCGTGAAGAGCGAGCCCGCCTGACCAGGGAGTTATCCTCGTGATCCAGTCAGCAAGCGGTGGGCAAGCTGTGGATAAATCGAGTCGTTCGGGTTATCCACAATCCGTTCACAGCTTGACAGGCTGTTTGATCACCGCGTAGAAGAAGTTTAAGTAATTGATAATAAAGGGAAATCAGGGGAAAGTAAGGAGTCCACAGGCCCTATTACTACTGGTTCTTTTTATTTATAAACAAAACAGAAGCCAACGACCCTCGTTGCCAAGAGACCGAAGGAGCTACGATGAAATTCTCCATTGCCCGCGAAGCCTTGCTTGCCCCCATTGCCCAGGTGGTGAACGTGGTCGAGCGCCGACAGACCTTGCCGGTTCTGGCCAACTTCCTGATCGAGGCAACCGACGAAGGATTGCGCATCACCGGAACCGACATGGAAGTCGAGCTGGTGGCCAGGGCGCGAGCCGAAGTGGCCCAGACCGGCAGCATTACGGTCCCGGCACGCAAGTTGGTCGATATCTGCAAGGCGCTGCCGGAAGGGGTGCAGATCAACGTTCAGCGCAATGACGACAAGTTGGCCATCCATGCCGGTCGCAGCCGTTTTACTCTGTCGACACTGCCGGCAACGGAGTTCCCGTCCAGCGACCAGGCCGAGAGCCTGGCCAGCTACGCGCTGAACCAGGGCAAGTTGCGTTGGCTGGTCGACAAGACCAGCTTCGCCATGGCCCACCAGGACGTTCGCCATTACCTCAACGGCTTGTTGCTGGAATTCCGCGACGGCGTTGTTCGGGCCGTGGCGACGGATGGCCACCGACTTGCCCTGGCCGAAATGAGCGCGGAAGTCAGCGGTGAGATACGGAGCCTGATCGTTCCCCGCAAGGGCGTCATGGAAATGAACCGCATTCTCGATGATGTCGATGAACCGCTCAACGTGGTGCTTGGCCAGGGTTTCCTGCGGGTCGATCGCGACAATATCGTCATGACAACCAAGTTGATTGACGGACGGTTCCCGGATTACGAGGCGGTAATTCCCATGGCAACGGATCAGGCCCTGGTGATCGGGCGTGCCGAATTCACGCATGCCTTGCAGCGCGCGGCGATCCTGTCCAACGAGAAATACCGGGGTGTTCGCCTGGACCTCAACGACAACTCGGTTCGCGTCGTGGCTCACAATCCGCAGCAGGAGGAGGCGGTCGAGGAGCTTGAGGCCGAGCACAGCTTCGACAACCTGAAGGTGGGATTCAACGTCAACTACCTGCTCGATGCGCTGGGATCCATTGACGGTGACAAGGTTCGCATTGCCCTGCGGGACGCCAACAGTTCCTGCCTGGTGACAGCGATTGACTCAGAGGACGTGCGTCAGGTCGTCATGCCCTTGAAGCTGTAGTCAGGTTGGTTTGCCGCCGGGCCGCGTGGATAGGCCTGGCAATGTCCGATCGTGAAATCCGGAGCAGGATTTGAGTATCGAACGGCTGGTCATTCGGGGTTTCAGAAACCTGGCATCAGTCGAACTGGCACCCTCACCCGGGGTGAACTGTCTGCATGGCGACAACGGCGCTGGCAAGACCAGCGTGGTCGAGGCTATTCATTTGCTGGCTCGCGGGCGATCATTTCGCTCGGCCCAGATTACCCCGGTGATTCGGCACGGCAGCGACTCCTTGCGCGTGGTGGCTCGCCTGCAGCGCGGAACCACCCTGGGCATCGAGCGCTCCCGTGATCAGTGGCGGGGTCGAATCGATGGTCGTGATTGTCAGCGACTCAGTGAGTTTGCCGCCGCCCTGCCCCTGGTACTGATCGAACCAGACAGCCATCGCCTGGTGGACGAAGGGCCAGAGCGTCGCCGCCAATATCTGGATTGGCAGTTGTTCCACGTGGAACATGACTATCTTCAAAGTTGGCAACGCTATTCGCGGTTACTCCGACAGCGCAACGCTGCCATGAAGGCCGGGGCTGAAGATCGCACGGTCAGGGCGCTGGAAGCGCCGATGGCCTTGGCAGCTGACGTGATCAACCAGCTCAGGCAGAATCAGGTAGCGCGGTTGCGCCGCGCGATGAGCCAACTGGGTGGTGAGCTCAGCTTTCGCCTGCCAGGTGAGATTCAGCTCTCCTACCGCAGCGGCCACCCGCAGGGGATGGCCCTGGTTGAGGCTTGGGATCAGCAGCGAGCCAGTGATCGCGAGCGCGGATTCACCCAGCGCGGACCGCACCGGGCCGACCTGCGCCTGACCTGCGGCGGCCATCCCGCGGCCATGGAGCTTTCTCGCGGTCAGCAAAAGTTGCTGGCAGTCAGCCTGTTGCTGGCCAAGCTTGCCATCCTCGGTGAAAGTGCATCGGCGCCGACGGTGCTGTTGCTGGATGATCCGGTCTCCGAGCTTGATACCCAGCACCTGGCCGAGTTGCTGGACTGGCTGCCAGCCCAGGCATTTCAGACCTGGATCACGACGACTGCGCAACCTGCGCAGGCTTTCACATTGTTCCACGTGGAACATGGTCAAGTGATTTGACCCGGTTGCCTGCACCGGGGTCTGTCGACCCACGGAGGGACCTGGCCACAGCGGGCCGCAAGCCGGTTTGCTTAAAGGCAAATCTCGGCAATCCGGAGTCGAAAGCAGGCTCAGCCGCCATCCGTGGGCCGAGAGATCGACCCAGGGCGCTCGGTGGTATACTTGCAGGCTTGTGTCGCGCCAACTGATTGACGGATTGGACAAAGCCAGATGACTGATGAAACTTACGGCTCAGGCAGTATCAAGGTCCTCAAGGGACTGGACGCTGTGCGCAAACGTCCTGGCATGTATATCGGTGATACCGATGATGGCACCGGCCTCCATCACATGGTTTTCGAGGTCGTTGACAACTCGATCGATGAGGCCCTGGCCGGCCACTGCGACGAGATAAAGGTCTTACTGCATGACGATGGATCGGTCAGCGTCTCGGACAACGGTCGCGGCATTCCGGTCGATATGCACGAAGAAGAGGGTCGCTCCGCTGCTGAAGTGATCATGACGGTGCTGCATGCGGGCGGCAAATTCGACGACAACAGCTACAAGGTATCTGGAGGCCTGCACGGGGTCGGTGTTTCCGTGGTCAATGCCTTGTCCGAGCGCCTGGAACTGATCATCCACCGTCAAGGCAAGCGCTGGCAGCAAACCTACCGTCACGGGGTGCCGGAATCTCCCCTGGTGGCGACCGGAGACAGCGCCAGAACCGGTACCCAGATTCGCTTCTATCCCAGCGCCGATACCTTCAGCGACGTTGAATTTCACTACGATATCCTGGCCAAGCGCCTGCGCGAGCTGAGCTTCCTCAATTCCGGTATCGCCATTGATATCAACGACGAGCGCAGTGGCAAGAGCGACCGTTTCCGTTACGAGGGCGGCATTCGGTCCTTCGTTCAGCACCTGAGCGGCAAGAAGACACCGCTCCACCCCAATACCCTGCATTTTTCCGCCGATGCTGACGGCATCACCGTCGAGGCTGCGTTGCAGTGGACCGACGCCTACCAGGAAAGCGTGTTCTGCTTCACCAACACCATTCCGCAGAAAGATGGCGGTACCCACCTGGCCGGTTTCCGGGCTGCGCTGACGCGAACCCTCAACAACTACATAGAGCAAGAGGGTCTGGCCAAGAAATCGAAGGTGCAGACTACCGGCGACGACTGCCGGGAAGGGCTGATCGCCGTGCTGTCGGTCAAGGTGCCGGATCCGAAGTTTTCATCCCAGACCAAGGACAAGCTGGTTTCGTCCGATGTCAAGCCGGCCGTGGAATCGGTCATGGCTGACAGCTTGCGCGACTTTTTGCTCGAAAACCCCAACGATGCCAAGCTCATCGTCGGCAAGGTGATCGAGGCCGCCCGCGCCCGTGAGGCCGCCCGCAAAGCGCGCGACATGACCCGGCGCAAGGGGGTTCTCGACGTTGCCGGATTGCCGGGCAAGCTGGCCGACTGCCAGGAAAAGGATCCGGCCCTGTCCGAGCTGTTCATCGTCGAGGGTGACTCAGCCGGTGGTTCGGCCAAGCAGGGGCGCAATCGCAAGTACCAGGCAATCCTCCCGCTCAAGGGCAAGATCCTGAACGTGGAGAAAGCCCGTTTCGACAAGATGCTGGGCTCAGCCGAGGTGGGTACCCTGATCACCGCCCTGGGTACCGGCATTGGCAAGGATGAATTCAACCCGGACAAGCTGCGCTACCATCGCATCATCATCATGACCGATGCCGACGTTGATGGCTCCCACATCCGGACCTTGTTGCTGACCTTCTTTTACCGCCAGATGCCCGAGTTGATCGAGCGCGGCCACATCTATATTGCCCAGCCACCGCTGTTCAAGGTCAAGCAGGGAAAACAGGAGTGGTACCTCAAGGACGAGGCAGAGATGAACCGCTACATGCTGGAGCGGGCCATGGACGGCGCGCGTCTCTATCCGACGGCGGACGGCCCGGCCATCGACGACAAGGCCCTGGAAGAGCTGTTGCGAAATTTCCAGCATGCCCGCCAGGTATCGGCCCGACTGAAGCTTCGTCACGATCATGATGTGATCGAGCAACTTATTGATTTTGATGAATTTATTATTGATGAGACCTTCGATGCCGCGGCCTGGAGCGAGCGTTTCAGGCAGCGCCTGGAGGCATCAACACCGGCCGGCGTGATCTGGCATCTTCGCCCCTTGGCTGGTGGCGGTGTTGTCGTGTCGCGTCACGCCCAGGGCGTGGTCCAGGACACCATCCTGGATGCGACCTTCTTCCAGTCTCCCGAGTATCGGCAATTTGCGCGCGTTGGCCGGGTGGTTGCTGATCTGGTCGGGCCGGATTCGCGTGTTGAACGCGGGAACCAGGCTCGTCCGGTGCGTCGGTTCAGCGAAGCCTACGACTGGTTGATGAGCGAGTCACGCAAGGGCCGAAGCTTCCAGCGCTTCAAGGGGCTGGGAGAAATGAACCCCGATCAGCTCTGGGAAACCACGGTCAACCCGGAGTCGCGACGGCTGCTGAAGGTCACCATCGAAGATGCTGTTGGTGCCGATGAAATCTTTTCGACCTTGATGGGTAACGAAGTCGAGCCTCGCCGGGCGTTCATCGAGGACAATGCCCTGCGGGTGGCCAATCTTGATATTTGAAGCTCGACAGGCATTGAAGTCTGCCGACAGGCCAGCATCGGTTGCTCACCAGCGCCTGGTGATGGCGATCAGCTCAGTGCACCCAGCGCAGCCTTGAGACTGGGATAGCGGGTAGCGCCGGATACACGAACTTCGCCCACTGCCAGGGCGCGCCCGCCTGACAGGATGATCGATTCCAGCAAGATGGCATCACGCCCAATCAGCACCAGCTCGCCTGAGCTCGTGCCGTAACGCTCGGCCAATCGATCCAGCTCCTGTAGCCGGGTCCGCTTGCGCGCGAACAGACCCGTGCCCAGGTAGACCACGCCGTCGAGCTCGGCGCCGGCGCGGCGCATCAGCTGGTGCAGTTGCTGCTGCAACGCCAGGTCATGGTCCACGGATTTGCGGGTAGGTCGCCACGTTGTCGGCTGCTCGGCAAGCAACAGCAGGCGCCGCCCGCTGCGCTGGAACCCAACCAGTTCTTCCAGGCGTTCCAGGTCAGCCTGGCCATTGCTCAGCAATAATTCGCGCTGAACCAGAACCGGTGGCTGTGGACGGGCCATTACCGACCCAGCCTAGCCAGGTCGGCGATATCGGCAATCAGGCCTCTCAAGCGGGCCAGCAAGGCGAGCCGATTACGGCGCAGGTCGGCATCCTCACACATCACCATCACCGCATCGAAGAAACGATCCACCGGTTCGCGTAGCGTGGCCAGGCTGGCCAGCGCAGCCGTGTACTCACTGTGCTCAAGCTGCTTCTGTAAACGGGATTCCACCTTTACAATCGCCTCGAAAAGCGCTTTTTCCTCATCATCTGATAGCGAAAAGCTGTCTATTTCTCCGAACGTATCGTCATCGGCTTGCTTCAACAAATTACTGGCCCGCTTGTTTGCTGCGATCAGGGACTCGGCTTCTGGCTGCTCGGCGAAAGACTGTACGGCCCGGGCCCGGTCCAGAAAGTCGGCAATCGAGCCCAGGCGGGCGGCCGCAACGGCCTGGAAACAATTGGTCTCGATCCCTTGCTCTGCGGCGTGAGATTTGAGCCGCTCCAGCACGAAAGTGTGCACCTCAGCCTTGACCGAGTCGGGAATGTCAATCTGGTCAGCCAGGACCGCGGCAGCCAGATCAATCGCCTCGGCGATGGTCAGGCGAGTCCGGCTGTGTTCGAAAACACGAACCACCGCCAGCGCGGCCCGGCGCAGGGCAAAAGGATCCTTGCCGCCCTTGGGCTTTTGTCCGGCGGCAAAAATGCCAACCAGGGTGTCGAGACGATCGGCGATGGCAAGAACGCAACCGGCCGGGTCTTCAGGCAGAGAATCCCCGGCCTGGCGCGGCTGGTAATGGCTGGCGATTGCGCAGGCTACTTGCTCAGGTTCACCATCGTGACGCGCGTAGTGCATACCCATGATGCCCTGCAATTCCGGAAACTCGCCGACCATTTCGGTCACCAGGTCGGACTTGCACAGGCTGGCCGCGCGTTGGACAACCTCAATATCGGCGTCAAACTGAGGAGCAAGATCAGCGGCCAGACGCACCAGTCGCTGGGTCTTGGCTCCGACCGAGCCCAGCTTTTCCTGGAACAGCACTTGCTCCAGACGTTCGCTGCGCGCTGCCAGCGGGGTCTTGCGGTCCTGGTCCCAGAAAAACCGGGCATCGGCCAAGCGCGGTCGAATCACGCGTTCGAATCCGGCCACCATGGCCGCCTCATCCCGACTGTCGATATTGGCAATGGCGATGAAGGCCGGCGCAAGCTGGCCGTCGTCCTGGTACAGCGGGAAACACTTCTGATGTTGCTGCATCGAGCACATCAGCGCTTCCGCCGGGACCGCCAGGAAGCCAGGGTCGAACCGACCAATGACTGCCACCGGCCACTCGGTCAGGCCGGCATTCTCATCGATCAGCTCGGCCGGCGCATGCGCGCTGAGCCCGGCCGTTTTTGCCAGTTGCTCGACCTGCTCACGGATTGTCTGCCTGCGCTGATCGGGGTTGACCAGGACATGCGCCTCGGCCAGCACGCGCTCATAGTCTCCGCTGTCAGAAACCGCGTGCCGGCCCGGGCCATGAATGCGGTGACCATGGGTGTAGCAGTCAGCCTCGAGCCCGAAGGCGGTGAGCGGCAGCACCGACCGACCGTGCAATGCCAGCAACCAGCGCACCGGTCGCAGAAAACGCTCGCTGCGATCGGACCAGCGCATGGAACGCGCCCCGGCCATGTCGCGCACGGTTGCTTCCAGGCACTCAGGCAACAGCTCAGCCAGCTCGCGACCGGACTCGGTGATCCGCGCATACAGCCAGCGACCTTGGTCCGTCTCAAGCCGGTCCAGCTCAGCCACTGAACGACCGACGCTGCGGGCAAAGCCTTCGGCTGCCCGGGTCGGCAAACCCTGGTCATCGAAAGCCTGCTTCTCGGGTGGCCCCTTGCGTTCGAGCTCGCGATCCGGCTGCCGGACCAGTACCTTGCTGAACCGCACCGCCAGCCGTCTGGGCGTGGCCATGCGCTCAGCGCTCATCGCATCTTCGATCAGGCCAGCTTCGGCCAGGCGACGCCCCAGACCCTCGGCCAACAGCCGGGATTGATGGTCGAGCAGACGCGCCGGCAGCTCCTCGCAGCCGAGCTCGATCAACAGATCATGGCGATCGCTCATGCTGCGTTCTCCCTGGCCAGTCCCGGAAAGCCCAGCGCTTCGCGCCGGGCAAGATAGGCTTCGGCCACCAGGCGCGAAATGTCACGCACGCGCAGGATGTAACGCTGGCGTTCGGTGACCGATATGGCCTGGCGCGCATCCAGCAGGTTGAAGGTATGCGAGGCCTTGAGCACCTGGTCGTAGGCGGGCAGGGGCAGACCGGCTTCGACCAGGCTGCGGGCCTGCGACTCGCAAGTGTCGAACCAGCCAAACAGGCTGGCCGTATCGGCATGCTCGAAGTTGTAGGTCGATTGTTCGACCTCGTTCTGGTGAAATACCTCACGATAGGTCACCGGACCATTCGGGCCGTCGGTCCAGACCAGGTCAAAGACCGACTCCACGCCTTGCAGGTACATCGCCAGACGCTCCAGGCCATAGGTGATCTCGCCCATGACCGGTCTGCACTCCAGGCCGCCGGCCTGCTGAAAATAAGTGAACTGGGTGACTTCCATGCCATTGAGCCAGACTTCCCAGCCCAGGCCCCAGGCCCCCAGCGTTGGCGATTCCCAATTGTCCTCAACGAAGCGGATATCGTGAATGTCGGGCTGGATGCCAACCGCGTCGAGCGAGGCCAGGTAAAGCTCCTGGAAATTCAGCGGCGAGGGTTTCATCACCACCTGGTACTGGTAGTAGTGCTGCAGCCGGTTCGGGTTCTCGCCGTAGCGACCGTCCGTGGGACGCCGGCAGGGCTGGATATAGGCCGCGTTCCATGGCTCCGGTCCGATGGAACGCAGGAAAGTTGCCGGATGGAAAGTGCCGGCACCGACCTCCAGGTCCAGCGGCGCGGTCAGCACACAGCCCTGTTCGGCCCAGAAACCGTCCAGGGTGCGGATAAAGTCCTGAAAATTCACTGCTTGAAACTCGTTGGCCAATAAGTCAAGCCTGCAAGTATAACCTCCGACCTTACTGCACCCCAGGGGGCCAGCCACTGATCAGGCCGGCTAAGTATGCGACCGGACTCATGCCGCCTGCGGTATCTTTGACGCTTTGTACCGAGAGGATGTTTTCTTGGCTCGTTTGTTGATCATCAAGACTGGCTCGGCTGTCACCGAGGTCCGCAATCGACATGGAGATTTCGACCTCTGGTTTCGCAAGACCATGGGGCTCTCGCCCAGGGATTGCGACGTGGTGTCGGTCCACGACGACCAGGATTTGCCGCCCCGACCGGAGTCCGTTGCCGCAGTGCTGGTGACCGGATCCCCGGCGATGGTGTCGCATCGGGCCGACTGGTCGGAACGCTGCGCCGCCTGGCTGCGAGACTTCCATGCCCTGGGTCGCCCACTGCTGGGCGTGTGCTACGGCCACCAGCTTGTTGCCCATGCGCTTGGCGGTCGGGTCGGCCCCAACCCGCGTGGACGCCACATGGGCACCCGGGACGTGGAGATACTGGTCAGTGACGATCCCTTGCTGGGCGGGAGCCACCCGCGGGCCCGTTTCCAGGTGACCCATGTCGAGGTGGTACTGGAACCACCGCCTGG
>SLQY01000226.1 GCA_007131235.1 Wenzhouxiangella sp.
ATGACCTGATTCCAGCGCGCCATCAGCAAGTCAACCAGGGCCGGGTCGAACTTGCGCCCGCGCTGGTCCAGCAGAAAATCCCGAATCCGCTCCTCTGGCCACGGTTCCTTGTAGCAGCGGCGGCTGCCGAGTGCATCGCAGACGTCGGCCAGGGCAACGATGCGCCCAACCAGCGAAATGTCTTCTCCGGCAATCCCGCGTGGATAGCCGCTGCCATCGAAGTTCTCATGGTGGTCGCGCGCGATGTCAGCCGCCATCGTGAATAATGGCCGCTTCGACGACGACAGCATCTCCACGCCAATATCGACGTGGCGGCGCATCACCCGGGTTTCTTCGTCGGTGTGTGGGCCAGGCTTGTTAAGCACGGCATCAGGTACGCCGATCTTGCCGATATCGTGCAGCGGGGCGGCCAGGCGCAGGATCTCCACCTTCTCCTCAGACAGGCCGCAGGCCTCGCCGAGCATGGCCGACAACTCGGCCACCCGGCGCACGTGACTGGCAGTTTCCAGCGAGCGCGTTTCGGCTACTCCGGCCAGCAGGCACAACATCTCGGTCTGGCTCTCGGACAACTCCTGGTGCAGCAGCAGATTCTCGAAGGCAATGGAAACATTGGTACAGAACACTTCCAGCAGCTTGTGATCGAGCTCCGTCAGACGATAGGACTCGCCTACATAGAGCAGGCTTTCAGACTGGCGCGAATCGGTGAAATGCAGGACGTAGTGCTGCTCGGAAAACACGCTTTGGCGACCATGCAGCGCCTGGCGCAAGGTCTCCATGATGGTGCCCGGCAGTGCCGACCCGACCGGCTGCTCGATCAGATTCCGGTAAGGTCCGGCTGCGGCCTGGATCCGGATATCTTCAGGTGCCACCCGGGCATCGGGTACCCGGCAGTACAATGCCCCGCGATCAACGCCGAGCAGACCGACGATCTGCTCCAGGACCGCAGAGGCAAATGCCGGACTGGTCTGATGGGAATGGACTTGCGCCGAGCACTCGATGACTCGCTCCAGGCCCCGTTTGTTGGCCTCGATGATCATGACATCGCGGAATGCGCGCAGGGTGGAAAAGAGTGTCGTGTAGAGGCGCTCGGAGGTTAGCTCGGTCTTTTCCTTGTAGTCGTTGATATCGTAATTGGCGACCACCTCCCGCTCCGGGGCCTGTCCCGGCTGACCGGTGCGCAGCACAATACGCACAAAGTGATTGCCCAGCTCGCGGCGAATGTAATGGACCAGTTCCAGCCCGGCCTGTTCGGACTCCATGACCACGTCGAGCAGCACCACGGCCAGATCCGGATGACCGGACAGCATTTCGCGCGCCTCTGCGGCCGAGTGGGCGTGCAGGAAACGAAGCGCGCGACCTTCGAATTCGAAATCACCCAGCACCAGGGTGGTCACCTCATGGACCTCTGGCTCATCATCGATGATCAGGATTTTCCACGGCTCCGATTGATCGGAGCCGGCGGTCGAAATCCTGTCTGAGTCTGACGCCGAGACCATGCGGTTGCCTCCTTTTGGCCGGAGGCATAGGCGGATTTTGCCCCCGTGTGCCCAAAGTGTACATCAACCGAAAGGCCCTGCCTTTTTTCAGGCTGCGGTATGATCCGTTCCTGGTACCAAAACCTATCAAGGAGCCAACCCCATGGGTATTGAAGTTGCTGGCATTCTCGGCCTGATCTGGTTGATCATCGTGATCTGGGCCATTATCAAGACCGCCCAGAGCTCGGCCGGACCGGTCGCCAAGATCCTCTGGATCCTGATCCTGCTGTTCTTCCCGCTGGTCGGACTGATCATCTGGCTCCTGCTGGGCCCCAAGCGCTGACAACGCGCCCGCACCGGTAATCAGTTAGAATCAATAGCCTTAAACTATCGATTTGATAGCTTTGATTGATTTTACCGAGGCCGCTCGCTGCGCTATATTCACTTTTTCATCACTCACTTGGACAGGAGAGAAACCATGGAGTTGAAAGGCAGCAAGACCGAGCAAAACCTCAAGGACGCTTTTTCCGGCGAGTCCCAGGCCAATCGCCGCTACCTGTACTTCGCGCAGCGCGCCGATGTCGAAGGCTACAACGACGTAGCCGCGGTATTCCGCTCTACCGCCGAGGGTGAAACCGGCCACGCCCACGGCCATCTCGAGTACCTGGAAGAGGTTGGCGACCCCGCGACCGGCGAGCCGATCGGCAATACCGAGAAAAACCTGAAGGCCGCGATTGCCGGCGAAACCCATGAGTACACCGACATGTACCCGGGCATGGCCAAGACCGCCCGCGACGAAGGCTTCGACGAAATCGCCGACTGGTTCGAAACCCTGGCCCGAGCGGAGCGCTCGCACGCCAATCGTTTCCAGAAAGCACTGGACGAGCTCTAGAGAAAAAAGGGTTCAGGGTTCAGGGTTCAGGTCCAAGGGTTGTATTGTTGCAACCTGGCGGCCTTGTTGCCTGAACCCTGGGCCCGAGTACGCTTGAGTCTTCCCGCTTCACCGGCCAGCGGCCGCGCCCGAAGGAATCTGCATGTCCCAACCGACCGAGTTTGCCCGCGAGGGCAGCCTGGAAGCGCCCACTCGCCATCCGCTGGATTGGCAGAGCGAAGACTTCTGGAGCGAGGAATCACTGAACAAGGAGCTTGAGCGCGTTTACGACATCTGCCATGGCTGTCGCCGCTGTGTCAGTTTGTGCGAATCCTTCCCAACCCTGTTTGACCTGGTCGACGAATCCCCCACCATGGAAGTCGATGGGGTGGCCAAAAGCGACTACCGCAAGGTGGTCGATCAGTGCTTTCTTTGCGATTTGTGTTACCAGACCAAGTGCCCCTACGTACCGCCGCACGAGTGGAACGTGGACTTCCCGCACTTGATGCTGCGTGCCAAGGCGATTTACTTCAAGCAGAAAAAGCCACCGCTCAAGCATCGCATCCTGGCCTCGACGACGGCCGTGGGCAAGCTGGCCAGCATTCCAGTGGTTGCCGAAACGGTCAACGCGGCCAACCGGGCACCGGCGCTGCGCAAGGCGTTGGAAAAGGTCCTGGGCGTGCACCACCAGGCCCAGGTGCCCCAGTACCACGCCGACACCTTCCGCCGGCGCATGAGAAAGCATGAGCCCGCGCAATCAGCGCCGCGGGAAGCTGCACCGACGCGCGGCAAGGTTGCCCTGTTTGCCACCTGTTATTGCAACGTCAACGCTCCCGACATTGCCTCTGACCTGGTCAAGGTACTCGAGCACAATGGCATTCCGGTGATTCTGGCTGAAAAGGAAACCTGCTGCGGTATGCCGCGTTTCGAGCACGGCAACCTCGATGCGGTCAACAAGGCCAAGGACATCAATATTCCACAACTGGCCCGGCTGGTCGACGAGGGCTATGACATCATTGCCACGGTCCCATCCTGCGTGCTGATGTTCAAGCAGGAGTTACCGCTGATGCATCCCAACGACGAGGCCGTGCAGAAAGTCAAGGCGCACTTTTACGACCCGTTTGAGTACCTGGCACTGCGGCACAAGGCCGGGCTGCTCGATACCAGTTTCAGGCAATCACTGGGCCAGGTGGCCTGGCACGTCCCCTGTCACCAGCGCGTCCAGAACATCGGCGCCAAGACCCAGGAAGTGCTGAAACTCGTTCCCGACACGGAAATCACACCGATCGAGCGCTGCTCCGGTCACGACGGCACCTACGGCGTCAAGACCGAGACTTACGAACTGTCAAGGAAAATTGCCCGCGGCACGCTCAGTCGGATCAAGCGCAACCCGTTCGACCACTTCGTCTCAGATTGTCCCATGGCGGCTGCTCACCTGGCCTCGGAGCTGGACTTGAAGCATCCGCAAACCAACCCGATCAGCTTACTGCGGATGGCCTACGGGATTTGAGACGGGGAAACGGGCCACAACGAGCGCCGACGGAAAGCAGCGATGATCGGGTAACGGTTATGAAATCTTATTGGAGAAGCTCATGAGCAAGAACTTGACCCGGGATGATTTGCTTTCCCTGGAAAACTACGCCGAACAGCGCGACCAGATACGGGCCGACATCATGGCCCACAAGAAGATTCGCCAGGTTCCAATCGGTGCCAACCTGACCCTGTACTTCGAAGATGAAAAAACCATGCGCTACCAGGTCCAGGAGATGCTCCGGATCGAGCGCATTTTCGAGGCCGCTGGCATCCAGGAAGAACTCGACGCCTACAACCCGATGATTCCTGACGGCAGCAACTGGAAAGCCACCGTCATGATCGAGTACCCGGACGAGACCGAGCGACGCCGTCGCCTGGCCGAGCTGCGCGGCATCGAGGACACTTTGCATATCCAGGTCGACGGCTTCGATCCGGTCTATGCCATCTGCAACGAAGACCTGGAACGGACCACCGATGAAAAAACCTCGTCGGTACACTTTGCCCGCTTTGAATTCACCCCCGAGATGATCCAGGCGATGAAGAACGGCGCGGCCATCAAGGCCGGGGTTCGCCACGATGCCTACCCGCACGCCCCGAGCGTGATCACCGGCAAGGTCAGGGAAAGCCTGGTCGGCGACTTCGACTGACTCCGGTAAAACGTCACGCCGGCTTTTCGTCGGCGTGGCAGAGTCCTGCTCGCTTATCCGAATGCCTTTGATGAGTACCGTCTTCCGGCGGTCACGTTCATTGAACTGCATTGCGGAGAAACAC
>SLQY01000066.1 GCA_007131235.1 Wenzhouxiangella sp.
GAAGGCCTGCCAATCTTCTACATCGCGACGGCTGATATCGATCCGCAGAGCTCTGCCTGGAAGGCCACCCTGGAAAGAGTGACCGGAAACAATGAGCGCCAGAAGGTTGAGGTTGTCGGCGAGGTGGTGCTGACAACGCTGGGCTCGAACGTGATGAGCTTCGCCTGGCGTCTCAACGGCGCGCATGGGTCGGAATTGATGACGCCTGATGCGCCGCAAACCTGTCCGGAAGTGGATGGTGAGCCGTTCAGCCTGACCGGTCACTGGTTCTCGCCCGGCAACGTGGTCGGCGGCACGACCATGATCCTGACCAGGGACAACCAGTCCTACGTGCGCTATTACTACGACGACGATGGCGTCGGCCGCTGGGTGTTCGTATCCGCAGTGGATGACGATCTGGGTGCTGCCGGTGAGGTTCGCGATTTCCGGGGTTTCTGCCCCAACTGCGAGAGTTTCCCGATGAGCTACGATGGCAATTCGACCGCCGTTGGTGCTTACGGGGTGAGCTTCGACAGCGAGTCGACCGGCACCGAGGTGATCGACTTTACCAGCGCCCCGCCGCTCAATCACGACATCAGTCTGGATGTGCCGATTCAGAAGCTATCCGAGCGTTTGAGCTGCGCCCTGTAGCTGGAAGCTTGTAGAGACCGCGGCCCGCCCAACTTGCTGGCGGGCCGCTTGTTCGCGGCGAGCATGCGTCGCACGGTGTTGAGACTTCAGGCCAAATGATTGCCAACCAGAAACTGGTTATAGTGCTGCCGGCCTACAATGCCGCCCGCACACTGGAACAGACCCTGGCCGAAGTCCCGCGTGACCTGGTCGACGACATCATTCTGGTCGACGATGCCAGTCTTGACGATACCGTCGAGGTGGCTCGGCGCGCCGGTATCGAACATGTCATATCCCATCCGCAAAACCGCGGCTATGGCGGCAACCAGAAAACCTGCTACGCGAAGGCCCTGGAGCTGGGTGCAGACATTGTCATCATGCTCCACCCGGATTACCAGTACACCCCGAAACTGATTCCTGCCATGGCAGGTCTGGTCGCCAGTGGCTTGTTCCCGGTAGTGCTGGGCTCGCGCATTCTCGGCGGCGGCGCACTGCGCGGAGGCATGCCGCTGTACAAGTACATTGCCAATCGGGCGTTGACCGCGTTCCAGAACCTGTGCACCGGCGCCAAGCTGTCCGAGTATCACACCGGTTACCGGGCGTTTTCGGCCGAGGTGCTTAGCAGCATTCCGCTCCAGGCCAATTCCGATGACTTCATCTTCGACAACCAGATGCTGGCCCAGATCATCCATCACGGTTACCGTATCGGAGAGGTGACCTGCCCGACGGCCTACTTTGACGAGGCCTCATCGATCAATTTCAAGCGCAGCGTGGTTTACGGTCTGGGTGTGCTCGGGGTTTCCATGGCGTCGCTGGGGAGCCGTCTGGGCCTGTACCGGCCAAGCTATTTCTGACATGAGACGAGCGCCTTATCCGGCCGAACGCTGGCCGTGGCTGCTGGCCTGGCTGCTGCTGTTTGCCGTGGCTGCCTGGCTGCGCCTGTGGCAAATCGGGCACCAGGTCCTGATCGACGATGAATGGCACGCCGTTCACAAACTGATGCATTTCGGCTACAAGGACATTTTCCTGTCCTTTGGTCACGCCGATCACACCATTCCCCTGACCCTGTTGTTTCGCACGCTGGCCGATACTATCGGACTGTCGGAGTGGCGCATGCGCGCCTTGCCGCTGGCCTTCGGACTGGCCACGGTGCTGGTCCTGCCGTGGGTGGCCAGGCCCTGGCTGAAGCGCTGTGAGCCGCTTGTTTTTGCCGGTCTGCTGGCGCTTTCTCCGCTGCTGATTCATTTCGCCCGCTACGTTCGCCCTTACGCGCTGACCGTGCCGATGGGGTTTATCGCCATGCTGGCCCTGTGGCGATGGTGGCATGAGCGCCGGCCGGCCTGGGGCTGGGTCTTTGTCGTTCTGGCCACTGCCTGCGCCTGGCTGCATCCGCTGACCCTGCTGTTCACCGCCGCCGGCCTGACCTGGTTTGGCCTCGCGGCGCTGGTGGCCTTCTGGCAAGGCGACAAGGGTCAGGCCCTGAAGCGCATTGTGCCCCTGGGCGCATTGACCACGCTGCTGTGTTCGCTACTGGTCCTGCCGCCACTGCTGGCTGATCCGGGGGCGATGGCGAGCAAGTCCGGCATTCACCAGGTCCAGTGGCTGACCTTCGTGCGCGGCTGGGAGCTTCTGATCGGCAGCGCGAATGTCCTGGTGGCCGGATTTAGCCTGATACTGGCATGCTTGGGGGCATGGCAGCTGTGGCGGCGTGATGTTGCCTTTCTTGCCTACTGGATGTTCATGACGATGGTTGCCCTGGTGGTGACTGTAGCGTTGGATGCGGCCTGGATACATCATGCATTGGTCCTGGTTCGCTATACCGCCGTGGCCCAACCGATGCTGCTGCTGCTCATCGCGCTGGGGCTCACCTGGTTGCTGTCGCGAGGCCTGAATCTCGTCATGCAGTCGGTGCCCGGCTGGGCCGTGGCCGGCGGGGTCATGTTGTGGTTGTGCGCGCTCTACCTCGCAGGCCCGCTACCGCAGGTCTACTCCGGCATCAACCAGTTCACCAGCCATATGCGCTATCACTACGATTACCGGTTCGAGCGCAGCATTTACACCACGGTCATGGCCGAGGCTGAGTTGCCGGATGTTTACCGGCGCATCGCTGCCGAGCCGGGTGACTGGGTGCTGGTGGAGACGCCGTGGCATTTCGAGTCCCACTTCAGTCCGCTGTCTGAATACCAGCGCGAGCACCAGCTGCCGCTGCGGATCGGAATGATCAGTGGGCTTTGCAGCGAATGGACCCACGGCGAGCTTCGGCGCGGCAGCGATCAGCACATCATCTTTCGCCGCTTCGTATTCCTCGCCGACCTGCTTGCGGCACCGCAGCCGGAAAATCGCTTCGTCATCTTCCATCGCGGCACGCCGTTCGGCTACGTGCGCGAATTGCCTGACATCGAACCCTGTATCGACGCGTTCCGTGCCGCCCATGGCAGGCCCTGGCATGAGGACGAGGAGCAAGTGGTATTTCGTATCCCGGCGGGCTAGCCCAATTCATGATGGTTTACTGCTGCTCAATCCAGTGCTTGAGTAGCCAGCTGGTAACAATCAGCAGCACCAGCGCCGCCAGGGGCAGCCCGATATGCGGCTCCAGCAACAGCGCCGGGCCCATCATTTCGCGTGCCTCCAGCATCGAACCCAGGCCGTTGCCAACGCCGGCATAGATGACGGTGATCGGAATGAGGCCCAGGCTCGAGGCCAGGTTGAAGCGCCAGGCCGCCAGATGGGACATGCCCGCGGCCGCGTTGACGACGAAAAAGGGAGCCACCGGTACGATTCTCGACAGCATGACATACCACGTTGCGTCTCCCTCGATTCTCTTGACCCATGGCTCTATGCCACTGCGTTCCAGCCGGCGACGCAATATGCGTCCGCCGAACCGACGCACAACAAGGAAGGTCAGTGCAGCGGCGATGCTGGCTCCGGCCAGGGCGGCACCGGCACCCAGCCAGATGCCGAACAGGTAGCCGCCAGCCAGGCAAAACAAGGTGCCAACCGGCAGGGCAAAGAAGGCCAGGGTGACGAAGGCGGCGATGAACAACAGCCAGCTGGGCCAGAAGTGTGCAGCGACCAAGCCTTCGATGCGATCCAGCAGGGTCAGCGCCGGCTCGATCCCGAGCCGTCCCAGCAGCATGATTGCCAGGATGACAACGGCAGCCAGGGTCAGACCGCTGGTCAGCGGTCGGCGTTTGATCAGGTCGATCATTCGACGCCGAGCACGCTCTCGGCACGAGCGATGGCGCGGTCAAGCTCGATATCCTCCAGACGATCGCAGCCTGTGGTCAGTTCCTCTAGCAGGCGGGTCTGTTGGTTGCCGCGGGCCAGGGCCTCGGCGTAGGGAATCTCTGGATGAAACATCACCATCGCATAGCGCGGAATGAATCGTCCGGGCAGGGCTTTCTCCAGCTCCCATTCCAGTGCCTTTTGAAGATGAAAGCGCGGATCACGCACCCGGTCGCGCATTTCAAGATAGTTGTCCAGGGCCATGGCGGCGATGGCGTCGGCATTGGGCTTGCGGGTCTGGTGGAAGGTCTGCAAGGCGCGAGCCCGATCCAGGTCTTCTGCCAGCAGACGATCCAGGGCGACGGTGTCCTCGAATGCCGCGTTCATGCCCTGGCCGTGAAACGGCACGATGGCATGGGCCGCGTCGCCTAGCAGCACGGCGCGATCGTCCAGGACCCAGCGGTCGACGTAAAGCGTGCCGAGAAAGCCGACCGGGTGTTCGTTCAGTTCGCGGTCCAGATTGGGCATCAGGGCCACCGCGTCCGGAAATTGCTGCTGGAGAAAAGCGCGCATGTCAGCCGGCTGCTGCAGCTGTTTGAAGCCCGGCTGGCCATCGTTTTCCAGGAACAGGGTGCAGGTAAAACTGGCATCCGGGTTGGGCAGTGCAATCATCATGAAGCCGCCGCGAGGCCAGATATGCAGGGCCTCGGGGTCCATGCGGAAAGCGCCCTGGCTGTCGGGGGGAATGCTGAGCTCGAGGTAACCATGACCCAGGGCCTGTTCGCTTACACCCAGGTTGATTTCCCGCTGCATGGCCTGGCGCAGTGTCGAGCCGGCGCCGTCGCAGCCGATGACCAGGTCGAATTCGTGGTGGTGAAGCTGTGTATGACGGTCCTGGAAAACCAGGCGCCTGGCGTCGAAATCAGCTTCGCTCAAGCGTCGATCGAAGTGGATTGACACGCCTTGCTCCTCGGCAGCGTCCAGCAGGGCCTGGTTAAGATGGCCGCGGTGGACCGACCAGATCACCTCGTCGGCACGCTGGCCATAGCGCTGCAATCGGGTCTCGCCGTGTGCATCGTGCAGCATGCGTCCGGCCATGGGCAGGGCAAAGCGCTCCACGCGTTCGAGCAGCCCGGCATGGTCAAGCGCCCCACGCCCGCGCTCGGCCAGGGCAAGGTTGATTGAGCGGCCGGCCGGAATCGTCTGACGGCGCGGGTCGGGATAGCGCTCGAACAGGTCAACCTGGTGACCGCGCCGGGCCAGCAATGCGGCCAGCAGCGATCCGGCCAGGCCAGCGCCGATGATGGTCAGACGCTCAGCCGGCATGGCTGGTCAGAGGATCCATTCTGGGTGGGTTCACAAAAGCTTCTCTACCAGGTCGACGAAAGCGTCGCACTCTTCAACGCGGTTGTACAAGGGTACTGGAGCAACGCGAATGATGTCTGGTTCGCGCCAGTCGGCGACTACACCGTGGGCTTCCAGGCGTTCGAACAAGCGACGGCCGGCGCTGCGACCGGCCTGGACCCGCAGCGAAAGCTGGCACCCCCGGCGGTGCGGTTCGAGCGGGGTGATGATGTGAATTGCCTCATCCAGGCGCGTGTTGATGGCGCTGGCCAGGTGGCCGGTCAACTCGAGCGAGGCGTGCCGCAGCGCGTGAATATCGGCCTCGGCGAACAGGTCCAGCGAGGCCCACAGCGGCGCCAGGGCCAGGATGGGCGGGTTGGATAACTGCCAACCCTCGGCACCTTTGGCGGGTTTGAATTCCGGCGCCATCTTGAATCGGGATTTCTCGTCATGTCCCCACCAGCCTGACAGGCGGTTGCCTTTGAACTCGGCATGGCGCTGGTGGACGAAACAGCCAGCGACAGCGCCGGGTCCCGAGTTCAGATACTTGTAGCTGCACCAGACAGCGAAATCCACGCCCCAGTCATGCAATGCCAGCGGGATGTTGCCGATGGCGTGGGCAAGGTCCAGGCCCAGGGTGACGCCTGCCCGGGCACAGGCCCGGGCAATGCGGGCCAGGTCGAATACCTGTCCGCTGGCGTACTGCACTCCGGGCCACAGCACCAGGGCAACGCTGTCGCCGTAGCGTTCCAGGTAGTCTTCCAGGTCCTCTTCATGAAGCAGGCCGTCCCGTCTCGGCGCCAGCTCGACCAGGTCGTGAGCCAGATCGCCGCCATGCAGCGCCAGCTGGGCCGCAACGGCATGTCGATCCGAGGGGAATGCACCGCGCTCGATCACGATTCGTCGTCGCTTGCCCTCGGGACGGAAGAAGCTGACCATCATCAGATGCAGGTTGACGGTCAATGAATTCATGGCCACCACCTCAAGGCGCTGCGCGCCGGCCAGCAGGGCCAGGTTATCGGTAGCCAGGCGGTGATAGGTCATCCAGGCCAGCGGGCCGTCGAAATGGCCGGCAACGCCGAGGCTTGCCCAGCGCTCGAGTTCAGCGGCCACGGCGTCGGCAGCAGCAATGGGCTGCAGCCCCAGCGAGTTGCCGCAGAAATACAGGCAATCCCGGCCTTCCGGCCCATGCGGCAGTCGAAAACGGTCGCGAAACTGACCCGGTGGAAAGCTGTCTGGGCGTGCACCCTTGGTCATGAGATCGGAAACAGCAACGGCGCGCTGGGGCTGGCGTCACCCTCGATGGTGGAAACGCCAAGGGCCAACAGGTAGTGGCCATCCGGGCAATGATCGGGAACGTAGATCAACTCGGTGATGGTGCAGCCGCTGCGGTCTGGGTCGGGTCGATCGGACCGCACGCCCCAGAACCGACGATGCTGGCGCAGGTGACCGCCGTCGTCGGCTGCGTCTACCGACGGTGTGTCGATGAGCAAATGTTCGATGCCGGCCGCAACAATTCGCTCCATGGCCTCGACGGACAGCAGCGGGTAGGGGGGCTGGGAGGAGTAGTCGCGCCGGCATTTGCTCTTGTCATTGGGCAGGGTGCGGATCACCAGGGCGCGAATGCCCTCGGGCAGGGGCAGGCTGGCGGCGGTGATGACCGGACCGATGCCTGCCCGGGTATCGGTGGTCTCGTCGACGCCGCTCACGCTGGCCACGAAAGCGCTTACCAGGCCACGATCGAGGTCGGTCTGGACGGACCTGTTGTCACCAAGCACATGGCCGACGCCTTCGGTATGCGTGCCGTGGCAATGGGGCACGAACGCCACACGATCAACATTGCAACTGCCACCCCGCTCTACTCGTCCGCAAAAGCTGCCGCTGGCCAGCGCCGTGAACTGGGCCGGTTCATCGACAAAAAAACGTGGGTGCTCGCCGGCTGGGCGAAGCGGAATGCCCAGGCAGACTGCCGCGGATAGATCGACGGCGCAGGTGTTTCCATCCAGGGACAGTTGGGCGATCACGTTGTCAGTCCGAAGCGGCTCGGTGGCAGGTTGAGAAACTCCAGGGTATTCTGCCAGAACAGGCGTTGGGCCAGATCGGCAGAGGGATTCAGTGCGCGTATCGCCGAGCCCGGATCCTGTTCACCCAGTGGAAAGGGGTAATCAGTGCCCAGGGCGACTCGATCGGCGCCCATGACCTCGATCAAGTAGCCCAGTGCCTGCGGATCGTGGGTGACCGAGTCGACCCAGAAGCGACCGATGTAGTTGCGCGGATTGACCGCGTTGCGGCACGCGACAAGGTCTGGGCGCATTTTGAACCCGTGTTCGATGCGACCGATGGTGAAGGGAAAGGCACCACCACCGTGGGCAAAGCATACGCGCAGCGCCGGCAGGCGCTCGAACACCCCGCCGAAGATCATGCAGCATATGGCGCGGGACAGTTCGGCCGGCATGCCAACCAGCCAGGGCAGCCAGTAGTCGGGCATGAACTCCTTGCCCATCATGTTCCAGGGGTGCACCAGCACCGCCAGGCCCAGGTCCTGGCAGGCGGACAGGACGTCGAAAAGCTCGGGGTCGTCGAGGTTACGATTGTTCACGTTCGAGCCAATCTGCACACCTGGCAGCTCGAGTGTCCGCGCACAGTGCTCGACTTCAGCGATGGCAAGTGCCGCATCCTGCAACGGCAGGGTGCCCAGGGCAATGACGCGATCGGGCCGGGCGCGCTGCTGGTCGGCAATATGATCGTTGAGAAAGCGGGCAAATCGCGCCGCCGGCGCTGCCGGCAGGTGGTAGCTGAACATGACCGGTACCGTGCATACCACCTGGACCTGCACGCCCTTGCCGGCGTAGGCATCAATCCGGTAATCCATGTCGAAGGCGGTGCGACCGACGCTGCGGAAAAATCGCCCATCAATCATGATATTGCGCTTATCTCCGGTGCCCTCCAGCACTGGAAAGCCCGCCCCCAGCGCCGGCAAGCGCTCGGGCAGCAGGTGGCTGTGCAGATCGATAAGAAACGAGCCGTGAGTTTTCATGGTTCATCAGTCTGCCTGAAGTCCCGACAGCTTGGCAATCCGTGTCGCGGGCCAGGAAGGGATAAAATCCATCCATTCCCTGAAACCTGACCCCATGCAAGTCTCCGACTTTCAATTTGATCTTCCCGACGAGCTGATTGCCCAGCAGCCCCTGTCCCGGCGCTCGGCCAGTCGCCTGCTGCACCTGGACCGATCGCGAAACCAGTGGGCTGACCGGCAATTCACGGATCTTCCCGACCTGCTTCAGGTCGGCGACCTGCTGGTGTTCAACAATACCCGGGTCATACCGGCGCGACTGTGGGCCAACAAGGCCACCGGAGGCCGGGTCGAGGTTCTGATCGAGCGGCTGGTCGACGCCCAGACCGCGCTTGCCCAGCTGCGCGCCAACCGCAAGCCGCAGCCAGGCAGTGAATTGGTCGCCGAGAACCAGGTACCGATCCAGGTCGGCGAGCGAGACGGTGAGTTCTGGCACCTGAGGCTCCATCTCGATAATGAGTGGTCAGCGCTGCTGGAAGCGGTCGGTCACATGCCCTTGCCACCCTACATTGAGCGGCCCGACGATGCGCTGGACCGGGATCGCTACCAGACTGTCTACGGCCAGGTGCCTGGCGCGGTGGCGGCACCAACTGCCGGTCTGCACTTCGACGACGATATGCTTGCCCGTCTCGATCAGCGCGGCGTCGAAAAAGCCTGGTGCACCCTGCACGTGGGTGCCGGCACGTTCCAGCCGGTACGGGTTGACAAGGTCGAGGAGCACCGCATGCACGCCGAGTGGCTGGCGGTGGACCAGGACCTGGTCGATGCCGTGGCCCGTGCCCGCAAGCGTGGTGGCCGGGTCATTGCTGTTGGCACGACATCGGTCCGCGCCCTGGAAACCGCCGCCGCTGACGGCGAGCTCAAACCTTTTGCCGGCGACAGCCGGCTGTTCATCTACCCGGGCTACGAATTTCGCGTGGTCAATGCCATGATCACCAACTTCCACCTCTCAGGCTCGACCCTGCTGATGCTGGTCAGTGCCTTCGCCGGCCGGGAAACGGTGCTGGCGGCCTACGAACATGCCGTCCGGCAGCGTTATCGGTTTTTCAGCTATGGGGATGCGATGTTGATTGAATGATCGGGTTCAGGTTTCAGGGTTCTCCCCCTATACTTCCCGCCATGAAATTCGATCTCATCCACACCGATGGTCAAGCGCGTCGTGGTCGTCTGACCTTCGACCGCGGGACCGTGGAGACGCCGGCATTCATGCCGGTGGGTACTTATGGCACGGTCAAGGCGATGACGCCGGAAGAGGTACGGACCACGGGGGCGGAGATCATCCTGGGTAACACCTTTCACCTGATGCTACGGCCGGGAACCGAAGTCATTCAGGCTCATGGCGACCTGCATGATTTCATGCACTGGTCGGGACCGATCCTGACCGATTCCGGTGGTTTCCAGGTCTGGAGCCTGGCCGAGTTGCGCAAGATGGAAGAGCGCGGCGTCACTTTTGCCTCGCCGGTGGATGGTTCGCGTGTGTTCCTGGGGCCGGAGGAGTCCATGGCCGTGCAGCGTGCGCTGGGCTCGGATATCGTGATGATTTTCGACGAATGTACGCCCTATCCAGCCACCGAGATACAGGCGGCAGAGTCCATGCGGCCCTCGCTGCGCTGGGCCGAGCGTTCAAAAAAAGCCCATCACGACAGTGCTTCAGCCCTGTTCGGCATCGTGCAGGGCAGCATGTTCGAGACCCTGCGCCACGAGTCGGCCGCCGGTCTGATTGATATCGGTTTCGACGGTTACGCCATCGGAGGACTGTCGGTGGGCGAGCCGGAGGAGGCACGCAATCGCGTGCTCGAGTCCACCTGTCCCGTCCTGCCAGCCGATCGGCCGCGCTACCTGATGGGCGTTGGACGTCCCGAAGACCTGGTCGAAGGCGTGGCCCGCGGCGTTGACATGTTCGACTGCGTGATGCCCACGCGCAACGCCCGCAATGGCTTCTTGTTCACCAGCCGGGGCGTGCTCAAGATCCGTAACGCGCGCTACCAGCGCGATACCCGGCCCATTGACGAGAACTGTGACTGCTACACCTGTCAGAACTACTCCCGCGCCTACCTGCGTCACCTCCATCGCTGCAACGAAATTCTCGGTCATCGCCTGGCCACCATCCACAACCTGCATTATTACCAGGCCGTCATGCGTCAACTGCGCCAGGCCATTGCGGCAGACCGCTTTGCCGAGAAAGCTGCCGAGCTTCGCCGCGGCTGGGCGGAGGGAATCCCCGACTGACTCGATCTTTGGTAGTCCGCAGCGGCGGGCTATGCGATAATTCGGGGTTTGCATCGGGATCAAATGATCCCAATATCTGTTTTCACCGCCAAATCTGAGGTTTTTTGACCATGGACTTTCTGATTGCCAGCGCAATGGCGCAGGACGCAGCGCAGCAGCCGAGCGCGATGCCTTCGCTGATCATGTTCGGTCTGCTGATCATCGTTTTCTGGTTCCTGCTGATCCGGCCGCAGATGAAGCGCAACAAGGAACACCGCGAGCTGGTGTCCAGCCTGTCGACGGGAGATGAGGTCATCACTGCCGGCGGCATCCTGGGACGCATCACCGAGGTGGGCGATAGCTTCGTCAAGGTCGAACTGGCGGACAAGCTGACCATCCAGGTGCAAAAGCACTCCATCGCCCAGGTCGTGCCGAAAGGTACTATCGATTCGGCCAGCTGAACGCCGGCGTTTCCCAATCATCACTCAAGACAGACTGACTCATGAATCGATTCCCACCCTGGAAATATGCCCTGCTGGTAATCGCGCTGGGCGTTGGCCTGATCTACGCCATGCCGAACCTGTTTGGCGACGATCCGGCGGTACAGGTTTCTTCCCTGCGCGGTTTTGAACTGGAGCGGGATATGCCCGCCCGGATCGAGAACGTACTGACCAATGCCGCTATCGAGTACGGCCCGATCGAGTTCGAACCGCAGCGTTTGCTGGTCCGTCTCGACAACGTGGACCGCCAGGCGCGCGCTGCCGATGCCCTGCGTGATGCGCTCGGCGAGGACTACGTGGTCGCGCTGAACCTGGCTCCGGCGACTCCGGCCTGGCTACGGGTATTGCGTGCCGAACCCATGGTGCTTGGTCTTGACCTGCAGGGTGGTGTTCACTTCCTGATGCAGGTTGACATGGACACCGCGCGTACCCAGCAGCTCGAGCGTTTCGTCACCAGCATGCGTAACCTGTTGCGTGATGAACAGATTCGCTACCGCTCGGTGCGTCTGGATCGCAATCAGGTCGTGGCCGAGCTGCGCAGTCCCGAAGACCGCGAACGCGCCCTGCGCGTCATCGGGCGGGAAATCGACGAGCTGATTCTGGAAACTCGCGACGGCTCGGAGACGTTCAATATCCGGGCCAGCATCGACGAAGACGTGTTGCGCGAGCTGCAGCAGACAGCCCTGCGCCAGAACATCACCACCTTGCGCAACCGAGTCAACGAACTCGGCGTTTCGGAGCCGGTCATTCAGCAGCAGGGTGCCGATCGAATTGTTGTCCAGCTTCCGGGTGTCCAGGACACGGCGCGTGCCAAGCAGGTACTTGGCTCGACTGCTACCGTGGAGTATCGCGGCGTGGACGAGCAAAACGATCCTTTCGAAGCCCATCGTACCGGTCGCATTCCACCCCAGTCGTTGCTGTACTTCATGCGTGACGGTACGCCGATACTGTTGTCGCGAACCGTCATAGCCTCTGGTGACAACCTGATCAATGCCCAGGCGGGTTTTGACTCGCAAACCGGTGCTCCCAACGTCGTCGTCAGCCTGGATGGCCCGGGTGCTCGGCGCATGCTGGAGCACACCAGCCAGAACGTGGGCAATCGCATGGCGGTGGTTTTTATCGAGCATCGGCCCGAGGTGCGCGAGGAAAACGGCGTCGAGGTGCCGACAACGCGTCGGGTCGAAGAAGTCATTTCGGCGGCTGTGACTCGCGAGCCCTTCGGCGGTCGCTTCCAGACCACCGGCCTGGGTTCGGCCACCGAGGCCAGCCAGCTGTCCATGCTACTGCGAGCCGGTGCCCTGGCGGCTCCGATGCAGATCATTGAAGAGCGCACCGTGGGTCCCAGCCTCGGCCAGGACAACATTGACCAGGGCTTCCGTTCGGTCATGATCGGTTTCGCCCTGGTGCTGGTGGTCATGGCGGTCTACTACAAGGTCTTTGGCCTGGTCGCCAACATTGCCTTGACGGTCAACCTGGTCCTGATCGTTGCCCTGCTGTCCCTGCTTGGTGCGACGCTGACCCTGCCTGGCATTGCCGGCATCGTGCTCACGGTGGGTATGGCCGTTGATGCCAACGTGTTGATCTACGAACGAATACGCGAGGAACTCAACAACGGCAACTCGCCACAGGCTGCCATCCGTGCCGGCTACGAGAAGGCCTTCTCGACGATTGCTGATGCCAACGTCACCACGCTGATTGCAGCCGTGGTGCTGTTCCTGTTCGGTACCGGCCCGATCAAGGGCTTTGCCGTGACCCTGAGCCTGGGTATCGTCACATCGATGTTCACTGCCATTGTCGGCACACGCGGCGTGGTTCACCTGATTTACGGTCGCAAGAAGCGTCTCAAGGCGCTGGCGATCTAGAGGCAAGCACATGCAAATCATCAAGCCCAATATCGATATCAACTTCATGGGGCAGCGCAAGCTTGCCCTCGTTGTTTCGGCCATCATTCTTGCCATCGGGGTCGCCTCGCTGTTTGCCCGCGGCATCAACTTCGGCCTGGATTTCACCGGCGGTACGCTGATCGAAGTGTCCTATCCGACAGCACCCGAGCTGGGCGAAGTTCGCCAGGCACTGGCCGATGCCGGATTCGACGATTTCACTGTCCAGACTTTTGGGACGGCGCGCGATATCGTGGTGCGCATGCCGGCCGACCAGGATGATGAAACGGGTGCCGATCTCAGTACCCAGGTGCTGAATGCACTGGCGACCCAGGAGCCGGCGATTGACTTGAGACGAGTCGAGTTTGTCGGTCCCCAGGTTGGCCAGGAGCTGGCTGAACAGGGTGGATTGGCGATGCTGTATGCCCTGATCGGTATTTTGCTGTATGTCTCGTTTCGCTTCCAGTGGCGGTTCGCGGTTGGTGCGGTTGCAGCCCTGGTGCATGACGTGTTGCTGGTGGTAGGCATTCTGTCGCTGTTCCAGGTCAACTTCGATCTGACCGTGGTGGCTGCCATACTGGCCGTGATCGGTTATTCGCTCAACGACACCATCGTGCTTTACGATCGGCTCCGGGAAAACTTCCGGATCAAGCGCAAGGGCACGCCCACCGAGCTTTGCAACCTGTCGATCAACCAGATGCTGGGCCGGACCTTGATGACCTCTTTGACCACCTTGCTGGTCTTGATCGCACTGTTCTATTTCGGCGGCGAGATCATCCATGCTTTCGCCTTTACCCTGATTATTGGCGTGGTCGTGGGTACCTACTCGTCGATCTACATTGCCGGTAATGCCGCCATCATCCTGGGCGTGACCAAGCAGGATTTGATGCCGGTAGAAAAAGAGGGCGAAGACCAGCCCGACGTTGAAGTTCTGCCTGAGCGCTTCCGCAGCAGCACATGACCGGGCGCGGTTGGCTTGGCCTTTTGCTGGTCTGGTGTCTGGCTGGCCAGGCGCTGGCGGACGACCGCTACCTGGTAGAGTTCAGCGTATGGCTGGACGGTGAGCTTGCCGGCACTCCGGTGCTGATCGTGGAGGCCGGCGAGCCGGCAAGCCTGGAACAGCTGGGTGAGCCCAGTTACCGGCTGACCGTTATGGTCGAACCGTTGGTCGACAGCCTGATGCCGCGCGATACCCTGTGGCTTCACATCCTTGTCGAACTGTTCGGGGAAGAGGGTTGGGAGGATCTGGCCGACACCATGCTGGGTGCCCGCGCCGGGGAGCAGACCACGCTATCGGTGGTTGAAGGCGATCGGCAGCCAACACCGGAATCAGCCAACCTTTACCTGCAGGCCCGAACTTCGCCCCTGCTGCCGGCAGACGTCGCGAACTGAGTTTTGCGGCGTGGCGCCGGCTGGTTTGCAGCGTCGTTCGTTCAGGGGCTTGCTCGCGGCCCTGCTGCCGCTGGTGCTGCTGATACTCCTGTTCTGGCCTGAGCGCCAGGATCCAGACCGAGACGGCGAACGGCAGGTTTACTTGCTGGCCACGGCAACCACCGGTGGCACGTTCTATCCCGTCGGCGTTGCCCTGGCCACATTGACCCGCCAGGTACTTGAGCCCGAGCACGGTATTGCCCTGGCCGCCATCAGCAGTGCCGGTTCCGAAGAAAATCTGCGCCTGATGCGTTCCGGCGAAGCACCTTTCGCCATTCTGCAAGGCCTCTATGGTGCTCGGGCCTGGGCCGGGGAGGGGCGTTCGACCGACGAACTGCCCTTTGCCGAACTGCGCAGCGTGACCGCGCTGTGGCCGAACGTGGAACACTTCCTGGTGCGCGAGCGCTTTGTTTCTGGCGGTACGCTGTCGGATTTGTCGGCCCTGTCTGGTCGGCGGTTTTCCATCGGGGCGCGCTTTTCCGGCACCGAGGGCTCGAACCGGCATATCCTTCAAGCCCTGGGACTGGATCCGGAGCGTGATTTCAGCTTTGTCCACCAGGGTTACGGGGCCAGCGCCGATGCTTTCCAGAACCAGCTGATCGACGGCATGAACACACCGGCCGGGGTGCCAGTCGGCGCGGTCACCCGTGCCATGGCCGCGGCTCGCGGCGATGCCGTCTTGCTGGCCGTCAGCGAGGACCAGCTGGCTGCCATCAACGCCCGCTACCCGGACTTGTGGCGCTTTTTCGATCTGCCTGCCAACAGCTATCCGCACCAGGCTGAAAGGATAAGGACCATTGCCCAGTCGAACCTGCTGGCGGTAACCGCCGATGTGCCCGACGAGCATGTCTACCGGGTGCTGGAAACACTGTACGACCATCTTGGCTACCTGCACGCTTTTCATGCGGCGACCAGGGCCATGACGCTGCAAGGCGCGCTCGATGGCCTGCCCGTGCCCTTGCATCCTGGCGCGGTTCGCTTTTACCGGGCCCGCGGAATGGAGATTCCAGACCGTCTGCTGCCGCCGGGCACCGGGCCATGAGCGCTCTGTTCAACAAGCTTAGGAACAGTGCCCGTGCTGCGGGCGCGGGAGTTGGTGATACCGAGGCTGATTGCGCGCGTGAGCAAGGTGGTCCCGGCGCAGTACCCGTCTACGTCTTTGCCGCCGGCGTCGGCCTGATCCATATCGCGTTCAACCTCGGCCTGTTGCTGCCCGACCTGTGGATCGGCGTCTTCCATTTTGCCAGTCTGGGCCTGCTGGCCCTGCTACTGCATCCGTTCGGCAAGATTCCTGATTGGCGCGAGGCCGTGCTGGCCATGGTGCTGCTGACCGCGGCGGTCGGCCTGCTGTTGCTGGAGGCGCCACTGTATGCGCGCGGCCTCGAATTCAGTGTTGTCGACTGGCTGGTTTGCCTGGCCGTGATCATGCTGGCCATCGAGCTGGTCCGGCGCACGGCCGGCTGGCTGATCCCGGTTCTGGTCGTTGCGCTTCTGGCCTATGCCAGCGGCTGGGGCGCCGGCCTGGCCGGCGTGTTCGGCTTTCCAGGCCTGGCTACGGAAACCGTGCTGTTTCGGGCCGTCTACACCTCCGAGGGGCTGTTCGGCACCATCGCCAGGATTTCATGGAGCTATGTCTTCATGTTTGTGTTGCTGGGCGCTTTCCTGGTCCGCTCCGGCGCTGGCGATTTCATCATCGCCCTGGCCCGGGCAGTGGCTGGCAGGGTAGCCGGTGGGCCCGGTCTGGTTGCCGTGGCATCGTCCGGCCTGATGGGTTCGATCACCGGCTCGGCCGTGGCCAATACCGCTTCGACCGGGGTCATCACCATCCCGCTGATGAAACGGGCCGGCTTTCCGCCGCGTTTTGCCGGCGGCGTGGAGGCTGCCGCGTCCACGGGTGGTCAATTGATGCCGCCGGTAATGGGTGCCGGTGCCTTTCTGATGGCCAATTTCACCGGCTTGTCCTACCTGGATATCATCGCTGCGGCCTTGATCCCGGCGCTGTTGTACTTCTTCTCCCTGGCCTTGTTCGTGCGCGTGCGCGCTGGTCGGCTGGGGTTGGTCGCACAAGCGCAGGACGAGGGTGAAAGCATCCCCCAGGCCCTGCGTCGAGGTTGGCCGTTACTGCTGCCGCTGGCCGTGTTGATCGGATTGCTGGTCTCGGGCTTTACCCCGGTCTTTGCCGCCGCCTGTGCCATGCTGGCCACCGTGGCCGGGTCATGGCTGAGCGGTCGGCGCATGGGTCCGCTGGCCGTGATCGA
>SLQY01000046.1 GCA_007131235.1 Wenzhouxiangella sp.
CAGCCCCAGTATCCGCGCGAGGCAGCGATGAACCAGATCGAAGGCTGGGTCCGCGTAGAGTTCACTATCGACGAAACCGGATCGGTACGATCACCGCGCATTATCGAGGCGCGCCCGCCGCGTGTTTTCGATCGCGAAGCGATACGCGCGATCCTGCGCTGGAAATTCAGGCCGCAGGTCGTTGACGGTGAACCGGTACCGCGGCGCGCGACGCAGGTAATCGAGTTCAGCCTGGATGATGCGTAATGGATGAACCTATCACCAGGTACCTGCTGGCGGCAACGCTGACCTTGCTGTTCAGTATTGCTGCTTTCGCCCAGTCCGAGGTTCGCGGCGTGGCATGCGGAGTGGAGCGGGAAGTCAGCGCCGGTGCGCTGGGGGAGGCGACGTTCAATCGCCTGTCGGGTATCTATGACGACATTGCCGAAGAACGCTTCGATCAGGCTTACCCGGCACTTGAGAGTTTGCTGACCCGCGGTCGTCGCAGCGACTACGAACTGGCCGTGATTCACCAGGCCATGGGTCATGTGCGCATGCAGCAGGATCGGGCCGATGACGCAATCTCGCATTTCGGGCAGGCGGTTGAATATGACACGCTGCCCGATGGCCAGCACTTCGAAATGATACTGATCATTGCCCACTTGCACTACGGCGAGGAACGTTTCCGGGCGGCCCTGGACCAGCTCGATTTCTGGTTCTGCGTGGTGCCAGGCGACCAGCGCCAGGTTGTCGACGTGTGGGTAATGAAAGCCAGTATCCATGCCCAGATCGAGGAGTTTCGGGAAGCCCTGGCCGCGGTGGATCGGGCCATTGACCTGGCCGATGAGCCGCGTGAGCAGTGGCTGCAGTTGAAGCTGGGTATGCACCTGGAGTTAAACGAGTATCGTGAGGCTGTCGACGTGCTCAAGCAGTTGATCCAGATCAAACCGGACAACAAGACTTACTGGGTTCAGCTATCGGCACTGTATGTCGAACTTGGCGATGAGCCGCAGTCAAAGTCGGTCCTGAAACTTGCCTTCAGACGTGGCTTGCTGGATCGTCAGACCGAGTATTTGCAGCTTGCCAGTTTGCTGCAGGCCGAAGGCGCTCCGCGCCGGGCTGCCGAGGTGATGGAAGATGGACTTCAAGGCGGTATTATCGAAGACAACCGGCGCAACTGGGAGATGGCAGCCGGTGCCTGGTACCAGGCACGTGAACTGGAACGTGCACTGATAGCGTATGAACGAGCCGGTCGTCAGTCTGACGATGGTAAGATTGACATGCAGCGTGCCTTTTTGTTAACCAATCTGGAACGCTGGGAAGAAGCTGAGGCAGCCTTGAGACGTGCAATGGACCTGGGTGGCCTAAGTGATGTTGAAATGGGGAACGCCCTGCTTTTGCTCGGAACCGCCCATTTCAATCTTGGCGACCTTGATCGGTCGCTGGAGGTGTTTGATCAAGCCACGCGTTACGCCCGGGTAAGCCAGGCGGCACGGGAGTGGATCAATCACGTGAGGGAAGCTCGGGGCCGTCGCTCCAGCCTGTAACCTAGATCTACCAAGACCGAGGAGGTCAAAACTGATGCAAACGAACGAAGAAACAAGATTGGACCAGCAGGCTGCCGAGGACGGTAGCGCCGCTGCCGCAAGCCCGGAAGCACCTGCTGAGTCTGCACCCAAGGCAGCCAAGAAGAAGGCTTCCAAGAAGAAAGCGTCGAAGAAGAAGGCTGGCAAGAAGAAAGCCAGCAAGAAGAAAGCGTCGAAGAAGAAGGCTTCCAAGAAGAAAGCCGGCAAGAAAAAAGCGTCCAAGAAGAAAGCTTCGAAAAAGAAAGCCTCCAAGAAGAAGGCTTCCAAGAAAAAAGCGTCGAAGAAAAAAGCGTCCAAGAAGAAGGCTTCGAAGAAAAAAGCTTCTAAAAAGAAGGCTTCCAAGAAAAAGGCTTCCAAGAAGAAGCGCGGCAAGAAGAAGGCCAGCGTCAGCGCTGCTGCCGATCCTTACGCGCAGATGCTCGTTGCCCTCGAAGATTTGACCGAGGCAGTCAAGTCGCTGGCTTCCCAGCAGATTGCCCACCAGCGTCAGGCCGTCGAAGATTTCCGCAATACGGCACGGGCGAAGATCTCCGATCTGGAGGCCGCCGCTCAGAACAGCCTGGCACGGTTGACGCGCAAGGGCTGATGACGCCCGGAGGCTGGTCATGGCGCATGCGGATGGCCACCTCCAATCATCGATCAGCCCGGGCGCTGCCCGGCTGATCGACGCCTTTCTCGATGCCGCCTGGTCCGAACGCGGACTGGCGGCGGCAACCCTTGAAGCTTACCGCCAGGATCTGCGCGGACTGGCTGGCGATGGCAATGGCGATTTGCAGGATGTCGACAAGCAGGCCGTTCTGGCCTGGCTGGCTCGTCGCCTGCAGCGCGGCGATGCTGTTTCCAGCCTGACCCGCGCGCTGTCGTGCCTGCGCCAGTTCTTCGCCTGGGCCGTGCGTCAGGGCGAGATCACGATCAACCCCATGCTGGATATCGAAGGGCCGCGCCGTGCCAATCACCTGCCGCAGGTCTTGTCGCAATCATCGGTCGACCGCCTGCTGGCCCAGCCGGCCGGCGACGCACCGCTGGCCCTGCGTGATCGGGCGCTCCTGGAAACACTTTATGCCACCGGCCTTCGCGTCAGCGAACTGGTCGGCCTGGAGCCATCGGCGCTGAACCTGGCCAAGGGCGTGGTCAGGGTGCGCGGCAAGGGTGGCCGCGAGCGGCTGGTGCCGCTGGGTGAGCGCGCTGTCGATGCGCTGACCATCTGGCTGCGGCAGGGACGAGCCGAACTGCGACCGCAGGTTGAGCGGGTCTTTGTTTCGCGCAGTGGCCAGGTGCTCAGCCGGGTCGCGGCGTGGCAGCGCATCCGGCATCATGCGCGGGCGGCCGGTATCACCCAGCCGGTGTATCCGCACCTGCTTCGGCACTCCTTTGCCACCCACCTGCTCGATCACGGTGCCGATCTGCGAGTGGTGCAGATGTTGCTCGGCCATGCAGACCTGGCCACGACTCAGATTTATACTCACGTTTCCCGGGCGCGCCTCAAGGACTTGTACCGCCAGCATCATCCGCGCGGATGATGGCTGAACTTGTCGGCCCGGGTGCGTTCAAATTGCTGCGACGATAGACTGCTTTCCTTTGAGACTGGCCTGGCGCGGTTGGATGCAGCCCTTGAATACATGCTCATTATTTACAGACAGGAGAAATTGATGCGATCTTTGAATTTAGGAATGGGGCTGGTCGCCCTGCTGGGCTGGTCCGCGCTGGCCCAGGCGACTGACACCAATGCCATCGAGGCGCGCCTGGCGGGGCTGGTCCCGGACATGAGCCAGGTAGCGATCAGCGAAACGCCGATCGATGGTCTCATGCAGGTCCAGGTGGGCAGCGAAGTCCTGTACATGACCGCCGATGGTCGTTACCTGGTGCAGGGTCGAGTGATTGACATGGAAACCCAGACCGACCTGACCGATGCGGCCCAGTCCGGCATGCGGCGCGAACAGTTGGCGACCCTTGACGCCGCCGATTTCGTCAGTTTCGGCAATGCCGATTCCGAGTACGAGGTGCTGGTCTTTACCGACCCTGACTGTGGCTATTGCCGTCGCCTGCACGAGCAGATCGAAGACTACGAGGCCGCCGGCATCAAGATTCATTACGTGGCCTTCCCGCGCGCCGGGGCCGGCTCTTCGACCCATACCAAGATGGTGTCGGTCTGGTGTGCCGATGATCGCCAGGGAGCGATGGATATTGCCAAGGCCGGCGGCAACCCGCCGCGGGCAACCTGCGATAACCCGGTCATGGACCAGTACCGCATGGGCCAGGCGCTTGGCGTGACCGGCACCCCGTCCATCCTGACCTTCAACGGCGACATCATTCCCGGTTACGTGCCGGCCGATCGTCTGCGCGAGCGCCTGGAACGACTGGCCGCCGCCAACGGTCAGTAAGCGCCACGTCCAGTTACCCTCAGCCTGCCGTTCTGGTCGGGCTGAGGGTACTGCTGGCGCGCTATAATCGCGCCTCTTGTTCGTGATGAAGAGCGCCGATGTTTTTCCTCCTCGGGCAGCCCGCGCTGCCGACATTCCGGCTTGATCGACTGGCTGCCGATATTGCGGCGATCGAGCAGCGTGGCGTGAGCCTGCGCTGCCGCGACCTGATCCTGCTTGATTGCGAACGCCCGCCTGCCGGCACCGACCTGGCCAGGATCGAGGCCCTGCTGTCGGCCAGCCCCTGGCAGCCGGAGCAAGCGGCTGAAGGCGACCTGCTGGTATTGCCCAGGCCGGGTACCCGAACGCCCTGGGCAACCAAGGCAGGCGATATTCTCAAGCGCTGCGGTCTCGGCGACTTCTCGACCGTCGAGCGCGGCATGCGTGTCGAGGTTGACGGGTTGGGCGATGCCGGCCTTTCGCCGCCATCGCTGGAGCGCCTGCATGACCGCATGACCCAGGTGGTGTTGCCCGCCGGTGGCGATCTTGAGCCCTGGTTCCGGCACCCGGATCCGGCACCGCTGAGGATCATCGCGCTGGGCTCCGAGCCGGTCCAGACCCTGGGTCGGGTCAATACCGAGCTGGGCCTGGCCCTGAGCCCTGGCGAAATCGACTACCTGTGCCAGGCCTATGCCGAGATCGGGCGCGACCCCAC
>SLQY01000017.1 GCA_007131235.1 Wenzhouxiangella sp.
AGGCCGCGCCGATCCAGGTCGAGCAGCGGGTAAGCCACGATCTGACCGGGGCCGTGATAGGTCACCTGGCCGCCGCGATCGGTCTGCACCACCGGAATGGCACCCGGATTGAGCACATGCTCGGCCTTGCCGGCCAGGCCCTGGGTATATACCGGCTCATGCTCGACCAGCCAAAGCTCATCGACCGTAGACGCATCGCGCGCATCGGTGAACTCACGCATGGCTTCCCAGACCGGGAGGTAGGGGCGGCGGCCGAGATTTTGGATGGTTAGGTCTAGGGGCATGGTTTTTGGAAAGGTTTCAGATTCAGGTTTCAGGGGTAGGCTTCGATAAAGGTTTTCCTGAAACCTGAACCCTATCTTCTAAAGCATCATCACCACAACATCCAGCGCGCGCAGCTCGGCGTAGACGCGCTCCAGCTGGTCGCGGGAATCGGCCTTGACGGTAATGGTCAGCGATTCGAAGCGGCCGTTGCGACTGGCGCGTACCCGGACCGTATCGGCGTCGCTCAAGGTCGCATGCCGGGCGACGGCTTCAAGCACCTGGTCATGTGCGTCCGGGCCCGTCCGAACCATGGCCTTGACCGGGTAGTCACAGGGAAACTCCAGCCCGCCGGCAGTCTCCTCAGTCATCCGATCAGCCCCCGAACAGACCGCCAACCCAGCGTCGCAGACCATCGGTCGTGCGACCGAAAAACCCGGCCCGCTCCACGGCCTGGCGCGTCACCAGCGGACGCTGGGCGACGACATCTGCGTCCAGAACGATCATCAGCTGTCCGACCGCCTCACCCTCAGCCAGCGGGGCGGTCAGGTCGTCGTCGAGCTCCAGGCGGGCTTCCAGCGCATCGTAACGGCCGCGTGGAATGGTCACGAACAGGTCGTCGGCAATGCCAAGGCTGACCTCTCGCTCGCTACCCTGCCAGACCCGCTCGCGGCGCAATTCATCACCGGCCTCGTAGAGCTGGTAGGTTTCGAAGAAGCGGAAGCCATAATTCAGCAGGGCCTGGCTGGCCGTGGCCCGGGCCTCTTCGCTGGCTGTTCCCATTACCACGCTGATCAGACGCATGCCATCGCGGCTGGCCGAGGTTACCAGGCAGTAGCCGGCCGTGGTGGTGTGGCCAGTCTTGAGCCCGTCGACGGACGGATCGCGCCAGAGCAGCCGGTTGCGATTGTGCTGGCGAATTTCGTTGTAGATGAACTCGCGCTCGGAATACCAGCTGTAGAAATCGGGGAACTCACTGATCAGTGCCCGGGCCAGCAAGGCCGAGTCGCGCGCGGATGTCAACTGCTCCGGGTCCGGCAAGCCGGTCGAGTTGACGTAGTTGGTATTGACCATGCCCAGCGCCCGGGCCTGCTCGTTCATCATGCTGGCAAACACTTCCTCGCTGCCGCCAATGTGCTCGGCGATGGCCACGCTGGCATCGTTGCCGGACTGGATGATGATGCCGCGCATCAGGTCTTCCACCCGCACCCGCGTACCAACTTCAACGAACATGCGCGAGCCGGGTGTGCGCCAGGCGCGCTCCGAAATCAGCACCGTGTCATCCAGGGCCAGGTTGCCCATGGCGATTTCGCGGAAGGCCACGTACGAGGTCATCAGCTTGGTGATGCTGGCCGGCTCGACCGGCAGGTCAGGCTCGCGCTCGGCAACCGACTGCAGGGAATGAAAGTCGAGCAGAATGTAGCTGCTGGCACCAATGCTGGGTGGCGCTGGCACCGGCACCTGGGCGAAAGCCGGCACCGCGCACAGCAGCACCAGTACGAGCAGGGTTCGATGAATCAGCTTGCGTTGCTTGGCATTCATGGCAGTCAGCTTGTGTTGATCGTGGTCGGGTTTGATGAGGAGTTGTTGCTCAGGGATAGACGTAGCGAGCCTGCCCAAAGCCCAGATCATCGATCTGCGCCAACAGGTCGATGGCCTGCTCGGCATGGGCAATGGGTCCGACTTGCACCCGCCAGACCCGGCCTTGCGAGGTTCGGGCGTTTTCGGTGCGTACCGGCCCCAGGCCGGCCGAGCGCAGCTGGTCGGCCACGCGTTCGGCGCGCGCCTGCTCGCCGAATGCACCGACCTGCAGCAGCACTGGCAGGCGGGCCGGGCCGACGGCGTAAGTCAGCGGGTCTGGGAAGGTGATGGCAGTCACCTCCACCGGTCCGGTTCCGCTCTGATCGATACCCAGCTTGACCGCGGCCGCCCAGGACAGATCGATGATGCGATCCGGGTGGAACGGGCCGCGATCGTTGATGCGCACGATGATGCTGCGCCCGTTTTCCAGGTGCCTGACCTCGGCATAGGTTGGCAGCGGCAAGGTGCGATGTGCGGCAGTGAGCTGGTACATATCGTAGGGCTCCCCGGACGACGTTGCACGACCATGGAACTTGGTACCGTACCATGAGGCAATGCCCACTTCGCGGTAATCGCGGGCGCTGGGCAACACTTCGTAGGTTACACCCAGGACCTGGTAGGGCGAATGATTGCCGTAGGGGCTGCGCGGTTCCGGCCGCGGCACCGGGTACTGGATGCGCGACGGATCGAACTGGCCATGAGCCGGCGGTCCGTCAACCTGTGGCCGGGTATCCCGGACCGACGGCGCACAGGCAACCATGGCCAGGGCCAGGGCAACCAGCGCCAGGAATCGCATCAGGGCGCGCGCTCCGCAATGGCTTCGGCCAGCTGGACCACGGCCATGGCGTACAGGGGTGAACGGTTGTAACGGGTGATCACGTAGAAATTGTTCAGCGCGATCCAGTGCTCGTGACCGTCTTCATTTTCCAGCGCAACCAGTGTGGCGGACGCATCGTCGGGCACCCCGTCCGGATCGAACACGATGCCCATCGCAGCCAGCTCGGCCAGGCTGTGATTCAGATTCATCGTGAAAGTCTCATCCAGGTCGTCCGGGACCTGCTCCACCGGCAGCACAATGCGCGCGCCGGTATCCCAGCGGTGCCGGGCCAGGTAATTGGCCACTGAACCGAGCGCGTCGGGCAACGAACGCCACAGGTCGCGGCGGCCGCTGCCGTCGAAATCGACGGCATAGGCGCGGTAACTGGAGGGGATGAACTGGCCCAGGCCCATGGCACCGGCATAAGAGCCGCGGACCTCGGTCAGGGGCAGCCCCTCTTCGCTGGCCAGGACCATGAAATGGCCCAGCTCGCGGGCAAAGAAGTCAGCCCGGCGCGGATAGTAGAAGCCCAGCGTGGCCAGGGCGTCGAGGACGCGAAAACTGCCGGTATTGGAACCGTAGTTCGTTTCCACGCCGACGATGGCGACGATGATCTCGATCGGCACACCGAACTCCGCCGACACCTGTTCCAGCAGCGTCTGGTTGGCGCGCCAGAACTCGGCACCACCGGCGATGCGCGGCTCGGTCAGAAAAATCGGCCAGTAGCGATACCACGGCCGCGCCTCGGCGGGCCGGGTCATGGCATC
Source organism: Wenzhouxiangella sp. (assembly GCA_007131235.1). Classification (GTDB taxonomy): domain Bacteria; phylum Pseudomonadota; class Gammaproteobacteria; order Xanthomonadales; family Wenzhouxiangellaceae; genus Wenzhouxiangella. Next base: position 3,427 of record SLQY01000017.1, read on the forward strand.
GATGATGGACTGCTGGTAGCGCGCCTCGGCCAGCAGGGCCCGAACTTCGTTCGCATCAAGCCCGTGTTCCGACACCACGCGTTCAATAAACGCCTCGGAACCCGGATGAGGCTCCTCGGCCAGGGCCGGCACAAAAGCCAGGAAACACAGGACAAGCATTGCAATACGCATCATTCAGTCGATTCCGATCAATCAGTTACGGTGAAGTATAGAATCCAACGCCGAGAAAAAGTTTTACCACGCGCCACCATTCTACCCGCCCCCTCTATCTTTTTTACTTTCCTCTCTGGCTCAGCCCTCACCCCATGAACCGCCGCCGACTATGCAAACCCATTACCAGCCCGAAACCGGCCAGCAAACTGACCGCCGACGTGCCGCCATAGCTGACCAGAGGCAGTGGCACGCCGACTACCGGCAACAGGCCGCTGACCATGGCCACGTTGACGACCAGGTAGAAAAAGAACATCAATACCAGGCTGCCACACAGCAGCCGGCCAAAGTTATCGCGGCAACGGCTGGCCAGGTAGAGCCCGCGCAGCACGATGGCTGCATACAGAACCAGCACCAGGACCACGCCAATAAAGCCGAATTCCTCGGCCAGCACGGAAAAAATGAAATCGGTATGCGGCTCGGGCAGAAACTCCAGGTGCGACTGGGTGCTTTGCGTCCAGCCCTTACCGGCAAGCCCGCCGGAACCCACGGCAATCTTGGACTGGATGATATTCCAGCCCTGGCCCAGCGGATCGCTTTCGGGATTGAGAAAGGTCATGACCCGGTGGCGCTGGTACTGGTGAAGGTTCAGCCACAACACGGGCAGCGCCGCGATGACCAGGCCGAACATGGCCAGGATAAGACGCCAGCGCAAACCGGCCAGGAACAGTAGCGCCAGGCCGCTTGCAGCCACCAGTACGGCCGTACCGAGATCTGGCTGGAGCACGATCAGCGCTGCCGGAATGGCAATCAAAACCAGGCACAAACCAAGATCTATCCAACCCGGCGGCAGCGGGCGACGGGCAAGCAAGGCCGCCAGCATCAATGGCAAAGCCAGCTTCATGCCCTCGGAAGGCTGAAACCTGACCAGGCCGATATCGAGCCAGCGCTGGGCGCCGCGTCCGACGCCGAAAAACAGCACAGCGACCAGCAACAGGACGGCCACGACAAACAATGCCGGGGCCCAGGACTGGTAGTAGCGCGTCGGAAT
>SLQY01000079.1 GCA_007131235.1 Wenzhouxiangella sp.
CGGGCATCGCGCGAAACCCGCGTCGAGGAGGTCATGTCCTCGCCGGTGATCACGATCTCACCGCTATGCACTGCTGCCGAAGGCCTGGAAATCATGACGCGCAAGCGCATCCGCCACCTGCCCGTGCTCGACGGCGGCAAGCTGGTCGGACTGGTCTCGATCGGTGACCTGGTCAATGCCGTCATCGAAGACCAGCGCCTGCTGATCGAGCAACTCGAGGCTTACGTGCGCGGCTAGCCGAGAGCAAGCTGGCATTGACAGAAGGGGCACAAAAATCGGTTTGAAGTGAAAATCACTGGCCTTATGGCGTGATTTTTGGGAAAATAGGGGGTCTGGTATTCGCTTTCTGGTTGACTAGACACGATGATTCGTATTCGGAAGGGTCTCGACCTCCCGCTCGCTGGCGCGCCCGAGCAGAACATCTCCAGCGGCAACCCGGTACGCCGGGTGGCCTTGCTGGGCGGTGACTATCCGGGCATGCGGCCAACCCTGCATGTCGCCGAAGGTGATCAGGTCAAACGCGGCCAGCTCATCTTCGACGACAAAAAAAGTGAAGGAGTGCGCTACACCGCGCCCGCCGCCGGACGCGTGGTGGCCATCAACCGCGGTGCCAAGCGCTTTATGCAATCGGTGGTCATCGATATCACTGATGGCGACGGCGATCAGCCATTTGAAGCCTGGCGTGAAGGCCTGGTTTCCAGCACCGACGGTGAACAGATTCGCAAGCTGTTGATCGAGTCCGGTCAATGGACAGCGCTGCGCACGCGCCCCTTCGGCCAGGTCCCGACCGTTGACAGCAAGCCGGAAGCGATTTTTGTACCGGCCATGGATACCAATCCGCTGGCGGCCAACCCGGAAGTCGTCATCGAGGCCGAGCGCGAAGCGTTTCAAAACGGTCTGCGCGGCCTGTCCTGCCTGACCGAAGGGCCGGTCTGGGTATGCCAGGCAGCCGAGTCGCGACTGGACGGCTTCGCCGAGGGCAATATCCGCGAAGAGCGATTCGCCGGGCCCCACCCGGCCGGCAATCCCAGCACCCATATTCACTTCCTGCACCCGGTCGGGCGCCATCGTGAGGTCTGGGTGGTCGGCTACCAGGACGTTATCGCGATTGGCAAGCTGCTGGCCACCGGCAAGCTCCATACCGATCGCGTGGTCGCCCTGTGCGGTCCGCGAGTCAAGCAGCCGCGCCTGGTCAAAACCCGCCTGGGCGCCAGTGTCGACGACATCTGCCGCGACGAGTTGATCGGCGAAGCGGACGAAAGCCGCATCATCTCCGGGTCGGTCTTCAACGGCCATCACGCGCGCGGCCCACTCGGGTTCCTCGGCCGCCTGGCCAACCAGGTAAGCGTGCTGCGCGAGGGCACCGACCGGCGCATGTTCGGCTACCTGTCACCCGGCCTGACGCGCCACTCGACCATGAATATCTACCTGTCCAAGCTGTGGCCGAAAAAGCGCCTCGACCTCGACACCAGCACCAATGGCAGCGAGCGCGCCATGGTCCCGTTGGGGCAGTACGAAAAGATCATGCCGCTCGACATCCTGCCAACCCAGCTGCTGCGCTCGCTGATCGTCGGCGATATTGAAATGGCCGAGGCACTTGGAGCGCTGGAACTGGTCGAAGAAGACCTGGCCCTGTGCACTTACGTCTGCGTCGGCAAGTATGAGTACGGGCCGATTCTCCGTGACAACCTCGAACGCATACAGAAGGAAGGTTAAGTGGGACTTCGCGCTTACATAGACCGGCGCATCGCGCCGCACTTCGAGAAAGGTGGCAAGTACGAACGCTTTTATGTGTTCTACGAAATGTTCGACACCATGCTTTACAGCCCGTCGAGCACCACCCGCGCCACCGCACATGTCCGTGACGGCCTCGACCTGAAACGGGTCATGATGACGGTCTGGTTCGCTGCGCTGCCGGCGCTGTTTTTCGGCATGTTCAACGTCGGCTACCAGGCCAATCTGCAGATCACCGAGTTTGGCTATGCGCCGATCGCAGGCTGGCGGACCGACCTGGTAGTCATGCTGGCCGGCTTTGACCACACCAACTGGCTGCACAACTTCGTCCATGGCGCGGTCTACTACCTGCCGATCTTCATCGTCACCTATCTTGGCGGCTTTGTCTGGGAGGGCCTGTTTGCCTGGAAACGCGGCCATGAAGTCAACGAAGGCTTCTTCGTCACCGGCATCCTGTTCACCCTGATCCTGCCGCCGACCATTCCGCTGTGGATGGTCTTCCTCGGCATCAGCTTCGGTGTGGTACTGGGCAAGGAAGTATTCGGCGGCACGGGCAAGAACTTCCTCAACCCGGCCCTGACCGGTCGTGCCTTCCTGTTCTTCGCCTACCCGGCCTACCTGTCGGGCGATTCCATCTGGACGGCGGTAGACGGCTTTTCCGGCGCAACCCCGTTGGCCCTGGCTGCCTCGGGCGACCTGGACTTCAGCGTAGGACTGACCGACAACGCAGCCACCGTGCCAGAAGTTGACCTGACCTGGATGCAGACCGCCCTGGGCGGCATCCAGGGCTCCATCGGTGAAACCTCGACCTTGCTGATTGCGCTGGGCGCACTGATCCTGCTGACTACCCGCATCGCCTCCTGGCGGATCATGCTCAGCGTTTTGCTCGGCATGATCTTCATGAGCCTGGTATTGAACCTGGCCGGCAGTGACACCAACCCGATGTTCGCCATGCCCTGGTACTGGCACCTGACCGTGGGCGGCTTTGCCTTTGGGTTGGTCTACATGGCCACCGATCCGGTATCGGCCTCGATGACCGACCTGGGCAAACTCATTTTCGGTGCCCTGATCGGCATCATGGCGGTCTTGATCCGCGTCGTGAACCCCGCCTTCCCGGAGGGCATGATGCTGGCCATCCTGTTTGCCAACCTGTGTGCCCCGCTTATCGATTACCTGGTAGTCAAGGCCAACATTGCCCGCCGCCGCAACCGTCTGCAGGAGGTCACCAGTGAAGGATAAGAACAGCATTGCCAACACGATCAAGGTCGCTACCGGGGTCTGCCTGGTGGCTGCCGTGATCGTATCCACCGCGGCCGTCACGCTGCGACCGCATCAGGAAGAAAACCGCAACGCGTTCCGCCAGCTCAACGTGCTGCAGGCCGCGGGCATGTACGAACCTGGCATGGACGTAGGCTCGGCTTTCGAGCGTATCGAGCGCCGCTTCATCGAGTTCAGCAGCGGTGAATATGTTGAGCTCGACTCAAGCTTCGATCCGATTCGCGCCGCCCGCGATCCGGCCCGCAGCCGCACCCTTGATGAAGATCCGGCCGGCATTGGCCGCCAGGCCCGCTACGGCGAGGTCTTCCTGGCTCGGAATGCGGACGGCGAGCTGACCCGGGTGATCTTTCCTGTCCATGGCTACGGGCTATGGTCAACCATGTACGGCTTCATTGCGCTGGAGCCGGACTTGAACACCATCGCCGGCATCAGCTTCTTCGAGCACGGCGAAACCCCGGGCCTGGGTGGCGAAATCGAAAACCCGAGCTGGCAGGACAACTGGATTGGCACGCGCCTGCGCAACGAGCAGGACGAGCTGGTATTCCGGGTCGACCGCGGGCGCACGCCCGAGGGCGTGCCCGATGCCGACTACCGCATTGACGGACTGTCGGGCGCCACCATCACGGCAAACGGTGTCCAGGCCATGGTCCGCTTCTGGTTCGGCGAACAGGGTTACGCGCCCTATCTGCGCCGGCTCAGCCAGCAAACGAACAATGACGAGGTGTTGATCTGATGTCCGACCAAAAACCCCGCGAGGTGCTGCTGGCACCCATCTTCGCCAACAACCCGATTGCGCTGCAGATCCTCGGCATCTGCTCGGCGCTGGCGATCACGACCAAGATGAGCACCACGGTGACCATGTGCATCGCGGTCATCTTCGTGCTTACCTTTTCCAATTTCTTCGTCTCGCTGATCCGCAACATCATCCCGTCGAACATCCGCATCATCGTGCAGATGACCATCATCACCGCACTGGTGATCCTGGTCGACCAGGTGCTGCAAGCCTTCGCTTTCCAGCTTTCGCGGGAGCTCAGCGTATTCGTCGGCCTGATCATCACCAACTGCATCGTCATGGGCCGGGCCGAAGCTTTTGCCATGCAGAACCCGCCGCTGATCTCGGCCGTGGATGGTTTCGGCAACGCGCTGGGCTACTCCGTTGTCCTGCTGATCGTCGGTTTTTTCCGCGAGCTGTTCGGTTCGGGCAGCGTGTTCGGTGTCCAGATCATGCCACTGAGCACGGAAGGCGGCTGGTACGTCGCCAACGGCCTGATGCTGCTGCCACCGAGCGCCTTTTTCCTGATTGCCGGTTTCATCTGGATACTGCGCACGTTCCGCGTCGAGCAGGTCGAAACCGAAGAGTTCGAGATCGGGCCCAACACCCGGGTCAGCCCGGCGTTCTGAGGACGGAGTAGATCATGTTCGAACATTACCTGAGCCTGTTTATCCGGGCCGTCTTCGTCGAAAACCTGGCCCTGGCCTTCTTTTTGGGGATGTGCACGTTCCTGGCCATCTCCAAGAAGGTCGAGACCGCGCTGGGTCTGGGCATTGCCGTGGTCGTGATCCTGACCCTGACGGTGCCGATCAACAACCTGGTCCTGAACAATTTCCTCGATGAGGGCGCGCTGGCCTGGACCGGTATCGCGGCGCTGGAATCGATTGACCTGCGCTTCCTCGGCCTGATGTGCTACATCGGCCTGATTGCCGCGTCTGTGCAAATCCTGGAGATGGTGCTCGACAAGTACGTCCCGGCCCTGTACAACGCGCTCGGCGTGTTTCTGCCCCTGATTACGGTCAACTGCGCCATTCTTGGTGGCAGCTTGTTCATGGTCGAGCGCAATTACGATTTCGGTGAGTCCGTGGTGTTCGGTTTCGGCGGCGGCGTCGGCTGGGCGCTGGCCATCGTGCTGTTGGCCGCCATTCGAGAAAAGCTCAAGTACAGCGACGTTCCGCACGGCCTGCGCGGCCTCGGGATCGTTTTCCTGATTACCGGACTCATGTCACTGGGTTTCATGTCATTTGCCGGGGTACAACTGTAATGTTTCTAGAAATCACGGCCGGAGTTGTCATGTTCACCGGCGCGGTGCTGGTAATGGTCGCCCTGATTCTGGCGGCGCGTTCGCGCCTGGTCAGCACCGGTGAAGTCACCATCGACATCAATGACGATCCGGAAAAAGCGATCAGGACGCCGGCCGGCAGCAAGCTGCTCGGCACCCTGGCCGACGGCGGGATTTTCCTGTCCTCGGCCTGTGGCGGCGGCGGCACATGCGGCCAGTGCATCTGCAAGGTCATCGAGGGTGGAGGCGAAGCCCTGCCGACCGAGCGCGAGAAGCTGACCCGCGGAGAGATTCGCGAAGGCCTGCGCCTGTCGTGCCAGGTTGCGGTCAAGCAGGACATGAAGATCGAAGTGCCCGAGGAATTCTTCGGGGTCAAGAAGATCGAGTGCGAAGTCATCTCCAACGACAATGTCGCCACCTTCATCAAGGAACTGGTGCTACGCCTGCCCAAGGATCTGGACATCGAGTTCCGCGCAGGCGGCTTCATGCAGTTCGCGATTCCCGGGTTCGAAGCCCAGTTCAAGAATTTCGACATCCCCACGGAATACCGCGGCGACTGGGATCATTTCAGCCTGTTCGACCTCGAACTGAAGAATTCGGCCGAGGAGACCGTGCGCGCTTACTCCATGGCCAACTATCCGGAAGAAAAAGGCGTTCTCAAGTTCAATATCCGCATTGCCACACCGCCTCCCGGCAAGTCGGACCTGCCGCCCGGTATTGCTTCGACCTTCCTGTTCAACCTCAAGCCCGGTGACAAGGTCACCGTCTTTGGTCCGTTCGGTGAATTCTTCGCCAAGGATACCGAAAACGAGATGGTATTCATCGGCGGTGGCGCCGGCATGGCGCCGTTGCGCTCGCACATCTTCGACCAGCTGCTTCGACTAAACTCCAAGCGCAAGATCACCTTCTGGTACGGTGCCCGGTCCCTGCGCGAAGCGTTCTATGTCGAGGAGTTCAACGAGCTGGCCGAGAAGTTTGACAACTTCACCTGGCATCTTGCCCTGTCCGATCCGCAGCCGGAAGACAACTGGGAAGGTTATACCGGCTTCATCCACCAGGTTGCCCTGGACAACTACCTCAAGCAGCATCCGGCACCAGAAGACTGCGAGTACTACCTGTGTGGTCCGCCGATGATGAACTCGGCCGTGCTCAAGATGCTAGATGACCTGGGCGTGGAACCGGAAAACATACTGCTCGACGACTTCGGCGGCTGATCGTGCTCGTTCGCACCGCATTGCCGGTGCTCATCTGGCTGCTGGTCACGGCCTGCAGCAGGGTGCCGCAGGATCCTGTCGTACTGACGGGCCACACCATGGGCACGACCTGGGCAGTGCGCCTGGCCGAACCGCCAGGCCAACCCTCGGTATCAGAACTGCGCGCCGAGATCGAAGACCTGCTGGAGCAGGTCAACGACGAGATGAGCACCTGGCGCGAGGACTCCGCCATCAGTCGGTTCAATCGCCTTTCTGCCGGCGACGAGATGGTCGTGCCGGAAGGCTTCGCCAGCGTGCTCGACACGGCCATGCAGGTGGCAGTACTCAGCGACGGTGCCTACGACCCGACGGTCGGCCCATTGGTCAACCTGTGGGGCTTCGGCCCGCCGCATCGCCACGATGCAATACCCGAGCCCGAAGCCATCGCCGATACGCTGGAGAAAGTCGGGCATTCGCGCCTGGCCTTTGACCGCGATCAGCGCCGATTAGTCCAGCCGGGCGGGCTTTACCTAGACTTTTCCTCCATTGCCAAGGGCTGGGGTGTGGACGTGGTTGCCGAGCGCCTGCTGGCCCACGGCATCGATAATTTTCTGGTCGACATCGGAGGCGATATTCGCAGCCATGGCCAGCGTCTCGACGGGCCGTGGCGGATCGCCATCGAACGACCGGTCCCCGGCACCCGGGACATTCACCAGATCATTGAGCCCGGTACCGCAGCAATCGTCACCTCCGGCACTTATCGCCAGTTTTTCGAGGCTGACGGACAGCGTTTCTCGCACACCATCGACCCGCGCACCGGCTATCCGGTTGATCACCACGCCGTCTCGATCACGGTCATCGGCGATAATGCTACCTGGGCCGATGCCTGGGCCACCGCACTTGGCGTTCCAGAGCCTGAACGAGCGTACGAAATGGCGGTCAAAAACGATATCGCCGCACTCTGGATTCTGGAAATCAATAACGAACTGGTTGAACGCTACACCCAGGCCTTCGCTCCCTACTTGACGCAGGAACTGAACTGACATGCTGATGACATTTATCCTGACCGCGCTCCTCATGCTGTTCCTTGTCGGCGCCATGGCCATCGGCGTGATCATGGGTCGCAAACCCATTTCGGGCTCCTGTGGTGGTCTGGGCAGCAAGGCCGGCTGTCCCTGCGGCCGCAAACCCGGCGACCCCTGCTCGAAAAGCACTCCGCGTTAGTTCTCGAACAAAAAAACCGTAAACCACCGAAAACACCGAAAGCACCGAATTGGAACCTTCTTTTTTCGGAGTTTTCGGTGGTTCCAATCTCTTTTTCGCAGTTGCCTAAAGATCAATTGGCAAAAGCGCGGGTGATGATGGCCTTGCAGTCGAGCCTGGGCGGGAGGGTGCCATAGTTGCCGGTGCCAGTGCGGGCCAGACGGCTGGCACAAAAGGCATCGGCGACGTATGAGGGGGCATGCTGGACCAGCAGCGCGGCCTGCAGCGCCAACGCCATGCGGTCGGCCAGGTCACGCGCCCGGTAATCCAGCTTTTCACTGTCGCTCAGGTCGCGTTTGAGGGCCTTGATATGCGCATCCAGCGCGGCATCGCCGCCGGCGGCGCGATCGAGCTCGGCAAACCAGGCCTCGGTCACCTCCGGCTCGCGAGCCATCGCGCGCAGCATGTCCAGGCACTGAACGTTGCCGCTGCCCTCCCAGATCGCATTGACCGGCGATTCGCGAAACAGCCGAGCCATGACATGGCTTTCCATGACGCCGGTGCCGCCGATCACTTCCATGGCCTCATAGGCATGATTGGGCGTGCGCTTGCAGATCCAGTACTTGCCGACTGGCGTGGCAAGTCGCGCCAGCAGACGTTCATGCTCTTCGTCGGGCTTGGCCAGGGCCTGGGCGACGCGCATCGCCAGGGTCATGGCCGCCTCGCTTTCCAGGGCCAGGTCGGCAAGCAGGTTCTGCATCAGCGGTTGCTCGACCAGGAATGCACCGAAGGCCTGGCGATGGCGGCAATGGTGAATCGCCTGCACCAGAGCCTGGCGCATCCCGGCCGCTGAACCAATCATGCAGTCATAGCGGGTAGCGGCAACCATTTCAATGATGGTGCGAACACCGCGGCCCTCTTCACCGACCATCCAGGCCAGCGCACCGCGCAGCTCGGTTTCGCATGACGCGTTGGCCACGTTGCCCATCTTGCGCTTCAGCTGCTGGATCTGGAGGGGATTCTTGCTGCCATCGGGACGCCAGCGCGGCAGGAGAAAGCAGGACAGGCCGCCGGCGGATTGGGCCAGGACCAGAAACAAATCACACATCGGTGCCGACACGAACCACTTGTGCCCGACCAGTTCATACGGCTGACCCGGCCCCGGCTGACCAATAGCATGGGCGCGCGTGGCGTTGCGGCGCACGTCCGACCCGCCCTGTTTCTCGGTCATGGCCATACCTACGGTCAGCCCGGCCTTGTCACCATCCGGGCAATTGCGCGGATCATAGACGCGTGCGGTAATCCGCCGGCCGAAACGCGCCAGCAGATCGGGCTGATGACGCAGCGCCGGAATGGCAGCAAAGGTCATCGTGATCGGACAGCCGTGTGCGGCCTCGACTTGCGTATGCAAGTAGTAGCGCGCTGCCCGCGTCACCTGGGCACCGGGTTCGTCATCGGTCCAGGGGCTGGCGTGCAGACCCTGCTCCACCGCATAGCGCATCAACTGGTGATAGGCCGGATGAAACCGGACCTCGTCGACGCGATGGCCAAAGCGGTCATGGGTCCACAGCTCCGGCGGGTTGGCGTTGGCCGCCACGCCCAGCTCAATCATCTCCGCGCTGCCGGCGCGAGCGCCGAAGGCGACCAGCCCTGCTGCGTGCTGATCGATGCTGGCGCGGCCGGCGGCTGCAACCAGCGCCGGGTCGGCAAGATAGGCGTTGTAGTCACACAGCGGCGGCGGCTGGTTTTCCACCTCGTGCGTCTCGGCCAGCCAGCGGCCGGCCTCGGTGTTGCTATCGTTCATCGGCGAATCCTCGCGTTTTGTCCAGTCAGCTTCGGCCTGAAGAAACCGGCCCGCTGGTCAATATTGACCATGACTGCACGTCAACAGGTGCCTGCAGCCCCGCCAGCACTTCGCCCAGGGCCACAATCATGATGTCGGCGGCCCGTTCCGGGTGCCCCAGGCAACATCGCCTGCCGCCATGGCTGCCGCACTTCCAAAGGAGCCAAGCCGGCCATGGCTTCATTGTGTGCCGAAGACTGAATCATCATCCATTTCCTGGATGAACGCAAGTCATTGCCTGCTCCCATGCCTGCGGAATGCGAGCTGACAAGACCAGTAGGCTTGCAATGCAGGAAGCTGTGCCCTAACCTGCCATTTAATGCCACTTTGAGGCATCTACTCGGGCATTGCGATGGTTGGCACGACCGATAAACTGAAGATTCAGCGCGACAGTTATATGGCCTCTGCGCGAATCGTGGTGGCCTATGCGGTATTCGCTTTGCTTTGGATCGTGCTGTCCGACCAGGCCCTGATGCTGATGTTCGATGAGCCGGCCACGCTCGTCAAGGCCAGCATCATCAAGGGCTGGGCCTTTGTACTCGTGACCGCTGCCTTGCTGTTCTTTCTGGTATTTCGGCTGGTTTCCAGAATCAAGCTTGCGTCTGAAAATGACCGCCGCCAGCGCTTGCGCAAGGCCAGAGAGTTTCGCGCACACAGCGAACGGGTTCACGCTCAACTTGAACAGCGCGTTGCCATGCGTACCGCCGAACTCACTGCTGCCAACCAGGAACTGGATGCCTTTGCCTACGCGGTCTCTCACGACCTGCGCGCACCCTTGAGAGCCATGTCGGGTTTCTCCGAGGCCCTGATCGAGGACCATGCCAGCCAACTGGACGACGAGGCACGCCAGTACCTGGACCAGATCATTATCGCTAGCGGCAAGATGAACGAACTCATCGATGGCATCCTTGTTTTGTCGCGCAGTACGCGTGGAGAACTCCAGCGCCAGGATGTCAACCTCAGCGAGATCGCCAGGCAGCAGATTGATCGCCTCCTCCGCGCCGGCACCGATCGGGAAACAGAAGTGGAAATCGAACCCGACCTGATCGTCAAGGCTGACCCGGCGACCATCGAGGCAGTAGTGAATAACCTGATCGACAACGCATGGAAATACACCAGGAATACCAGCAAGCCACGGATCAGCTTCAAGACTGGACTGCTGGATGAAGCACCCGCGTTCTGCGTTGAAGACAATGGCGCCGGGTTTGATATGGCTCACGCCGACAAGCTGTTCAAGGCCTTTCAGCGCCTGCATCGCCAGGACGAGTTTCCTGGCACCGGTATCGGTCTGGCCACCGTCGATCGCATCATCAAGCGCCACGGGGGGCGGATCGAGGCCAACGCCAGCGCTGGCCAGGGAGCCCGATTCTGCTTTACCCTGCCACAGGGCGACAGCGAGGAGCAGACCGAATGAGTGAATCGAGAATCCTGTTGGTCGAGGACAACCAGCAGGACGAATTGCTTACTCTCCGTGCCCTGCGTCGTGCCAATCTGGCCAACCGCATCGATGTGGTCCGCGACGGGCAACAAGCACTGGACTATCTGTTTGGTCAGGGCGAGTTCAGCGCCCGCCCGGATGACCGGCTGCCGGTGGTCGTACTGCTGGATATCGGCTTGCCCAGGCTTTCCGGACTGGAAGTGCTCGAGCAATTGCGGGCTGATGCAAGAACCCGCACGCTGCCGATTGTCATCCTGACATCCTCCGACGAAAGTGCCGATCGCCTGCGCGCCTACCAATCCGGAGCCAATAGCTTTGTGCGCAAACCCGTGGAGTTCGTCGAATTCGCCGAAACCATTGCCAGACTCGGCATCTACTGGGTCGCCACTAACGTTCCTCCCAATGACTGATCACACTGCCAAGCCCACTCAGGTACTCGTTGTCGAAGACAGCGAGGCCGACTTTCTCCTGGTCAAGCGCAGGCTCAGCCGGGATGGAATGAATGTCATCTGCGAACGGGTCGATCAATACCAGACGCTGGCCGATGCGCTGGATAGGTCACCTGACGTCATTCTCTACGATTTTGACATTCCCGGGCTCGATTTCAGCGACGCCCTCGGCCTGATCAAGCGCCAGGCGAACCAGATACCGGTCATCCTGGTTTCAGGAACGGTCAACGAAGACGTGGCCGCAAAGCTGTTGCATGAAGGACTGGATGACTTCGTACTCAAGGACAACCTGGTTCGACTGGCCAGCACGATTGAACGCGCACTGCGCGAACGCACTGAACGACTCGGTCGCCTGGCTGCCGAAGATCAGCTACGCAAGCTGGCCATGGTGGTTGAGCAAAGCCCGGCCAGCATCGTCATCACCGATACTCGACCAGCCATCGAGTACGTCAACGACGCCTTCCTTAGTAGCACCGGCTACAGCCGAGACGAGGTCATGGGTCGCAATCCTTCCTTGCTCAATACCGGCCGCACACCGCCTTCGACCTACCAGGAGATGTGGTCGGAGTTGAAGCGCGGCAAGACCTGGCGCGGTGAGTTCAGCAACACACGCAAGGACGGCAGCGCTTACGTCGAGGCAGCGGTCGTCGCCCCGATTCGCCAGCCCGACGGCACCATCAGCCACTACGTTGCCATCAAGGACGACATTACCGCCCAGCGCGAATCCGAGGCCATGATTCATCGCCTTGCGTTTTACGATCCGCTGACCAATCTTGCCAACCGATCCTTGTTGCTCGAAGCGCTCGAAGCGGCCATGAGCAATGCGTGTCAAACGGGCCTGCATGGCGCAATCATCGTGCTCGACCTCGACAGCTTCCGATTCATAAACGATGTCCATGGCTACGAAATGGGAGACCGGCTGTTGTGCGAGGTTGGCATGCGGCTTCGCGAAGCCGTCGATGACAACGACACCGTGGCCCGAATCGGCGGCGACCAGTTTGCCATTGTCATCGCAAAGCTCAGCAGCAGCGTCGCCGCCTCGATCGAGGATACCCAGCGCCTGGCCTCCAGCCTGCATGAGCGCCTGTATGAACCTTATACACTCAGCAACGGGAAGGGGCAGATTCGACACGCTTCCAGCCTGGGAGCCTACGTGTTCAACGGAAGGGAAGGACGTGCGGAAGCACCCCTGGATCGGGCAGAACTGGCCTTGCAGCGAGCCAAGGACGACGGTCGCAACCTGGTGCGGCTGTACAGCCCGGAACTCAAGGCCATGGTCGAAGCACGGGCCAACACGGAAAGTCGCTTGCGCAGTGCCATCATCAACAAGGACCTCGAGCTTCATCTCCAATCACAATTCGATATCGAAGGGCGCCTGATCGGGGCCGAGATGCTGCTGCGCTGGCCTCAGCCCAATGGTGAGTTCATTTCACCGATGATCTTCATTCCCCTGGCCGAGGCCACCGGGCTGATTCTCCCTATTGGTGAGCAGGTGCTGGACCAGGCCATGTCCACCCTGCTGGCCTGGCAGACGCAACCGGATACGCGCCACCTGAAGCTATCGGTCAATGTCAGTGCCCGCCAATTTCACCAGCCCGATTTTGTCGATAATTTGCGCTCGCGGCTGAAACGACACCCCGTTGACCCATCACGCCTGGTGCTGGAACTGACCGAAAGCGTCGTTCTTGACGACATGGAGACCACGCGCGAGAAGATGCGGACCATCCGCCAGTTGGGCATGGGCATTGCCCTGGACGATTTTGGCAAAGGATACTCTTCGCTTTCCTATCTGAAGCACCTGCCCTTTGACCTGCTCAAGATCGACCGGTCATTCGTCGCCGATATGCTATCCAGCGAAAGCAGCGAAGCCATTGTTCGTGCCATCCTTGCCATGGGCCACGCACTCAAGTTGACCGTCATCGCCGAGGGCGTGGAAGTTCAGCAGCAATGGGATCTGCTACGCCGCGAGCGTTGCGGCGGCTACCAGGGCTATCTGTTTGCCCGCCCGGTCAGACTGGATCAATGGCAACCACGGCATTACTAACACCGCCACAAGTGTAGATCGCGTTCGCCTGCGGCAAGCCTATGCTACAACCGCGCCTTCAAGCCCATGGGCGTAGCCCAGCGCTGGATGGCAGTTATCGCACACTTGCCCCTCCACCCATGCAGCCTGCTCGGCAGTCAGATCGTTGCGGAAACCACCAACGTGAGCACGACGAACCTTGAGGGCATCCGGATCCCCGGCATCGCGCAACCTGAGGGAGTTGTTCTGGAAATAGCCCGTCTGTTCAAGCTTGCGCATATTGTCCACAGAGCTGAACGCAATGGCGTCGGCGTAGTGTTGGTCCTTGAAAGTTTCTCCGAGCAGGGCCGTCACCCGACGCAGCGTGGTTTCAGTGTTGGCCCGCAAATCTTCGTAGCGGACAATCAGCGCATCCTCGCGGTCGGCCAGGGTTTCGGCCCAGAAGTTGTAGTAGCGGATAATGGCTGGCAGACCTAACTCGTCTCGCTGAATGAAGGACCAGCGATCCAACTGGCGCCAGTCGATGCCACTGTTGGGGCTGACATCAGCCTCAATCAGTTCGCGCTTGAATGACTTGGTTCGCTTCTGGTACTGGCGATGCCACGAAACGACAATATCGCCGGGATGACGGGCCAGCAGTATGGTCTTCTTGCCGTGGATGATGGGATCCCTGTCCCGGTAGGCCTCGGCGATCCTTCTCTCGAGGCTGTACCAACCGTTCGATATGACCCAACGCGGCAGCCCGGGCTTCTGCAGCGCCAGTTCGTCAGCCGCGAAGACACGCTTTGGGGAAATACCATCACGATAATGGTAGAGCTGAGTCAGCAGCGTTCTGAGCCAGGTCGAACCGGTCTTGGGATGGCGAATCATCACCACATCACCGCGGCGCAGCATGCCGAGGCGTTGGCGCTCCATCAACCGATAACGTGCGGCCACCCGCCCCCGGCGCGGCAGCCAGGCGGTGGCGTAGACGATAGCCCAGTGCCTGAGTCTGTCGTGGCTGATGACCATGAAGCAATACCGTGTTGATTCGACCCGTCCTATTCTGGCATATTGCGAAGACCCGCTGCTCTTCGACGGTGCCTACAAATCGAAACCAGCCGGTTCTGATCACCCACCGATTGACTCCAATCTATTTTTCTAATGGGCCTCTGAGCTGCTCCAGCAACTCTGCCTCAACGGCGTCGATGGCGGCGATAAGCTGCTCGTGATGCTCTTCTCGTTTCAGAACTTCTTCGAGCTTAACCATCAGGTACTCGGCACCGACGCCCATGGCAAGGCCACCTATGGCGCCGCCAATCGCAGCACCGGCAACCGTTCCCAGAACGGGAACAACCGAACCAAAAGTACCACCAATGACTGCCCCGAATACCCCACCGGTTCCGGTCGAGCCTGCACGGATTACCGCAAGACGCCCCAGTGCGACACCGGCCGAGCGAATGACCCCGCTCGAACTGGCACGCAAGATGATCTGCCTGGTCGCGAAGGCCGCTACCACACCGGAAACCCCGGTGGTCGCGGCGGCTGTGGCCAGTCGCTGCTCGACCGTTGTCAAACCTGAATGGATCGGAAAGGCGAGCAACGCTTCTCGATCAACACTGGCAACCACGATGACCTCTTCCCCTGGCGAAACATCTACACGTCTTGAATCCAGAAGTTCGCTTGCGTTTTGGCGATAATCCTCGAGCAGATCCGCCTCCAGGGAAATGGCTTCGGACAAGTGCTGTTCAAAGACCTTGAAAGGCTCTCCGGACTCCAGCGTTTCTGTCAGTTTCGTTTGCAGGTAGCTGTCGATATTCCCGGCCAGCAAGGATGCCACCCGACCCCATTCCGCCGGCAAGCTGTAATACCAGTCCAGGTAAACATCGACATTGGTTCGCATGAATGAAAATCCCAGCGCCAGCGAATCTTCAATCGGCACCATCAAGTCCTTGTAGGACTCCAGCTTGGAGCTGGAAAGTCGGCTGACTTCATCGATTGACCCGACCGAAAAGTACTGGTCGCCGATTCGCTCAACCTGGCTTATTACCGCGGTCGGCTCTGCCACCCTGGCTTCATTCGAAAGGTGGGATTCGAGAACGCCAAAGAGCGGCAGGTAGATGAAAAGAACGCTGACAGTGACTGTCGCGCTAAGCAGCGCGATGCGTTTAGGCAACAGGGCCGGGACTTCCTCATCGGAAGTACTGGGCAGGATGATGCGCTTGGTTTCGCCCGGTGGCAGAAAAAAGGCGGATAAACCGAAACAGACAGCAAGATACAAAGGAAACCGTAGCAGGCCCGAAACAAAGAGGGCAAGCCAGGAGATCCAGCTCGGATTTTCCAGCAGACGACCTAGAACGAATCGTTCCCACCCTAGCCAGAAAGCCCCCCACTCCGTGGCCAGGCGTGACACGGAACTCTGACCCAGCCAGGATACCGGGGCGCGGACTGCCTCGATCGCCTCTGCAGGGGTGGCGTAGGTGCCGTAAGCGCCGATCAGGAAACGAACCAGTGGATCAATCAGGCTCATCAATCCCGCAACCAGCATTGCCATCAGCAAAAGTGATCTACCGTGACGGTAGACTGGCTGGTACTGGCCAAGCAGCCATCTTCCAATCGCAAGGTAGACCGCACACAGCAAGAGGATGCAGACACCGACAAGAACCAGATCCGGCCAGCTCGCAACTGAAAACCGCACCAGCAACACTATTGCCGCACCTATAGCCAGCAAGATACTCAAGATCAACCGAAGCCACGCCCCGGACAGCCATCGAACCACCAGGGACTGCCCCGACCACAGGGTCAGCCAGTGGATGCGCTTCAGCGTCGCCAGATAGGCAGCAAAGATGCCCACCGGGGTTGCAAGCAACAGAAAGAAAATGGCCGGCCAGAAGGGTCCGGTGGAGTCTCGAAGCATCGCGAAGCCAAGACCAAGCAGGGCTGCATAGATGCTCACCAGAATCGCTATTTTAAGAATCAAATACCCGGCCCTGCATGATGATTGCGCGCCCCACTTCGGGGGGCTACCCTCCCGACCGCAGCGCCCAAAGAGGTCCCGGCCTGTCAGGTAGCTTGTCGCTTTTTGAGCGCTGACAAGGCGCGGAAGTTCCTGCGGGCAGAGGTTTGTGATATCAATCACGCACTTGAATCCTGGCTTCGACACGGAGCACGGCGCGATCTGACTGTTCGCCAGATTGTCAGGTCAACCTTCGATTGGACAGCGACATCAACAGTAA
>SLQY01000108.1 GCA_007131235.1 Wenzhouxiangella sp.
CCGATTCTGACCGACTCGGATGGTTTGGTGGTCGTTACGGTCTGTCAGACCTTCGATGCGTTCGGTGATCCGGTGCACGAATTCCTGGATCCGAGCACGGTGACGTTGAATGGCGGCGTGCTGCCGATGGGTCAGGCGGGCTTAAGCGGCCCGATGTTCCTGGATGTTGATCCGTTGAATCCGGCCGGTAAGCGTTGAAACTAGATACAGTTTAGACGTCTTTAGTGTCGTCAAGGGCCGGATGCGCAAGCGTCCGGCCCTTTGCTATTCCAGTGGCCACATTTTCAGGTGCTGCTGAACAGGTTCCCTGCCAGTGGTTTTAGAGCTTGATGCCGCCACCCGGCATTCCGCCTCCTGGCATCCCGCCTGAGCCACCCTTGCCAGGCATCATGATGGATGACTGCTGCTCGCGCTGAAGGCGCTTGATTTCTTCCACCGCTTCCTGAATGGCCTGGGCGGCTGCCGGGGCGAACTGGCTGGCGGCTTCGCCGAGGGTGTCACCCTGCAGTTCAAAACTCAGCGGCAGCGGGCCGGCCGGGGTCATGACCTGGGTCTGGCCGACGTACTGTACAGCGCGGTTGGGGTCGGCGCTGCCGTCGGAAGTCACCGGGCTGAGGCGTCGGATTGAACCGGTCTCCTGGTCGGTGAAGACTTCCTCGCGGTAGAGCTGGTCGGGATTCATGGATAGCTGGTCCATCGAGTCTGGCTTGTTCATGGCTGATTTCAGTTTGGATCAGGCCCCATGATGCCACGTTGGCGGCCTCTGGCGCGCAGTCGGGTTATGATTCGGCCATGCGTCGAGCCCTGTCCATTGTCCTGGTTTGCTGCCTCGTCGCGGTGCCGACCGCTGTTGTCGGCGAGCCCGATGGCAAGGCGACTTACCTGGTCAGTTTCACGCCTCCCCCCATGGACCCCGGCTCAGGCCTGGACATGGCCAGGATCAACGACCTGCGCGTGCTACAGAACGATCAGCTGGCTCGGGCTGAGCGTTTGCTGGAGCGCGAATTGCGACCCAGCCATCGCTACTTTGCCACCCACAGCGGTGTTGCGCTCGAGTTGAGCCCGACAGAGGCTCGCCGGCTGGCCCAACAGCGCGGCGTCAGCAACATTCGCCGCGAGGCCAAATTCAGGCTGGCGATCTGGAACAGTCCGGGCTTCATCGGGGCCGAGACGGTCTGGTCGGGCGCGGCGACACCCAGTGCCCAAGGCTTCCGCGGCGAGGGCATGATTGCTGCCGTTCTGGATACCGGACTGCCGTCCACGCTGCACGCTTCGTTTGCCGACGATCCGTCCTGTGGTCACGGTGCGACCCAGCCGGCAAAACAGCTCAGCGTCGTCGATTGCGCGATGACTGACGACAACGGGTGGTGCATCGGACCGGACCCTTACGACCGGCATGGCCATGGCAGCCATGTTGCGGCCATCCTGGCGGGAAATCGCATCGATCGTTCAGCGCTACCGGTCCCGCCCATTCCTTCCGGTTATTCGTTCATGAGCGGGGTTGCGCCGTGCGCCAGTATTCGCAGCTACAAGGTCTGCCCCACGGAGTTTTGCCCGGAGTCGCATATTCTGGCCGGCTTGAACCAGGTGTTACTGGACGGCGATGTCGATGTACTGAACTTCTCGATTTCCGGCGGCCGCGACCCCTGGCGCGACAACGACCGGGCCAAGCTGGACCTGGTTGCTGCCGACATCGTGGTGGTGGCTGCTGCCGGCAACACCGGCCCCGGTGTCGCCAACCCCACTGGTGCGGTCAATCACCTCGGGCCCTGGGTGCTAAGCGTGGCGGCCAGCAGTCGCGATGCGACGCCCACCGGCGGCCCGGCCCAGGGTGATGTGCTGGCGGGGTTCAGCCTGAGAGGTCCCAGCCCGGCGCCCCTGGCTGATCTGCAAAAGCCGGATCTGACCGCACCGGGCATCGCTATTCGCTCGGCCTGGCCGGGCGGGTATGAACTGCGATCGGGCACATCCATGGCCAGCCCGCACGTAGCCGGGGCGGCCCTGTTGCTGCGCCAGGCCCATCCGGACTGGACCGCGATGGAGGTCAACTCGGCGCTGAGGATGAGTGCAGAGACCAGCGGCACTGCCGAAGACGGCAAGACGCCCTGGCACCCGGACCAGGTCGGCAGCGGTCGGGTCGAGCTGGGCCGTGCGGCCCGGGTGGGCCTGGTGCTCGACGAAAGCCGAGCGGCTTTCCTGGCCGCGCGACCGGTCGTTGGCG
The DNA here is from genome assembly GCA_007131235.1 of Wenzhouxiangella sp. Taxonomy (GTDB): domain Bacteria; phylum Pseudomonadota; class Gammaproteobacteria; order Xanthomonadales; family Wenzhouxiangellaceae; genus Wenzhouxiangella. The sequence continues at coordinate 2,222 of SLQY01000108.1, forward strand.
GCGATGTTCGAACGTTGAACCTGCCGGCCCTGCGTGACCTTGACTGCAGTCCGCGCTGCGGCTGGAGCCGGCTGCTGCGCAATGCACTGGACGAGCCCAGCCACTGGCAGGTGCTGGTCGACGCAGATAACGATCTGGCTATTGAGATCAGCCCGGCGGATTTCGAACTTGGCGGCAGCCCGGATGAGCAGGTGATGCTGGAGATCCGGGCCACGCCACAAGTCGACCTGCTAGACCGGGTGCATTTCGCCGAGATCCGCCTGGTCGAGCAAGGTGGGCTTTCGCCCGAGTTGCGCATGACCGTGGCGGTCAAGGGGCGGTCCGGGGCGGCACTGGTAGTTGCGCCTGATCGCATCGCCACCCACGCCGAGCAGGGCAGCACGGTGAACCTGGCGCTTGCCCTCTCCAACCCAGGTTCGGCTGATCTGCACTGGCAAGCGCGTAGCGTTGGCCGGGCAGTGCAGGCCGACGAGGGGTCGGTGATGCTGTCGGTACCGCCGATGAGCCTGGCCGGTGGCGGCGCGACGCAGAGCCACATCATGGAGGTGGATCCCGCCATGCCTGGGCGTGTCACTGACCTGTCATTCCGCGGTACGGTCGAGCTGGAAACCGATAGCTGGGCCTCGGATCTCAGGATGGAATTGATCTCTCCGAGCGGCGATCGCTTCGAGGTCGGTGGGTTCAATGCCTTGTCCGTGCCATGGGCGTTCCAGGGCGTGAGTTCGTCACTCGACGACATTTACGCCAGCCACCACGCCGATCCGTTCGGCGCCGATGGCACGACCGTGGCGGGCACCTGGTCGCTGTCGTTCAGCAACGATTTCGCCGGCGGTGGGCGAATGGACTGGCACGACGTCGAGATCGTCCTTGTGGTCGATGCCGGTCGCTGCGACCCCGGTGACGCCCCGGAATGGCTGACGCTTGAGCCAGCGCAGGGACAGCTGGAGCCGGGCAGTAGCCTTGGGCTGAATGCGGTCATCGATGCCGCTCAGCTGGCTCTTGGCGCGCACCATGCGACGCTGTGCCTGGACAGCAACGCCATCGATCGGGCCGAGACGGAGGTGCCGGTTCGGATCGATGTGTTTCCGGCGCCGGCGCCGGACCAGGCGGTGGTCAGCGGACAGGTGATCAGCCTGGGCGCCTGTGACGCGACCCAGCTGCCGTTGAGTGGCGCTGAGCTGAAGACCAACCAGGAAGACCTGATTGTACATAGCGCAGCGGATGGATTCTTTCAGCTGCCGGTGCGCGCTGATCAGCCCGACCTGGCGCTGCTCGTCGGCGCCCCCGGCCACCGTCCGGTCTCGCTCGACCTGCCAGCGCTCGGAGCTGGTGAGCAGCACGTTGTCGCGATGACCTTGCGCGTGGATCAACCCTGTGCCGAGCTCGAGCTTGTGCTGAGCCAGCTCAGCCTGAGCGCCGGTGAGCAAGGACAGGTCGAGCTGGGCGTCAACAACACCGGTGCGGCGGGTCTTGACTGGCGGGTCGAAGCTGGTGCCGGCCCGGCCTGCGAGCGACCGGCGCCGGACTGGTTGACAGGTCTGCCCGCCGCTGGCGTGCTCGGGCCGGACAGCAACGCCAGCCAGCCATTGCCGATCAGCAGCGTCGGCCTGGCACCCGGTCTGCACACAACCCGCCTGTGCCTGTTCCAGGACGCCGAAACGCTGCCGCGGCAAGTGCTCGACCTGGTCCTGGAAGTGCTGCCCAATACGCATACATGGACCATCGATGGCGAGGTTTCGGCATTGGGTCGCTGCGGCCAGATACAGTCCGATTTGCCCGATACCCGGGTCCGCCTGGTCGATCGTGACGGACGGGTGCGCGACGTTCCGGTTGACGAGAGTGGCCTGTTCCGCTTCGGCGCCGACACCCGGTTTCAACCCTACACGGTCGACGCCCGTGCCGAAGGCTACCAGGATGCCGCTGAGGTCAACCTGGAAGCCGAGGCCGGCAGCGAGCTAGTCCTGGCCCTGGCGCTGGCCCTGGACCAGCCCTGTGCGGTGGCGATGCTCGATGAAACGGAGCCGGTACTGGAAGCGGGGCAGTCCACCGTGCTGGAACTCGAGTTGTTCAATCGGGACGGCCTGGCCGACCTCGACTGGCAGCTGAGCTTTGCCTTGGCCTTGCCCGAGCCCCTGCCCGATGGAACCCGCCCGCATGACCCGTCGCTGGACGAAGTGCTGGATTTGCCGCCGGTGACCTTGCAGCCAGGTTCTGGCCCTGACGGGGAGCTGGTCGTCCAGCGCGAAGCAGGCCAGCATAGCCAGGGAAGCATCATTGGTCTGAGCTTCCACGGCCAGGTTCAGGGAATCAGCGAAAGACCGGATCGGGCCTCGGATCTGCGCCTTCAAGTGCAGGCGCCCGATCAGCAGACGGTGGC